>DATAYB010000156.1:0-16682 GCA_036272795.1 Pseudonocardia sp.
ACCTGTGGCCACTCTCAGTGACTGATCGAATCCAATTCTGGGCTGGCGCGTCTAGACCCCTGAAGGCCGGGTTCCCCGACCGGCTTGCGGGATCGTCGCACCAGTCTCGGAAGGTACGTGAATGTCCAGGTACTACCTGAATCGTCGGCGACTCGCGACCGTGGCAGGCGGTGCGCTCGTGCTCAGCGCGATGGCCGGCACGCTGTTCGCCGGTCCGGCCTTCGCTGACGGCGGCCCGGCCGAGGTGGCCGGCACGCCGTGCGATGCGGCGGCCCAGGCCTGCGTCGACCTGGACGCGCAGAAGGCATGGCTGATCCGCAACGGCCAGGTCATCCGGGGTCCGGTCGCCATCGCCAGCGGCGGTGACGGGGCGGAGACCCCGGCGGGCGACACCTTCCGCGTGTACCGCAAGGACAAGGACCACAAGAGCCAAGAGTTCCTGATGCCGAACGGCCAGCCGGCGCCGATGCCCTACTCGGTGTTCTTCGAGGACGGCGGCATCGCGTTCCACGCCGGTGACCCGGACAAGGCCTCCGCCGGCTGCGTGCACCTGGCGCTGGCCGACGCCGAGGCGTTCTTCAGCACCCTCAACGTCGGCGACCACGTCCAGGTCAAGAAGGGCTCGGACGACAACGGTGGCGACGACAACAACGGCGACGACAACAACGGAGACAACGGCGACTCGGGCGACAACGGGGGCTCTCGGGACGACGGCGGCGACTCGGGCGACGACGCCGGCAACTAGTCCGAACCCGGTCTGAGATATCTCCCGGTCGAGCGCAGCGGAACCGAGCGCGAGCACAAGGGAGCCGAGCTCGGACAGCCGCCCGCCTTCTCGGTGATCATGAGGACCGGAGGGCTGTTTTCGAGCCACCGCGGCAGCGCTGACGTCCTGATGATCACGGCCGGGCGGGCAGCGGCTGATCGGCCCGGCGGTGCAGCGGTGTGGCGGCCCGGCGGTGCAGCGGTGTGGCGGCGGTTTGGGGTCCGGGCGGGCTGATCGGCAGCCTGATCGGCGCCCGGAACGGTGAATAACCGCCTGGCGGCTTGCCGTATCCGCGTCGCCGGAGGTTAGCTGTACCAGCATCGAATCGATTCGATGCGACACAGCGAACGATCGGTGGACGCCAACGACGGCACACCGCGAGGGCAGCGCCTCGACGCCGGGAGGACGCATGGGCCAGGACATCGAGCGCCGCCTGCGCGAGCTGCACGAGCGCTACATCTTCGAGGTCAACGAAGCCGTCGAGGAGGGCCGCGAGCAGGACATCGAAGAGCTCGTGGCGCGCTACCCGGACGAGGCAGCCCGGCTGATGACCGTGTCCGCCGCGCGAACCCGGCTGGCGTGAGACGCTGACCGGATGGTGCCGAGCTGGACCGGGCGGGCATGACCCGGGTACGACTGACCGCCGCCGACCTGCATCCGTTCCGCGACCTCGATGTGTGGCGGCTGCTGCTGACCAGGGTCGCCGTCGGTGGCGACCGCCCCTTCGTCACCTGGGCGCCTTTCGAGGGGCCGAGCCGGACCTGGACCTACCGCGAGCTGGCCAGGGACGCCGCCGCCGTGGCCGCCGGCCTGGCCCGGCGTGGGGTCGGGGTGGGCGACCGCGTGCTCATCCACCTGGAGAACTCACCGGAGTTCCTGATGGCGTGGTTCGGCTGCGCCGCGCTCGGGGCGGTCGCGGTCACCACCAACACGCGCTCGGCCGGCGACGAGCTGGCCTACTACGCCGAGGACTGCGCCGCCGTCGCCACGATCACCCAGCCCGCGTTCGCCGATCTGGTCGCCAAGCACGCGCCGGCGGTCCGCTTCCAGGTGTGCACCGGCCACAACAGCGGGCGGCCTGCGCCGGTGGTCGGCGAGTCGTTCGCCACGCTGCTGGGTAACCCGGACGAAGTGCCGGCTCGCCCCGTCGACCCGCTGGCGCCGATGAGCGTGCAGTACACGTCCGGCACGACCTCTCGGCCCAAGGGCGTGCTCTGGACGCAGGCCAACGCACTCTGGGGCGCGCGCACCAACGCGGCGCACGAGACCCTGGACCCTGACGACTGCCACCTGGTCTACCTGCCGCTGTTCCACACGAATGCGCTGGCCTACTCGATGCTGGCCACCCTGTGGACGGGCGCGCGGATGGTGCTCGTGCCGAAGTGGTCGAGCAGCCGGTTCTGGGACATCTCGCTGCGCCACGGGTGCACGTTCCTTTCACTGGTCGGGCTGTCCCAGCGGTTCGTGCTCGCCGGCGAGGCCCCGGCCGGGCACAGCTACCGCCTGTTCGGCGCGGGGGTGTGCGACATTCCGTCCGACGCGCGCTACGGCGTGAAGACGATCGGCTGGTGGGGCATGACCGAGACGATCACGCACCCGGTGATCGGCGACGCGTACCTGCCCAACCGGCCGCTGTCGATGGGGCGCCCTGCCAGCGAGTACGGGGTGCGGGTGGTCCGGGAGGACGGCGTGACCCCAGTTGGGGCGGAGGAGACCGGGGAGCTGCAGGTGCGGGGTGTGGCCGGGCTGTCGCTGTTCGCCGAGTACCTCAACCAGCCGGACGCGACCGGGGCGAGCTTCGACGACGAGGGCTGGTTCCGCACCGGCGACCTGGTCACCGCGCACGCCGACGGCCACCTGAGCTTCGCCAACCGCGAGAAGGACATGCTCCGGGTCGGTGCGGAGAACGTCAGCGCGTCCGAGGTCGAGCGGGTCATCCTGGGCGTCGCCGGTGTGGTCGAAGCGGCGGTGGTGGGGCGCCCGGACGAGAAGCTCGACGAGGTGCCGGTGGCGTTCATCCGGGTCACCGGCGGGGCCTCGGACGGGCTGGCCGATCGGATCGCGACGGAGTGTGCCGCGCGGCTGGCGGACTTCAAGGTGCCGCGCGCGGTGTACGTGGTGCGGGAGCTGCCCCGGTCCACGCTGAGCAAGGTCGACAAGAAGGAGCTGCGGCTGGTGGCCGACCCCGACGGCGACCGGACGGCCGCGCAGGCCCGCTGGATCGCGTCGGCGGCCGCCGACCCGTCCGGCGATGCGAGCTGACCGGGCGCTGGACCTCGCCCTCGATCGCCGAGTCCAACCACACTGGCGTTCCTCAAGTGTGATCAAACGCCAGTGAGGTTGAGCTTGGGGAAAGCGGCGGATTTGGGGAAAGCCGTGGACTTGGAAAGGGCGGTGGACTGGGGGAAGGCTGTTGAGGTGCCCTGTTTCGGCTTAGGGTGGGCCTTGGTCGGGAGTCCGGCCGTTGCTCGTGGGGAGGGGTCGACAGGTGGCTGACGCGCGCCCGGTGCCGAACAGCTCGCATTGGGGTGCGTTCACCGCGACCGAGGACGGCGACCGGCTGCGGATCGAACCGCACCCGCTGGACCCGGACCCGTCGCCATTGCTGGCCAACCTGACCGACGCCGTGCACCACCGCTCCCGGGTGGCCCGGCCCTCGGTCCGCAGAGGCTGGCTGGAGCGGGGGCCTGGGGCGGACCGGTCGCGCGGCACGGACGAGTTCGTCGAGCTCGACTGGGCAGACGCGCTCGACCTGCTCGCCGGCGAGCTCGGCAGGGTACGCGCCGAACACGGCAACGAGGCGATCTACGGCGGCTCCTACGGCTGGGCCAGCGCGGGGCGGTTCCACCATGCGCAGAGCCAGCTGCACCGGTTCCTGAACTGCTTCGGTGGCTTCACGCGCTCGGTCAACACCTACAGCCACGGCGCCTCGGTGGTCGTGCTGCCACACATCCTGGGGCCGGCCGAGGCCGCGCAGGCGCTGTTCGGCGGTACCTCGTGGCCGGTGATCGCCGAACACACCGAGCTGCTCGTCGCCCTCGGCGGGCTGCGCACCAGCAACACGTGGGTGGCCCCGGGCGGCCGTACCCGGCACACCGTCGGCGGGCACCTCGGCGCGGCGCTCGAGCGGGGCATGCGGGTGGCCAGCTTCAGCCCGCTGCGTGACGACCTGCCGCCCGAGGTGGCCGGTGACTGGTTCCCGCTGGTGCCCGGTACCGATGTGGCGGCGATGCTCGCGCTGTGCTGGGTGCTGGACGCCGAGGGGCTCGCCGACCACACGTTCCTGCGCCGCTACACGACCGGCGCCGAACACTTCCTGGCCTACCTGCGCGGCGAGCTGGACGGCCGCCCCAAGGACCCCGAGTGGGCCGCGCCGCTGTGTGGGCTGGACCCCGAGCGGCTGCGCGCGCTGGCGCGGCGGATGGCGTCGAGCCGCACGTTGGTGCACGTCAGCTGGTCGCTGCAGCGCACGGAGCACGGCGAGCAGCCGGTCTGGGCCGGCATCGCGCTGGCGGCCATGCTCGGCCAGCTCGGGCTGCCCGGCGGCGGGTTCGGGCACGGCTACGGCTCGATGGCCGATGTCGGTGGTGGGGAGACGCCGTACTCCCGGCCGGGGTTGGCGCAGGGCCGCAACCCGGTCAGCTCGTTCATCCCCGTCGCCCGGGTCTCCGACATGCTGCTGCACCCCGGCGAGCCGTTCGACTACAACGGCGGCCGGCAGCCGTACCCGCACGTGCGGCTCGTCTACTGGACCGGCGGCAACCCGTTCCACCACCACCAGGACCTGCGGCGCCTGCGCGAGGCGTTCACCAGGCCGGACACCGTCGTCGTGCACGAGCCGTACTGGACGGCCGCCGCCCGGCACGCGGACATCGTGCTGCCGGCGACCACCACGGTGGAGCGCGACGACCTCGGGGTCGGCCGGGGCGACAGCCACCTGCTCGCGATGAAGCGGGTCCGGGAGCCGTTCGGCGAGGCACGCGACGACCACGAGATCTTCGCCGGGCTGGCCGACCGCCTGGGCATCGCCGAGACGTTCACCGAGGGGCGGAGCCCGGCGCGGTGGCTCGAGCACCTCTACGAGCAGTGGCGGGCCGGCCTCACCGCGCTGGGCCACGAGCTGCCGGACTTCGAGCGGTTCTGGGCGACGGGCTCCGTCGCGCTGCCCGGCCATCGGCACGACCGGGTGTTGCTGGCGGACTTCCGCGCCGACCCGCTGCGGCACCCGTTGGGCACCCCGAGCGGCCGCATCGAGCTGTACTCGGAGACCGTGGCCGGCTTCGGCTACTCCGACTGCCCTGGGTATCCGCGCTGGCTGGAGCCTCAGGACTGGCTCGGTGGCGAAGGTGCGCGGCGGTTCGGGCTGCACCTGATCGCCAACCAGCCGGCCACACGGCTGCACAGCCAGCTGGACATGGGCGCGCACAGCCAGGGCTCCAAGGTGGCCGGGCGGGAACCGGTGCGGCTGCACCCCGAGGACGCCGAGGCGCGCGGGATCCGGGCGGGCCAGGTGGTCCGCGTGTTCAACGACCGGGGCAGCTGCCTGGCCGGTGCTGTGCTCTCCGAGGACGTCCGGCGCGGCGTGGTGCAGCTGTCCACGGGCGCCTGGTTCGACCCGTCCAGCGAGCTAGCGACCTGCGCGCACGGCAACCCGAACGTGCTCACCGCCGACCGGGGCACCTCCCGCCTCGCCCAGGGCTGCACCGGCCAACACGCCCTCGTCGACGTAGCACCCATCACCGCCCCCGTCCCCCCGATCCGCGCCTACGACCCCCCAACCCTGCTCGCCGCCACCCCCGCGCTCCGCGAGTCGGGGATCTTGTCGGGCTGAGTCGCGGATGTGAGAATGCACCGGTTTTTTCCTGAGCGCGTGCACCAGGGACCCTTCGATGGAGCCATGGTCGGCTTGCGCTGCGCTGTGCTCGGTCCGCCCCGGCCGCGGCCGGGGCGGATTGTGTGACCCGGTCACAGATCGCCCAGCTCAGTGCTGGGCCACGGGTCCATGGTTGTGGCGGCAGCCCGTTCCTACGGTTATTCCATGGACAACACACTCGTTTGGTTCTTCATCTGCTACGTGACCTTCGTCTTCTTCCCATTCATGATTCCAGTCGTCCATGCGGCGATCGATGTTGTGAAGGCGGCGACTCGTGGTCTCCGCCGCGAGCTCGTCGAGCAGCATGACGGAGCCCTACGGTCCGCGGCTGGCTTGGCATCTCATATCTGAGCGCTGGCTGGGGTCTATTCACATGCTCACCCGGCCTGGCTCTTGGCGATCGACGTCGAGGCGGCGAGCGCCAACTGGTCGCAGAGGTGGAGCGCCACCTCGACGGGTAGGCGCCCGTCGTTGATCGAGTGCCCGAGGATCTCCTCGGCCTTACGCACGCGGTAGAGAACGGTGTTCTTGTGCACGTGCATTCTTGCGGCGGTGTCGTTGAAGCTTCCGCTCAGCTCCAGGAAGATCCGCAGGGTCTCCCGGAGACGGGCCGACGACTCGTTATCCGCCGCGAGCTTGCCGAGGGTCCGTCGCACCCAGAGTGCAACCTCATCGCGCTGCTCGATCAGCAGTCCGGCCAGCGCCAACGGTGAGTGTCGGTACACCTGCTGCTTCGTCTGTCCCTCGAGTTCCGCGACCTTGCGGGCGCGCAGCGCCTCGGTGTGTGAGGCGCGGAAGCCCGCGACACCGGCACCCGGTTCACCCAGCGAGATGCGCAGGCCAGGATGCTCGGCCAGGCGTGTCGCCAGAAGGCCGGTGTCCAGCGCGGGCGTGGTGGGGTAGCGCACCCACGCCCAGACGGTGGCGGAGTCGGCGAAGATGGTCAACGGAGTTCGGCCGGCCACCTCGGAGAGCAGTCTGCCGACGCCGCGCAACACGGACTCGGCGCCCGTCTCCGCGGTCCAGGCGACAGTGGCGATGTGCCACCCACGCAGGCTCACCCCGAGCATTTCCTCGGCGGCGGACGTCTCGAGGCCCTCGGTCGTGAGTACTGCCCGGATCTGTGCGGCGCGCACGCTCTCCGAGCGCTGTTCCCAACGGTCGCGTTCGCTCTGGTAGATGTCGGTGAGCTCCGCGATGATCTGGTCGATGTAGCCGTTGATGAGCGCCGCGACGCGACGCGTGGCGGCGAGCGCGTCGGTGGTCGAGACGTCGCGGGCCTCGATGGCGTCGATGAACCATTCGAGCATCATGTGCTCGCCGAGCCGGTAGGCGCGCAGCAGCGCCTCCAGCGACATGTCGTGCTGGGCGAACCGGCGCGCGTACTCCGCGGCGGCCGCGGGCACGGAGATGTCCTCGAGGGAGATCCCCAGCATCAGCATGTCGATGACCACGGCCAGGTTGGACCCGGTGCTGGCCACCATCAACCGCTGCACGGCCTCGTCGTGGCGGAACTCGGGGATGACCTCGATGAACATGGCGGACATCCGGGGTGTCAGCTCGGGGAGCTTGTCTCTGAAGTCCCTGGCGAGCTCACCGACGAGCTCGGAGGCGCGCTCGTTCATGGCGGTGACCCTAGTGGCGATTGGGCTGGGGTCACAGAGGCTCGGTGAGGTTTCCAGAGCCGGGTGAGAGCGGCCGCCGGCGCGCTCCGCTCGACGGGAGACTGGCCGTGGATGGGAACGTTGTGGGGCGGCCTGGGGGTCTTTCGCGGCTGCGAGCGGATCGGTGGTCCCAACCGGCTCGGTAGGCGGCCGCGCCGGTCGGCGTAGCCCGCTCGCGAGGCGCCGGCCCCGCCGAACCCGGTCGGTCCTGATCGACTCGACCGGGCCGGCGAAGCCGGCGCACGGGGTACCTCGTGTCCATCGCCCAGCGGCCGGTGAACCGCTAGTGGCCGCCGCCGCCGCCGGAGTGGCCGCCGCCCCCGCCGGAGTGGCCGCCGCCTCCACCGGAGTGCCCGCCGCCGCCGGAGTGGCCGCCGCCGTCCGAGCTGTGGCTGCCGGAGCTGTGGCTGCCCGACCCGCCGGAGTCGGAGCTCTTGCTGCTCTTCGAGCTCTTCGAACCGCTGTCGCCGGAGCTCGTCTTCGAGCTGCTGCTCTTGGAGCTGCCACTGTTCTTGGAGCTGCGGCTGCTCGAGCTCTTCCCGCTGCTGCTGGAGCTTTGCTTCGCGCTGCCGGTCGAGCTGTTGGAGCTCTTGGTGCCGCCGGAGCCCTTGCCGCTGTTGGCGGAGGTCTTGGAACTGGTGGCGCTGCTGGAGCCGGTTGCGCCGCTCGAGCCGCCGGCGCTGTCGCCCGAGCCGCCGGCACTCTTGGCCGCGCTAGACGCCGAGCCGCCACCAGAAGCCGAGCCGCCACCAGAAGCCGAGCCGCCGGACGTCGAAGTCCCGCCGGAGCTGGAGCTCGAGTTAGAGCCGTTCGAACCGCTGGCCGCGGCGGCCGACGAGCCGCCGGACGTTGACGCTGAGCCGGACGTTGACGCTGAGCCGGACGTCGACGCTGAGCCGGCCGCCGAGGTGTCGCCCGAGGCGGACGCACCGCCGGATGCGGAGCCGTTCCCGGAGCCGTTCGTGCCGCCCGTGCCGCCATTGGACGGGGCTGCGCTGGCGGCGGGCGCTTCGGCCGCCGAGGCAGCCCCGCCACTCGCGGTGTCGCTACTCGAACTGCCCGCGGTGCCGCTGTTCGAGGGAGCGCTGTCCGAGGCGCCGGAGCCGCCCGAGGTGCGGGCGCTGTCGGAGGTGCTCGTCGATCCGTTGGACGAGCGGCTCGACGAGCTGTCCGCACCCTGGGCCAGCGTCGTCGTGGACCCGCCGGCGGGCGAGCCGGACGGCCCACCCGTCGACGCGGAGGTCGGCGCCGAAGCCGCCCCCGAACCGGACGGCGAGCTCGGCTCGCCACGCTGGGCCGGAACCGAGCCCGACGTGGTACCCGTACCGCTGGCGAGCGCCTGGCCGCCGGAGCTGGGGTCCCTCTGGGCGGTGGCCGCGCCGGGCGGGGTGCTGACCGAGCTGACCGAGTCATTGCTGTCGGCCCCGGGAGCGCCGGCACGGAACAGCGGGGCGGCCGTGCTCACGGACGGCACGATCGAACCGTCCGGACGGATCACCGACCGGAAGATCGGGGCCGGCGCGGCCGGTTCCTGGTTGGCGGCGTTCTCGACGAAGGCGCTGCCCAGGTTCTGCACCGCGGCGAACACCGGGTCAGAGGTGGGCAGGCCACCCAGCGCGCTGAAGCCGGCGAGCGAGCCGACCGCGACCATCGCGCCGGTCGCCCCGGCGAGCTTCAGCCGGGGTGACCCGGCATCGAGCTGGTGGTGGCGTGGGCCGTCGAGGCCCGCCAGCAGGTGCGCGCAGCCCTCCCTGCGCAGGATCGCGGCGACCGAGAGTCCGATTCCGATGCTGGCGGCGTAACCGCCTCCGCCAGCCAGGGCAGGGGCGGTAGGCCGGCCGAGTAACTCGGCAAGGGTGATCACCGTCCCATTGGCTGTACTGCTGTTCTTGCGATGCAAAGTCATCCACCTCAGCGACCACAAATCGGGGGTATGGGGTCCGGAAAGTGGCCGGAACGTAGCATCACCGACGCAATACGACCCAATCGATACGGCGCGCCTTCACCCAAAGGGCCCAGCTCAGCGAGGCGGTCGCGCACGCAGAGTTCCGCCAACGAGGGGCACTCGGGTGAGCGTCCGATGGCGTAGTCCTGCACACTTCGGACGCATGCTGATCGTTTATCGGGTGCAATCGTGATGTCCGACTCCATTGAGCCGACTGAGACCCTGACTGAGCCGACTGAGACGCCGGTCGGGACGCCGAGCGGGACCGCCGGGCGGTCACCGGGTCGCCCGCTGTGGCTCGCCGTCCTGCTGGGCGGGGTGGGCACACTGCACTTCGTGATCCCGAAGACGATGGCCGAGATCTGCCCCTCCTGGGTGCCCGCCAAGCGCGCGGCCGTGTACGCCAGCGGGGTCGTCGAGGTGACGTGCGCGGTCGGGCTGGTCCGCCGCGCGCCGTGGGCCGGCCCCCTCGCGGTCGCGACGCTGCTGGCGATCTGGCCGGCGAACATCCAGATGGCACTGGACGCCGGCACCGGTCGGCACAAGGGCCTTGCCGACAACAAGCTCCTGATGTGGGCGCGGGTGCCGATGCAGCTGCCGATGATCTGGGCCGCGCTGCGGGCCGGTCGCGCATCCGGGTCCGAGCCGGGACCCAGGTGACCCGTGGTGCGATGAACACATGGAGCTGCGCGAGATGCGGGTGTTCGTCGCGGTCGTCGAGGAGGGCAGCCTCTCCGCGGCGGCCCGCCGGCTGCACCTGAGTCAGCCCGCGCTCTCGCAGACCGTCGGTGCGCTGGAGCGGGAGCTCGGCGTGTCGCTGCTGTCCCGGGGCGCCACCGGGGTCACGGCCACCGAGGCGGGCATGACGCTGCTCGCCGAGGCCCGCGCCGTGCTGGCCCGCTACGACCAGGCGGTGGCGCGACTGGCTAGCCACCGCACGGCTGGTGGCGGCATCCTGCGCCTCGGCATCCCGCTCGAGCTGCCGGCCCACCTGCTCACGACGGCGCTCGCCGACCTCGCGGCCGCGTACCCCGACACCCAGGTGCAACCGCGCCATCTGTCGACGGCCGCCCAGTTCGCCGCGCTGCAGCGCGACGAGCTCGACGTCGGCCTGCTGCGGGAGTGCCCCGTCGGACAGGAGCTCGACGCGGTACCCGTTGTCGAGGAGCGACTCGGGGTGCTGCTGTCCGCCGAGCGCGCCGCCCAGCTCGCCGGGCCGGACGGTGTCCGCCTGCACACTCTGGCCGGGCTGGAATGGGTCGGCTTTCCGCGCTCCGGCAGCCCCGCCTGGTACGACGAGCTGACCGCGATCCTGCGCAGCCACGGCCTCGACGTCGGGCCGCCCGCGTCGGAAGGCCAGTCACTGATCGCCGAGGTCAAGTTCGCCTCGGTCGGCACCGGCAGGGCGTTCGCGCTGGCGCCACCGAACTGGTCGCAGCCGCTGCCGGACGCGGTGCGCTGGGCGCCGCTGGTCGGCCACCCGCTGGTCCGGCGCACCTGGGCTGCCTGGCCCGCCAGCTCGCGCCGCCGCGACCTCGGGCACCTGGTCACCGCACTGGAGTCAGCTGCGCCCGGTTCGGAGGCCGTGCCCGACTGAGGTGTTCAGCTGACGTCGATGTCCACCGTGAACCGGAACCGGTCGCCCCGGTAGTAGATCAGCGCGGCGTCGACGACGCGCCCGTTGGCGTCGCGCGTCAGGTTGGTGGACAGCAGCGTAGGGCTGAGCAGGTCCACCTCGAGCAGGTCGGCCAGCCGGGGTGTGGCGTTGCGCGCCTCGATCACGTTCTCGATCCGGGCCAGCCGCAGGCCGAGGTCGTCGCGCAGGATCTGGGTCATCGGAGCCGCGCGCAGCCGTTCGTCGCCGATCCGGGCGGCCAGCTCCGGGCGCAGGAAGTTCTCCGCGTAGCTCAGCGGCACCCCGCTGTCGCGGCGCAGCCGGCGGATCCGGACGAGCTCGTCGAGGCCGGCGAAGTGCTCGGCGAGCGCGGGCGGCACCGCGCAGGACAGCCGGTCGAGCACGGTGACCTCGTCGCCGGCCTGCTGGCGCACCACCGCGTCCACCGAACCCGACACCTGCAGGCTCCGGCGGTGCGCGGCTCCGGAACTGATGAACGTGCCCCGCCTGCGGTGCCGGGTGACGAGGCCCTCGCCCTCCAGCGCGCCGAGCGCCTGGCGGACCGTCGACAGGCTGACGTCCCAGTGCCGGGCCAGCGTCGCCTCGGTGGGCAGGCGGGTCGGAGTGTCCGGCGGGCGCCCGTCGGTGAAGGCACGCAGGCTCTCGGCGGCCTGGAACCACAGCGGCAGCGGGCTGCGGCCGACCTCAGGTAGCTGGCCGATCGCGGTGAGCACGTCGAACCCGGGCGCGTCGGTGTCGGGTTCCGAGGCGTCGGGCGCGGTCCGAGCTTCAGTGGTTTCAGTGTCCTGCGTGGTCACGGGGTGAAGTGCCGTTGCAGGCCGCGCCACACCGCGTCGTAGTCGGGCTGGCGGTGGGCGGCGGCCAGCGCGTGCCGGGTCGGCACCACGGTCCAGCGGGTCTCGAACATGAACGCCAGCGTGTCGCCCAGCTTCTGCGGCGCGAGCTCGGCGGTACTGGCCTTCGCGTAGGTGTCGGCGTCCGGCCCGTGCGAGGTGAACGTGTTGTGCAGGCTCGCGCCGCCGGGCACGAAGCCCTCCGCCTTCGCGTCGTAGACCCCCCGGATCAGGCCCATGAACTCGGACATGATGTTGCGGTGGAACCACGGCGGCCGGAAGGTGTCCTCGCCGACCAGCCAGCGCGGCGGGAAGATCACGAAGTCGGCGTTGGCCAGCCCGGGGGTTTCGGTCGGCGAGGTCAGCACGGTGAAGATGGACGGGTCGGGGTGGTCGAAGCTGATCGTGCCGATGACCATGAAGTTGGCCAGGTCGTACTTGTACGGGGTGTAGCTGCCGTGCCAGGCCACCACGTCCAGCGGGGAGTGGTCGTAGTCGGCCGCCCACAGGTTGCCGCCGAACTTCTGCACCACCTGCACCGGCGCCTGCCGGTCCTCGTAGGCGGCCACCGGGGCCAGGAAGTCGCGCTCGTTGGCCAGGCCGTTCGCCCCGATCGGGCCACGCTCGGGCAGCGTGAAGGCGGCGCCGTAGTTCTCGCAGACGTAGCCGCGCGCGGTGCTGTCCGGCAGCTCGACGCGGAACCGGATGCCGCGCGGCAGCACCACGATCTCGCCGGGTGCCACGTCCAGGATGCCCAGCTCGGTGTGCACGGTGAGCCGGCCGTGTTCGGGCACCACGAGCAGCTCACCGTCGGCGTTCACGAAGTAGCGGTCGGTCATCGAACGGTTCGCCGCGTAACAGTGGATGCCGATGCCGGCGTGGCTGCCGGTGTCGCCGTTGCCTCCGACGGTGTACAGCCCGGCGACAAAGTCGGTCGGCTCGATGGGGAGCGGCAGGGCGTCCCAGCGCAGCCGGTTCGGGTCGGCCTCGACCTCGGTGAACGGGGCACTGCGCAGCGTCCCGTTGTCGATCCGCCGGAACGCCGGGTGCGCCGCCGAGGGCAGGATCCGGTACACCCAGGTGCGCCGGTTCACCGCGCGGGGCTGAGTGAACGCCGTGCCGCTGAGCTGCTCGGCATACAGGCCGAGCGGTGCGCGCTGCGGCGAGTTGCGCCCCACCGGGAGCGCGCCGCGCACTGCCTCGCTGGCGTGCTCGTTGCCGAACCCCGACAGGTAGGGCCGCACGCCCGTGCCGGTGTCCGGTCCCGCCTCGGTGCCCAGGGTGGTTGTCATGGTCCGACCCGCCGATCAGCAATTAGACTGATTGATACGGTTAATCAGATCATTGGGTCGGTCAGGCGTCAAGGGATCGCGGCGAGGCGGCCTGGGGCGGCCTCGTGGCGCTGACGGAATCCGCGAGTCACCCTACGGAACCCCCGACTCGCGGGTAGGTTTCGGCAGGTGTTGATCGGCGGCGGCGGTGAGGCGTGGGGGCGGGTTTGATCTACCACATTGCGTATGCCGAGGACTGGGCGTCGGCGCTGCGGGACGGCGCCTACACGGTGTCCACCCGCGGCCTGTCGCTGGCCGAGCAGGGGTTCATCCACGCCAGCACCGCCGGCCAGGTGGCCGGGGTGGCGAACGCGTTCTACGCCGGCGAGTCCGGGCTGGTGCTGCTGATGATCGAGGAGGACAAGCTCACACCGCCGCTGCGCTACGAGCCGGCGCCCGGGGGTGACGAGCTGTTCCCGCACCTGTACGGGCCGCTCAACCCCGACGCCGTGGTCGACACCGTGCCCTTCACCTCGGGTGCCGACGGTCGGTTCGAGTTCCCGGCGGCCGGGTAGGGGCCGGTCGACCTCGCTCCCGGCCGCTGACCGCCCACCCCGGCCCGTGCGTGAGGGTCACTCCGGCCAGGCGTTGCCCTGGATGACCTCGACGAAGTCGGTCCGGGTGAACCTGGGCGAGAAGTGCGCCAACACGTCGGCGTTCACGGTGCCGAACGTGGTGTCCGGGCGGTCCTCGAACCCGTGCGTGAAGGCGGCCAGGATCTGCCGCTTGAAGTCCGGTCGGGGGTGCGCTGCGGTGACGGCCTCGATCAGGCCAGGGTTCAGGTCGCCATAGCCGATGCCGAGCACGTCGGTCTCCACGCCGGCGGTGACCAGTGCGATCTCCGGCGCCATGAACTCGGGGATGCCGGGTGTGGTGTGCAGCGCGATCGCGGTCCAGACCCGGGTCGCGGCGTCCTCGGCGATGCCGTGCGAGAGCAGGAAGCGGCGGGCCTCGTCGGCTCCGTCCACCTCGAAGCGCTGGTCCCTCGTGCGGAACTTGTCGGTCAGGCCCAGGTCATGGAACATCGCGCCGACGTAGAGCAGCTCCGGGTCCGGGGTCAGCCCCCGGCGCTGGCCCTGCAGCATGCCGAACAGGTAGACGCGCCGCGAGTGGTGGTACAGCAGTTCGGGGGCGGAGTCGCGGACCAGCTCGGTCGCCTCGCGGACCAGCGGGCTGTCGATGATCTCGACACCTGCGATGCAGTCGTTCACCGGGTTCTCCTCTGTGGTCTGGGTGCTCCCCGCGGTCTCTGCCGCCCCGCGGTGGGTGTTGCTACCACTCTGGCCGCCCCGGCGGCACCGCAGCCATGTCCTTTCGGTCAGACCCGCCACGGATTCGGACATCCACCCGGTCGGGGCGACGCGGCCCGGGTGTGGGCCCGGGCATGGGAATGCCGCGAAGTGTTTGCACCTGCACTCGATCGGTCGATCGGTTGAGAGCGCGTAACCTGATCGATCAGTCGGGCGGGTCGGGCCGCCGGGGTGACCGAGATACGGAGCGCGGGCATGGGCGTACCGAGCCGAGGGGGCGACGACAGCCAGCGGCAGCTGTGGCGCGAGGCTGTCCGGCTGTTCGCCGCTCGCGGCTTCCGGGGCACCGGCATCCGCGAGCTCGCCGACGCGGCGGGGTTGTCCTCGGCGACCCTCTACCACTACATGGGCACCAAGGAGGACCTGCTCTTCTCGATCATGCAGACCTGCCTGGACCGGTTGATCACGGCCGCCGAGCGGGTGGTCGCGGACGGTGCACCGCCGGAGCTGGTGATCACGCGGCTGGTGCACGTGCACGTGCTCAGCCATGCGCTGCACCGCGACGAGACGACCGTGGTGGACAACGAGATCGGCGCGCTCGCCCCGGAACGGCGGGCCAGCATGGTGCTGACCAGGGACCGGTACGAGGACTTCTGGCGCCACGCCATCGCCGAGGGCTGTGAGCGGGGCGTCTTCTCGGTGCCGGACCAGCGCTTCGCGCGGATGGGCCTGCTGGAGATGTGCTCCGGAGTGGCCAAGTGGTACTCGCCGGACGGCCCGGCGGACCTCGACACGATCGATGCCGCGCACGCCCGCCTCGCGCTGCAGCTGCTCGGCATGCCGCCCCACCGGGCGGCCGCCGCCCCGCTGCCCGACGCCGTCGACACCCACGCGCTCGTCGAGGAGATCTGGCAGGTCCGGCTGCCGTCCGTGCGGGCCCGCGAGCCTCGCCCGAGCGGCTGAAGGGGCGCTGCCGAGGGGTAGCGGCAGGGCCGATTCGGTGGGTGCCGCCTCGCGGGCCGTCAGCCGCGCCGGGCGGCCTCGGGCGCTGTGGTGTTCCCGGGCCGGGGCTCGAGGTGGGGCTGGGGCTCGGGGTCGAGTTCGGGCAGCCAGCGGTAGCGCGTCCAGCCGGACACCGGCCGCGCGCCGAGCCGGCGGTAGAACCGCTCCGCCCGGATGTTGCCCCGCGAGACGTCCCACTCGATGCGGCCGCCGGTCCTGGCGCGCAGGTCCTCCATCAGCTCGCGGCCGGCCCCGGTTCGCCGGTGCTCCTCGGCCACAAAAAGGTCTTCCAGCCAGATGCCGCCGCGCAGGCTCCACGACGAGAAGGTCGGGAACCACAGCGCCAGGCCGATGACGAGTGGAGGAGTACCGACCGTCTCGGCGAGGGTGGCGCGGGCGGTGGGCGCCGGGCCGAACAGCGCGCCGGCCAGCTCGTCGTCGCCCGCCTCGCCGAGGTCGATGTCCGCCTCGCTGGCCGCATGCCGGTGCAGGAGCTCGCGGATCATCGGCAGGTCGTCGGGCGTCGCATCCCGGACTGGCATGGCACCTCCCGTGGCGCGGCAGACGACGCCTGGTGACCGTAGCCGGTGCGGTTGACCGGCGGTGGCGCCCTGGTTAGCGTGACCGTACACGATCGATCGATCGATCGGTTGAGTCGCGGCTTCTCGGGAGGCACGGGTGTCCAGCGTCGAGGTCGAGGTCTCCGACGGTATCGGCCTGGTGGCGCTGAACCGGCCGGAGCGGCTCAACGCGGTCGACCCCGAGCTGGTCGAGCGGCTCGTCACCGCCCTCGACGCGGTGACCGACGCCGACGTCGGCGCGGTGGTGCTGTTCGGCAACGGCCGGGCGTTCTCCGCCGGCCACGACCTGAAGGCGCCGCCGTCCGACCCGGCGACCCTGCCCGCGCGGCTGCAGCGCATCCAGGACGTCACCCGGCGGATCCGCGCCTGCCCCGCGCCGGTGATCGCCGCGGTGCACGGGCACGCGGTGGGCGCCGGCGCGGAGTTCGCCCTGGGCTGCGACCTGGTGTTGGCGGCCGAGGGCACCCGGTTCAGGTTCCCCGAGGTCGAGCTCGGGCTGAGCGCGACCGGGGGACTGTCCACGCTGCTGCCGCTGCTCGTCGGGCCGGTCAGGGCGAAGGAGTTGGTGCTCTTCGGCGACCCGGTGGAGGCGGTGGAGGCGGTGCGGTTGGGGCTGGTCAACGCCGTGCTGCCGGCGGAGGAACTGCTGCCGACCGCCCGCCGCTGGGCCGCCCGGCTGGCCGCGCTGCCGAGGCTGCCGGTCGCGATGGCCAAGCGGGCCCTGGACGCCGGCTCCGCCCGCGCGGTCTCCACCGCCCTGGGGCGGGAGGTCGAGCAGGCGATCGCGATCGAGGTGTCCGG
>DATAYB010000157.1:0-21891 GCA_036272795.1 Pseudonocardia sp.
GAAGTCCCACTGCATGTCGTTGTCGCGCAGGTTGTTCGCCTTGCGGCGCTTCTGGCTGCGGATGAAGTGCTGGAACTTCAGCGGGTCCCGGATGAAGAAGATCGGCACGTTGTTGCCGACGATGTCCAGGTTGCCCTCGGACGTGTAGAACTTCAGCGCGAAGCCACGCGGGTCCCGCCAGGTGTCCGGGGTGCCGCGCTCGCCGGCCACGGTGGAGAACCGGATGAGCGTGTCGGTCCTGGTGCCGGGCTGGAACACCGCCGCGCTGGTGTAAGCGCTGACATCCCCGGTCACCTCGAAACGACCGAACGCGCCACCGCCCTTCGCGTGCGGCTGGCGCTCCGGGATGATCTCCCGGTTGAAGTTCGCCATCTGCTCGATCAGGTACGAATCCTGCAGCAGGATCGGGCCGTCCGGCCCAACGGTGAGCGAGTGCTCGTCACTGGGTACCGGGATACCGGCATCTGTCGTCGTCGGCACGGTGCTGTGCGGCGTGTCGGTCACAGCTGCGGCTCCTTCGCGTTGTGGTGGTGGGTGGCGCGTCGGTCGGTTCGGTTCGGGTTCGTGCGTGGCGGTCGGGACTAGCTCGACCCCACCACCTTCTCTGGACTTAGTCAAGACTGGTGCCCGCCGGCCATCAGGTTTCGACCAGACGTGGGACCTGCTGGACCAGCCGCCGACCGGGTGATGGAGCGCGCGCCATGCGCACCGACCGGAGCAGCGGACGGTGGCGTGCGAGCGACCTCGGGCAACCGCGTATTGTGACGATTCGTAGTTGCGCGCACACATAATGTCGGAGTGAAAATACCGATAATGCCCGCAACTGGACTGAATGGCGGTCCCGAGGGCTGCCGAGCGGGTGTCACCATCGGTGACATTCGCTCCCTAAACGAAGATCAGTAAGCGTATCCCACCAGTGAGACTCCCATGCTCGACGAGGTAGACCGAGTGGTCCAAGCACCCACTCGGGCCCGCCGTGCCAGCAACCGCCGGCGCCTGCTGGCGGCCGCCCTGATCCTGGCCGCGGTCGGCATCCTGTGGATCAGCCGCGCCCGCTGGACGCCGCTGGTCTTCTCGACCAACCCCTACGAGGCGACGCCGGCAGAGAACTTCCCGGCCGGCGAGGCCGGTATCGTGCTGCCGCCCGCCGCCCCGGTGGACGGCATGACCGCCGAGGCGGTCGGCGCCGCACTGGACCGCGTGCGGCAGGCACTGATCGCGTCCTACCTGGACCCCAGGATGCTGACCGGACACAACCCCGACGCGGTGCTCAGCCTGCTCGCCCCGGACAGCGCGGCCATCGTGGCGCCCAGGTTCGCCGCCGGCGGTTACGGCACCACCCTGGTCCGGCTGACCCCGGCCAACCGACTGGCCGCGCCGCCGAGGGTGAGCGGCCAGCTCACGTACCAGCAGGTGGACTGGAACGGCATCTCCGCCCTTGACGTCACGAGCAACTACGTCTTCGCCTACGCGTTCGGGGAACCGGCCGGCGTCGTGGTGATCCACTCCGAGACGCATTGGATGTTCCCGCTCGACACCTCGCTGCGGCCGTCCTCGCGCGGCATGTACCTGGGTCGGACCAGCGGCTACTGGCACGGCATGGACTGCGCCGCCTCCGCCAAGGGCCTCACCGCGCCCGCCCCGACGATCGACCGCTTCGCGGACCCGACCTACCACGACCCCGAGCCGCTGGACGCCTACTTCGACCCGAACCGCCCGGTCGGCATCACGTCCGGCTGCCGCTGACAGCCCTGGGGAGCGTCTGGTGGATCAGCCAGCCAGCCGGCTGCGCGGTGCCCAGACGACGCCTCGAGGCGTCAGAGCTCGGGGTCGGCGACGCGCCTCGGCCGCCGGCCGACGAACAACCCGCCACCGATCAGCGCCAACATCGCCCATCCGATCACCAACGCCATCGCCCGGTCGGTGACGGGGTTCTCCACCCCCGGCGGCAATGCCTCGGGGGACGCCGGTAGGTGCCGGGTGGCCGTGGCGACGAACGGCTTGCCCGGGGGCAGCGCGGCCGGCTCGTCACTCTGGGCACAGACCACGCCCATCAGCCGGTGCCCGATCGCCGGCGACGCATCGGACCCGTCGGTAGTCGCACCGGACCGCACGACCTGGTCGGACTCGCGGAGTTGGCCGGACGAGACCGTGCGCTCCGCGGCGAACCCACCACAGGCCGCCAGCGTGGCGTCGGCGAGGTTCGCGCTGCCGAGGCCCAACACCGCACCCACTGCGCAGGCGAACGCAACCACCAGTCCACGCACACGGGGCACAGCATCCCTCAACAATCACTTGACGATCACCAGCTGCGAAAAGCTACCAACAGTCACTGCAACCACAGGCATTCGCCACCCAATAGATTGATGAGGTCGTGTCGCCGCGCGCCAATATCACCGTGCGAAGCCAAAAAGCGCGCGATCTTGAGCAGCGCGTGACGACCTGTTCGCCCGAATCGACCACACGTTCGAGTGCCCCCACAGGCGGCGCGCGAGCGGCACCCGAACAAGCGGCACCCAAGCAAGCGGAGCGCGGAAGGGCTGGAGCTGGGTGGCCCAGCCGCGCGACGCGACGTGCGATACGGGCCGCACAAGTACGACGGCGGCGGCGCTGGGACTGGCTGACGCGGCGGCGCGTAGCGACCGGCCACCTCCACCGCACAGACCGTCTACCTACCGCACAGACTGTGCACGGTCTGTGCGGTAAGGGAACGGTCTGTGCGGCGGAGGTAGAACGGCGACGGAGGGCGGCGGAGGGGGCGCTTAGGTGAGTTGGGGGGCGGCGGTGTTGCGGAGGGCGGCGCCGAGTTGGGATGCCGTTGCCGGGTCGTGCCGCGCGGTGGTGGCCAGCATCGCGACGAACTGGTCGACCAGCCAGCTCTCCAGCCGCTCGCGCGCCAGCTTGCCCTCTCGCAGCCACGCCACGCTGGCACCCTCGACGACGGCGAACCAGCTGCGCAGGGTCAGCTCGAACATCGGCGCCGGCCGGAAGTCCTCGGTCGCGCTCACCCCGTTGGCCTCGGCGAGCCGCTCGCTGACGATCCGCACGACGTGTTCGCGGACGCTGTCCACCAGCTCGTTCGTCTCCGGTGTGGCCAGCACCGACCCGGTGCGCAGCAGCGCCACGTACGCGCCGGCGTAGGTCTGCGCGGAGCCCAGGAACGCGTGCAGCGAGTACCGAACCTGGTCGAGCAGGCTGCCCTCGGCCGGCGGCGCGATCACCGCGATGACCTCGTCGATCACGGCGCGCAGCGCGGCGACCCGCAGATCGTGGATGTTGGCGTAGTACCGGTAGAACAGCGCCCGGGAGACGTCGGCGGCGCGCACCACGTCGTCGACCGTGACCAGGTCGGGCGGCTGGCTGGCGAACAGGGTGAGCGCAGTACTGATCAGGTGCTCGCGGCGGCGCTCCGCGCTCATCCGGCGAGGTAACCGGCCGTGCCGGGCCGCCGGGTAGGCGTAGTCGATCCGCTTCGCCACCTGGTCCGACGTCACAGGTCGAGCACCAGCCGATCCCCCTCCGCCCGCGATACGCAGATCGTCATCGTCGCCCGCCGCTCCGCCTCCGTGAGCACCCGGTCCCGATGCTCCACCGCGCCGGCGAGCACCCTGGTCCGGCACGTGCCGCAGAAGCCCTGCCGACACGAGTACGCCACGTCCGGCAACCGCTCACTGAGCACCTCGAGCAGCGATCGGTCCGCCGGCACGTCCAGCATGCCACCCGAGCGGGCCAGCTCCACCGTGAATGCGTGCCCACCGAGCACCGGCGGCGCGGCGAACCGCTCCACGTGCAGCGCATCGACCGGGCCGGCCGCGCCGGCGGCGTGCAGCTCGGCGCGGACCGCCGTGAGCATCGGCGCGGGACCGCACAGGTAGCCCGTGGTGCCCCGACCGGGGGCGTTGCCGAGCAGATCGGCGCCGGTCGGCGGGCCACCGTGCTCGGCGTCCGCCCTGATCACCACGCGGGATGGGTCCAGCTCGGCGAGCTCGGCGAGGAACGGCATCGAGTCGCGGTCGCGGCCGGCGTAGACGAACCGCCAGTCGGCGCGCGTGGCCACCACGGCTCGCAGCATCGGCAGGATCGGCGTGATCCCGATGCCACCTGCGATGAACAGGTACCGGGGCGCCTGGATCAGCGGGAACGCGGAGCGGGGGCCGCGCACGGTGACCTCGGCGCCCGCGACCAGCCCGTGCACCTCACGCGAGCCACCGCCACCGTCGGCGATCCGCCGCACCGCGATCCGGTAGTTGGAGCGGTCGGCCGGGTCGCCACACAGCGAGTACTGGCGGACCCGCCCGGACGGCAGCACCACGTCGAGGTGCGCCCCCGGCCGCCAGGCGGGCAGCGGGACGTCGGCCGCCGCGCTGGGGGCCGGGGTCAGCCGCAGGCTCACCACGTCCCGGGCCTCGGCGCGCACCTCCCCGATCACCAGGCGCAGCTCCCGGTGCACCGCCACCACCGGCGGGCGCCGACCGAGCACGCTGAGCCGGCCCATCAGGTTGATGCCGGCGCCCATGGCACGGAAGAACCGCGTCGGCTCCGGGATCAGCTCCTCGTCCGGTGGCCGGCGCAGCGCCCCTGGCCGCGGCGCGGCGCCAGCGACCTCAGGACTCGGCAACGCCCGCTCGTGGTCTGCTTCGGTACTCACCGCCCGGCTCGCTCGTCGGCGGCCATCGCGGCCGGCGAGGTGGCGAGGTAGGCAACGGCCTGGCTGGTCGAGCCGAACTGGCTGGGGTGGTAGCCGCGCCGCAGGTACGGCGTGACCAGCCGGAACACCTTCCACAGGCCGGGCAGGCCGTAACGACGGCGGGCGCGGATGGCGTCGCGCAGCCGGGGCCTGCGCCGGCCGGTCGGGTCGTTGGCCATCAGGAAACGCAGGCCCAGCAACCACATCGCGGCCATGCCGGGCGCCACCACCAGCATCGGCCGGATCCGGCGCGAGTAGCGGCCGTCCAGGTGCTGGAACAGGTCGAACGCCACGGCGCGGTGCTCGACCTCCTCGGCGCCGTGCCAGCGCAGCAGGTCCAACATCGTGGGATCGGTGTGCGCGGCGTCCAGCCCGGGCGAGTTCAGGATCAGGTCGCCGAGGAACGCGGTGAAGTGCTCGATCGCTGCCACGCTGGCGGCCCGCTCGACCAACCACTCCTCGCGGCGCTTGGCGGCATCGCGGCGGCCGGTGAAGTCACGGTCGCCGAGTGCCTTGCGGAACAGCCAGCGAACCTGGCCGACGTACGGCTCCGGGTCCAGCCCGTGGGCGGTGAAGTGGTCCAGCACACCCTGGTGCGACTCGGCGTGAATGGCCTCCTGGCCGATGAACCCGCGCACGTCCTCGGCCAGCTGCTCGTCCTTGATCAAGGGCAATGCCTCGGAGAACACGTGTACGAACCATCGCTCGCCCTCGGGCAGCAGCAGGTGCAACACGTTGAAGAGATGGGTGGTGAACGGGTCGTCCGGCACCCAGTGCATCGGCAGCTTGGCCCAGTCGAACTGGACATCCCGGGGCCGCAGCGCCACCTGGTCCGGATCGTCGACCACGCCGGCCGACTCCACCACACCAGCCGACTCCACCGCTCGGGCCGGCTGCACTGACAACTTCGCCTGCTCGCTCATCGAAGTCACCTCGCTCCCGCTACAGGTTGATCTCGCGCTTGGCGGCCGCCCGCAGCACCGCCGGCGTGAGCCGTGACAGCACCAGCGCGACCTTCGCCTCCGGCGTCACCGGGGCCACGGCCGTGTTGCGTTCCACGGCTCGCACGATGTCCTTCGCCACGCGCTCCGGCGTGAAGTTCCGCTTGCCGTAGGCAGCGTGGGTGGCCTGCTGGCGGCGGCTCTGCTCGGTGTCGTCGGTGCCGACGAAGCGGGTGGTGGCCGTGATGTTGGTGTGCACCACGCCGGGGCAGATGGCGACCACGCCGATGCCCTGCTCGGCCAGCTCGCCGCGCAGGCACTCGCTGAGCATCAGCACCGCCGACTTCGTGGTGGCGTAGGCCGGCAGGCCCCGCGACGGCAGGTAGGCCGCCGCCGAGGCGATGTTCACGATCCGGCCGCCCTCGCCCCGGGCGACCATCGGCTCACCGAACACCTGGCAGCCATGGATCACGCCCCACAGGTTGACGTCGATCACCCGCCGCCAGTCGTCCAGCGAGGTGTCCGCGAACGGGCCGGCCATGCCGATGCCGGCGTTGTTGACCACCACGTCCGGCACACCGTGCTCGGCGACCACCCGCTCGGCGAAGCGGCGCATCGCCTCGGCGTCGGCCACGTCCACCTGGTAGGCGGTGGCCTCGATGCCCAGGCCGGCGGCGAGCTCGGCGGTGGCCTTGGCGGACACCTCGTTCAGGTCGGCGATCACCACGTCCGCGCCCCGCTCGGCGAAGGCCAGCACGGTGGCGCGCCCGATCCCGCTGCCGGCGCCGGTGACCACCACGAGTGAACCGTCGTGGCGCCGCCTGCCGGCCGCCCGCGCGGTCAGCGTCGCGCGGCGCAGCCCGCGCGCCTCCGCGCCACCCTCCACGTGGTCGACCAGCTCGGACATGCAGCGGGCCACCACGGCCGGGCGGGTGCGCGGCAGCCAGTGCCCACCCGGGATCCGGCGCACCCTCGCCGCGTTCGTCCAGCCGCTGATGTCGGACTGCAGCGGACCGGTGACGAACGGGTCCTGGGTCGGGGCCAGCACCTGCACCGGCACGCTCGTCGCCCTCGGTCGGGGCCTGGTCAGCCGGGGCAGCATGTTCTCCCGGTACAGCGCGAGGCCACGCACCCCGTCGGCCACCGAGGGCGCCGGCAGCCCCTTGTCCGCCGAGGCCAGCACCCCCATCAGCCGGGGCAGCAGGCCACTGCGCCAGACCAGCTCGGGGACCACCGGGAGCTGGAAGAAACCGATGTAGCCGGACGCCGCGAACTGGACCAGCAGCTCGCGCAGCCGCCGAGGGCTCGGCCGGCGCAGCCGGGACCGGAACCAGGCGCCAGCGTGGTCGAGCCCCGGCCCGGAGATCGAGGTGTACGAGGCGACCCGCCCCTCGAGCCGGGCACTGGACCGCTCGCTCGTGATCGCGTGCCAGCTCTGGATGGAGCCCCAGTCGTGCGCCAGCAGGTGCACCGGCCGCCCGGGGCTGACCGCGTCGGCCACGGTGGCCAGGTCGTCGGCCAGCTGGTCGAGCCGGAACCCGGACCGGGTGGCCGGCACCCCGGAGGCACCGGCGCCGCGCACGTCGTAGCTGACCACGCGATACCGCCCGGCGAGCTCCTCGGTGACCGCGTCCCACACCGTGTGGTCGTCCGGGTAGCCGTGCACCGCCAGCACCACCGGCCCGGCGGGGGCGCCCCGCTCGTAGACCACCAGCGGCACGCCGTCGCTCGCGGTGACCCGCCGCGAACCACCCTCAGTGGGGACAGCGGCCTGGCCCGAGTCCCGAACACCGTTGTGAGACATGGTGTCATCATAGACAGATCGTCAGCAGGCCGTCGATCACCACATCGGACGCACGACAGACACGGCAGATCAGCGCAGCAGCGCCCAGCCGTAGCTGACCGAGGCGGCCAGCGGCACGACCCAGCGGACCTGGTTGCCGGCGCTCCAGCGGCTCAGGTAGTCGGCCCAGGGCCGCGCGGAGCTGGCGGCGGTCGGGTCCAGCACGGCGAGCGCGTCGTTCATGGGCACGTGGAAGACCATGGTCGTGACGATCGAGCCCAGCAGGTAGAGCACCGAGCCGAGCAGCAGCGGGACGGCGTACGACTGGCTCCAGCCGCGTACCGCGAACACGATCAGCACCACGCTGACCAGTGCCGTCCCGAACATCGCGAGCATCAGCGGCGCCCGCACGGCGGTGATGTTGATCGACTGCATGGCCGCCATGCCCTGCGCGGCGGGCATCCGGGCCAGCGCCGGCATCACGAAGCCGGAGAAGGCGTAGAACACCCCGGCCACCAGGGTGCTGCCCAGTGTGCCGATCACGGTCAAGGTCACCAGTAGCGAGCTCATCGTGCGCACCCCTCGTTGCGTGTCCGTCATGCTGAGAATGGAACTCCGAACGAGCTGGACGGTCCATCGCTTGGACGCGCGGAAAGATGCGTAATCGTCTTGGAGCATCGAAGACCGGCGCCCTAGCCTGAGAACGTGGACTCGATCGCCGGCCTGCTCGACGGTCCGCGAGCCAGGGAGGCATTCCTGCTGCGCTCGCTGCTGGATCCGCCGTTCTCCATGCGCATCCAGGACGAGGCCCCACTGACGCTGGTGGCGATGGTCCGGGGCGCGGCGTGGGTGCTCCCCGACGTGGGCGAGCAGGTGCCGCTGGACGCGGGCGACGTGGCCATCCTGCGCGGTCCCGACCCGTACCTGGTGGCCGACGACCCCGGCACGCCGGCACAGGTGATCATCAACCCCGGCCAGGTCTGCACCGCGCCCGACGGCACCGAGCTCAAGGGCATGCAGCTGATGGGCGTGCGCACCTGGGGCAACAGCTCGGACGGCGCCACCGTGATGCTCACCGGCACCTACCAGCTGCGCAGCGAGACCAGCCAGCGCCTGCTGGACGCGCTGCCGGCGCTGCTCGTGGTGCGTGCGGACAGCTGGTCGAGCCCGCTGATCCCGTACCTGGCCGACGAGATCAGCAAGGACGAGCCCGGCCAGGAGGCGGTGCTGGACCGGCTGCTCGACCTGTTGCTGATCGCAGCGCTGCGCGCCTGGTTCGCCCGGCCGGAGGCGCAGGCACCGGGTTGGTACCGCGCGCACGGCGACCCGGTGGTCGGGCCGGCGCTGCGGCTGCTGCACCACAACCCGGCGCACCCGTGGACGGTGGAGTCACTGGCCCGCCAGACCGGGGTGTCCAGGGCGGCACTGGCCCGCCGGTTCACCGATCTGGTCGGCGAGCCCCCGATGGCGTTCCTGACCGCGTGGCGGCTGACCCTCGCCGCCGACCTGCTCCGCGAGCCCGGTGCCACGGTCGGCTCGGTGGCCCGCAAGGTCGGCTACGCCAGCCCGTTCGCGCTGAGCACCGCGTTCAAACGCGTCCGGGGGATCAGCCCTCGGCAGCACCGGGCCAGCGCGAACGACCGCGCGACGGTCACGGCCTGACGCCGCCACTCCGGGCGCGCCACACCAGCGGGGGCGGGGGCCATTACCACCCGATCGGTCCATCACCCCACGATCGCCGAAGGTGACACCCATTAGTGCGAATGGGCCACAATCAGGGCACTGTTCGCCCACATGGCGTTGTACGGCACGTACAAAGAGTCGCCGAACCTTGGGCTCAGGGAGCCATCGTCGCAAGGCCAGTTGGCCCATAAGCTCGATCGCTACCTTTGGGAAAATCCTCGTCGGGAGTCACTGTGGATTTCGCGCTGCCGCCAACCGGGCGGACTTTCGCGATCCCCACCCGACCCGGTACCCGCGTTCGGTCCCAACGCTCGCACGGGCGTGATCCCGTGCCGCGCCGGGCCCCTGCCGCCGCGTCGGTCGCCAGCCGCCGTGTGCCACGCAGGTACTCGCTCCCCGTCGAGACTTCTGTGGTCGCCCCGTCACCGGGCCAGCGGCGAACGGCCGACAAACCCCACTTATCGGGCGGGCGCACCAGCTGACCACCAGAAGTCCGTCGCCCGGCAGCATCGGGCGACATAGCGAGGAGATGTCACCGTGGGTTTCCTGTCACCGAAGCTCCCCCGGTGCTTCGATGTACAGCTCTGGCACCTCAAGCCCCGCCTGGAACGTATCCAGCCGCTCGCGAAGCACTGGGCGGAGAGCGGTTTCGGCACCCCGTGGGCCGTGTACGTGCTCTACCTGGCCAAGATCGCCGGCTACCTGTTCGCCGGGCTGTGGTTCATCCGGGTGACCCCGGGCATCGGGCCGCTGAGCGACATCGCGCACTGGTGGACCGAGCCGGTGGTGTTCCAGAAGGCGGTGATCTGGACGCTGCTGTTCGAGGTGCTCGGCCTCGGCTGCGGCTTCGGCCCGCTAACCCTGCGGTTCGTCCCCCCGATCGGCGGCTTCCTGTACTGGCTGCGCCCCGGCACCGTGCGGCTGCCGCCGTGGCCGGGCAAGGTGCCGCTCACCCGGGGCAGCACCCGGAGCGTGCTCGACGTGCTGCTCTACGTGGCGCTGCTGGGTGCCGCGTGCTGGCCGCTGCTCTCGCCGGTGACGCACGCCGGCACCGGGCTGGCCGGGCCCGTGCTGACCCTGGAGCCGAGCACCCTGGTCCCGCTGGCCGTGCTGCTGCCGCTGATCGGGCTGCGCGACAAGACGATCTTCCTGGCGGCGCGCCCCGAGCACTACTTCGTCGCGCTGCTGCTGTTCTTCTTCCCGTTCGTCGACATGATCGTCGCCGCCAAGGTGCTGCTCGTGCTGATCTGGTGGGGCGCGGCGACCTCGAAGCTGAACCGGCACTTCCCGTTCGTGGTCGCGGTGATGCTCAGCAACAGCCCGCTCGTGGCCCTGAAGATGATCAAGCGTCGGCTGTACCGGAGCTTCCCGAGCGACCTGCGGCCGTCCCTGCTGACCAAGACGCTGGCCCGGTTCGGCATGCTCGTCGAGTTCGCCGTGCCGCTGGTGCTGCTGGTGTCCACCGACCCCTCCGTGACCGCCGTCGCGGTGCTCGTCATGGTGCTGTTCCACCTGCACATCCTCAGCGCGCTGCCGATGGGCGTCCCGCTGGAGTGGAACCTCTTCATGATCTTCTCGGCGACCTACCTGTTCTGGGGCTACCAGCCCTACCACCTGGGCTCCGTCGCCGACCCCGCGCTACTTGCACTGCTGGTCGCGCCGGTGCTGGCCACCATCGCCGCCGGCAACCTCTGGCCGGACCGGTTCTCCTTCCTGCTCTCCATGCGGTACTACGCCGGCAACTGGGCGACCTCGATGTGGGCGCTGCGCCCGTCGGCCATCGCCAAGATCGACGCGCAGGTGACCAAGTACTCCGGGTTCCCGAAGTCGCAGCTGCGCACGCTGTACGGCGAGCAGGTGGCCGAGGTGCTCGCGCACAAGGGCTACGTGTTCCGCGCCATGCACCACCACGGGCGGGCGCTGTTCGGGTTGCTGCCAAGGGCCGCCGGCCCCGAGCACGAGTCCTTCTTCGTGGTGGACGGCGAGTTCGTGGCCGGCGCCGTGCTCGGCTGGAACTTCGGCGAGGGCCACCTGCACAACGAGCAGCTGATCGACGCACTCCGCGAGCGCTGCGGGTTCGAGCCCGGTGAGCTGCGGGTCGTGGTGCTGGAGGCCCAGCCGTTCGGCTCGGACCGGCAGGAGTACCGGCTGGTCGACGGCGCCACCGGCGAGCTCGAGCGCGGCTACGTGATGGTCTCGGACATGGTCAGCCGCCAGCCGTGGGAGGTCGCCGACCTGCCGGTGCACCCCGTCGCCCGTGTCGCCGAGCCCGGCGTGCTGAGCACCCGGCGCCTCGCGCCCGGCGGCACGGTGGACGCCGCCTGAGGGCTGGTCGCCCCGCCGCCTTATAGGGCCGTGCGGATGAGGACGGACGTGCCGAGCTGCAGGCAGGCGAGCAGCGCGGTCTCGACGTCTTGGCGGCGCTCGCTGATCGGCCGGCCGCGGACGTCCTCGGCCTTGCGCAGCCGGTACCGCACGGTGTTCTTGTGCAGGTGCAGCGCGACGGCGGCCTCGGTCAGGCTGGCGCCGGCCTGCAGGAACAGCAGCACGGTGCGGCGCAGCTCGGCCATCGGCTCGTCGTCCAGCGCGAGCCCGCCGAGCACCCCGGCGACCCAGCGCCGCGCCGCCGGCAGGTCCCTGGCCAGGAACGCCGACATCGCCACGTCGGAGAACGCGGTGACCCCGGGACTGTCGTCGCCCCGGATGTTGGACACCCGCTGCGCGCCGAGTGCCTCGTGGTGGGACGCGCGGAAGCCGACCAGACCCGTCGCCGGGCTGCCCAGCGCGAGCCGGACGGAGGAGCCCCGCCTGCGCAGCTCGGTGTCCAGCACGGCCGCGTCCAGCTCGGCGGCCCTCGGCCCGGAGATCCAGGCCCACAGCGTGCGGTCGTCGGCGAGCACGGCGAGCGGCTGCTGACCGGTGGTCTCGGCGAGCAGCTGCCCGATGGACTCGACCTCCCGGCCACTGTCCGGCGCCGCCGACCATGCCACCGCGCCGAGGTGGGTGCCGTGCATCCGGTAGCCGGTCAGCGCCTCGGCGGTGGTGGCGTCCAGGTCCTCGTCGAGCAGCACGGTGCGCACCTGCACGGCGCGGGTGGCCGCCGCCCGCTGCGCCCAGAGCTTGCGCTCGTCGTCGTAGATCCCCACCAGTGTCTCGGAGATCTGGTCGATGTAGGCCGTCTCCACCGAGGCGGTGTGCTTGGTGGCCGCGAGCAGCACCTCGGGCCTCGGGTTGTGCTGGCCGACCGCGTGCAGCCACCACTGCAGGAACAGGGCGCCACCGAGCCGGTACGCCCGCAGCAACGACTCCACCGGCACGTCCCGCTGCGCCATCCTGCGGACGTAGTGCGCGGCCGCCGCCGGCACCTCCACCTGGTCCACCGGGATGCCGTGGGAGAAGATGTCGACCGCCGTGACCAGGTTCGCGTGCGCGCTGGCGATCAGCAGCTCGCGGATGTCCTCGTCCTCGATCGCCAGCTCGGGGATCTTGTCGACGAAGTACCCGACCATCTCCTCGGTGAGGAACGACAGGGCGGGCTCCAGCTCACGGGCGACGGCCGCCTCGAGCTCGGCAACCGCCGATGCCGCCACTTCGGTCACCGGCGAAACGGTACTGCAAACGGGCGTGTCCCCCATCGGCCGGCCGGTCGATGTCGTGCCGCCGCCGGGTGGTCGGCCGATGATCAGCGGGTACGCCTGCGACTCTGGTAGGACGGGGCGCATGGGCGTGAGTTCCGGCGGTCGGGCCGACGCGGTTTCCGATCCCGACATCTGGGTCGGCATCGACCTCGGCACCCAGAGCGTGCGTGCGCTCGCGGTGTCCGGCACCGGGGAGGTGCTCGGCACCGGCACCGCCGCGCTGCACAGCCACCGCGACGGGCCGCGCCACGAGCAGGCCCCGGCCCAGTGGTGGCTCGCCGCCCGGTCGGCGTGCACCGGGGCGCTCGGCGGGCTGGCCGGGCGGCGGGTCGGCGGGGTCGCGGTGGACGGCACCTCCGGAACCGTGCTGCTCACCGACCCCACCGACGGGCACCCGCTGACCGCCGCCCTGATGTACGACGACACCCGCGCTGCCGGCTTCACCGAGCGGGTCAACGAGGTCGGCGAGGCGGTCTGGGCCAGCCTGGGCTACCGCCGCATGCAGCCGGCCTGGGCGCTGCCGAAGCTGCTCTGGCTACTGGACGAACACCCCGGGCTGGCCGGCCGGGCGACGCTCGCGCACCAGGCCGACGTGATCAACCGCGCGCTGGTCGGCGGCCCCGTGCCGACGGATCTGAGCAACGCGCTGAAGACCGGCGCCGACCTGGTCGGCGAGCGCTGGCCGGTCGACGTGCTGGACCGGCTCGGCGTGCCGGCGGGGTTGCTGCCCGGCCTGGTCCGCTCCGGCACGCCGATCGGCACCGTGTGCTCGGCGGCCGCCGAGCTGACCGGCCTGCCCGAGGGCACCCCGGTGATCGCCGGGTGCACGGACGGCTGCGCCGCGCAGCTGGGCGCCGGGGCGCTCGCGGTGGGCAGCTGGAACTCGGTGCTGGGTACCACGTTGATCCTCAAGGGCGTCACCGACGAGCCGCTGGCCGACCCGCTCGGCGTCGTGTACTCGCACCGCTCCGCCGACGGCCGCTGGCTGCCAGGTGGCGCGTCGAGCACGGGCGCCGGCGCGATCGCGCGCCAGTTCCCCGGCCGCGAGCTGGACGAGCTGAGCGCCCGCGCCGGTGAGTACGAGCCGGCCGGGGTGCTCGCCTACCCGCTGGCGTCGGCGCGGGGCGAGCGGTTCCCGTTCGTGGCGCCGGAGGCCGAGGCGTTCGTGCTGGGGGCGCCCCGCGACGACGTCGAGCTGTACGCGGCGATGCTGCAGGGCATCAGCTACGTGGAACGGCTGTGCTTCGAGTACCTGGCCGCGCTCGGCGCCCCGGTGCACGGCGACCTGCTGCTCACCGGCGGCGGCACGCGCAGCGGGTACTGGACCCAGCTGCGCGCCGACGTGCTCGGCCGCGAGGTGAAGCTGCCGGCCAGCGCGGAGCCGGCGCTGGGCATGGCGGTGCTGGCGGCCACGCCGGGCCGGCCGCCCGCCGAGGTGGCCGCCGAGATGGTCCGGATCCGCGCGGTGGTCGAGCCCCGTGCGGCTGCCGCCGGGCGGTTCGAGGAGCCGTACCACCGACTGGTCGACGAGCTGGTCCGCCGAGGCTGGCTCCCCGGAGCGCCGCCCGCCGCCCCGCGCGCAGGTTAGACGGGGCACGAGCCAGGGCCGCTGGGCGAGCTCAGGCCAGGTGCGGGGCCAGCTCGGCGAGGTACTGCTCCAGCCGGTCGGCCAGTGGCGCGGGGTAGCTGAGCGGGGCGAGGTGCCCGCCCGGTACCTCGACGACCTCGGCCCCGAGCCGCTCGCGCGCCACCCGCCGCTGGAACTCCAGCGGGAAGAACCGGTCGGCACGCCCTGCCAGCACACGGATCGGCACGTCCGGCCAGGTCACATCGGGTCCGGGCCGGCCGAACGGCGTGCCGGACTGCTCGGGCGCGTTCGCGTGGGCGTCCTCGAGCAGCTCAGGCGGCAGGTCGTGCAGGAAGTACGTGACGGGGTCGAACCCGGCGTCGACCGGCCGCCCTTCACGCAGGTCCATCGCGCGCTGGGCCTCGGCCTGGCCGGTGTTCGCCCACCATTCGCCGGCCAGCTCACCGGGCGCCGGGATCATCGCGTTGAGCAGCACGACCAGTGACGCCGGCAGCCGCCGGGCCAGCTCGGGCGCGATCAGGCCGGCCATCGACTGCGCGACCAGCACCAGCTCGCCCTCCCTGCCGGCCGCCGCCACGGCCGCGAGCGCGGCGTCCGCGTACTCGACGAGGCCGGCCGAGTCGTCCCCCGCCGGAAGCTCCACCGCGACCGCCCGATGCCCCCGGGCGGTGAGCTCGGCGACCAGCCGGTGCCAGAGCCACGGTGAACCGCCGGCCCCGGGGACGAGCACAAAGGTGGCTCCGGTCATCGCTGCCTCCAGATATCGCACAGCTATCGCAACCCGCCCAGCGGAAGTCCTAAGTTAGCGGGCCGCCGGTGGGCGGTGTGGTCCGCGAGGCCACTACCTCCGCGGTCGTCGCGCTGTTCCCTCGGCTCATCCCATCCGGATAGCGCCGACCCGGTGCTCGTGCGACACTTCGGCGAAATCGTGGCAACGATGCAGTAGTAATGATGTGTCGGCAACGATGCGCTCGCACTATCGCAACGGCATCGGAGTGGTGACGAGATGGCGGAAGAAACCCGGACGCGTCGGGTCGAGCCGGTGATCGAGCAACGGCCGGGGGACAGCCGGGGCGCCCGACTGCTCGGCCCGGTGCTGTACCGGACGCTGCGGCAGCTGATGAACCGGCTCCAGCTGACTCCGAGGGTCCTGCGGCTGACCTACCTCGTGGACTATCTCGGCGTGCTGCTGCCGGCGCCGAGGGGCAGCCGCGTGCGCAGGGTGGAGTTCCCGGGCTTCCGGGCCGAGCTGGTGTCCGGCCCTGGCGTGCGCGGTTCGGACTCCACGGTGCTGTACTTCCACGGCGGCGGCTTCTTCAGCTGCGGGCTGCGCAGCCACCGCAGGCTGGTGGCCAGGATCTCCCGGGCGGCGCGGGTGCCGGTACTGAGCGTCGCCTACCGGCAGCTGCCGGAGGTGCACCTCGCCGTCACCGTGGACGACTGCCTCGCCGCGTACCGGCTCCTGCTGGACCGGGGCTACCAGGGCCACCAGGTGGTGTTCGCGGGTGACTCGGCGGGTGGCTACCTCACCTTCGCGGTCGCGCTGCGGGCGATGGCGGAGGGCCTGCCGGCGCCCGGTGGCATCGTCGCGCTCTCCCCGTGGCTGGACCTGGACTGCACGCACAGCGCCGGCCACCCCAACGGCGCGGGCGACCCCTACATCCCGATCCACCGGATCGCCGACCTGGTGGCCCTGCTGCGCGGCGCGGACGGGGACCCGCTGGAGTCGCTGCTGGTGGCAGACCTGTCCGCCCTGCCACCGGTGCTGATCCAGGTCGGCTCGGTCGAGGTGCTGCTTTCCGACGCCGAGCTGATGACCGCCGCGCTGTCCGCCGCGGGGGTGCCGGTGCGGCTGCAGGTCTGGCACCGGCAGGTGCACGTGTTCCAGGCCTTCGCCGACATGGTGGCCGAGGGACACCTGGCCATCGAGGAGATCGGCGAGTTCGTCCGCGCCACCGGCCGCGGCGCCACCAGCGCCGCGGCGGCATGATCCTGACATCAGCTCGGCACGACCGGTCTCGGCCGGGGCGGCCGGACGCCACGTAACCCCCGAAGGAGCTCCCCCATGCCCAGCCTGGACCGCGACGGCGAGGTCTTCGTTCTCAGCCTCGGTGACAACGAGAACCGCTGGAACCCGGACTGGCTGGCCGGCGTCAACAAGGCACTCGACGAGGTCGAGGCCGCCGAGGGCCCACGCGCCCTGGTCACCGCGTCCACCGGCAAGTTCTGGTCGAACGGGCTGGACCTGGAGTGGCTCGGCCAGCACTCCGACCAGCTCGGTGAGTACCTCGAGCAGGTGCACGAGCTGCTGGCCAGGGTGCTCGAGCTGCCGATGCCCACGGTGGCCGCGCTGCAGGGCCACACCTTCGCGGCGGGCGCCATGCTCGCGCTGGCCCACGACTTCCGGGTGATGCGGTCCGACCGCGGCTTCTTCTGCCTGCCCGAGGTCGACATCCAGATCCCGTTCACCCCTGGCATGTCCGCCCTGATCCAGGCGAAGCTCACCCCGCGTGTCGCGCTGGAGGCCATGACGACGGGCCGCCGCTACGGCGGTGCCGATGCTGAGAACGCCGCCATTGTCGACGTGACCGCACCCGAGGACGGCGTATTGTCTGCCGCAATCGAAATCGCCCGCCCACTGGCGAGCAAACCAGGCGCGACATTGGGCAAGATCAAATCTCGAATGTACCCAAACACGCTGACCGCTTTGCGTAACATCGAAGCCAACAACTTCGGCTAACAATTGGATCTCGAAATGATCAGCCCTCGAAAGTAACCGCTCAAAGCGCCTTTCGGACCGGTCGCCTCCTACTTTGGGCCCGTCGTCGCTGAGAGTCACCGCAAAGCCACACGTTCGTTGAGAGCATTGCCAGGCTGAGGGGGTTATCACCTTGACCGCGGAGGGACCTAGCTCGTCTTCTTGGCGGTAACAAGACCCGGACCGGGTGCGATGTTGTCACTGAGTTGGGGGACTCTCGAGTCTTGCCAGTAAGCCTTTGAGGGGGGCTGTCGGTGTTTCGGACGTCGTTCGGTGGTGCGGCTGATCCCGTTGGTGTGCGAGCGGCGGGTGGCGCCGGGCCGACGGCCCCGAATGGCTGCGTCCGATGACGACACCCTGGTGGTACTACGTGCTCGGCACCCCGCTGGGGATTCTCGGCCTGATCCGGTGGTCGCTGTGGCTGATCCGGCGGGTTCCCGCGGTGCTCTACGCGCCGGCCGGCGGTGAGTACCGACTGCCGTTGTCCGTGGTCGTGCCCGTGTACCAGGAAAAGCCCGGCATCTTCACCCGCGCTATTGAGTCCTGGCTGGCCAACCGGGTCGAAGAGATCATTCTGGTGATCGACGTGACCGACACGGTGTGCATTGAAATCGCGCGCCGATACCCGGTCACCGTGATCACCACCGAGGTTCCGGGAAAGCGCGACGCACTGCGCGTCGGCTGGAACGCGGCACGCACCGAGCTCGTGGCACTGGTCGACTCGGACACCGTGTGGGCGCCCGATGTCGCCGTAGAGGTGTGCAAGCCGTTCGCCGACCCGCGCATCGGCGGCGTGGGCACCCGGCAGAACACGCACGACCGGCAGGGCTTCCTGTCCCGGATCAACGACATGTTCCTCGACCACCGCTACTTCGACGAGAATGCCTGCCAGACGCGCTTCGGGCGGGCCGTGTCATGCCTGTCCGGGCGGACCGCGATCTACCGCCGCGCGCTGCTGCTGGAGATCGAGCGGGACTTCATGACCGAGACGTTCTGGGGCGTGCAGTGCCTCTCCGGTGACGACAAGCGGCTGACCACGCTGATCCTGGAGCGCGGCCAGCTCACCTACCTGCAGCGCACCGCCCGCGTCTGGTCGACCTTCCCGACCAACTGGTGGACCTTCGTGGCCCAGCGGCTGCGCTGGGCGCGCAACACCTGGCGGTCAGACCTGCGGGCGCTGTCGCGCCCGTGGGTGTGGCACCACCCGTTCCTGGCCTACACCATGCTGGACAAGGCGGTCAGCTGCTTCACCCTGCTGGTCGGGCCGGCGTTCCTGACGTACTCGCTGATCCACCGCAACTGGCTGTTCGTCGCCGTGCTGGCGCTGTGGTGGCAGATCTCCCGCTCGGCCAAGCTGCTCCCGCACCTGACCCAGCGGCCCTCCTCGTTCTTCTTCATCCCCGGCTACGTGGTGGTGTCCTGGGCGATGGCTCTGATCAAGATCTGGGCGCTGCTGACCATCCGCACCCAGCACTGGCTCACCCGGGACGTCGCCGTCGAGCACGGCCAGGTGGTCCGAACCGCCCTTCCGGACGGGAGATCCTCATGACCAACCTCCCCCGCCCGACCCGTGCCGCCCGCGCGGTGACGACCGGCGCACTCGCCCTCCTGCTCGCCGGCATGTCCGTCCTGCCCGGCGCCTCGACCACCCCCGCCCCGGTCCCGGCGCCCGCACCCGCCGCGAAGCCGAGCCCGGTGAAGCTCGCCGCGCTGTCCGACGACGGCGGCGGCAACGACCCGTTCGGCGGCGACGGCGGATTCTTCGAACAGCCAATCGGGCCGAGCATCGCCGAGATCCGCGCCCAGCGCGCCGCCGAGCAGGCCGCCCGCCGCGCCGCGCACGCCAGGGCGCTCGCGGCACACCGGGCCGCGCTGGCCGCCCGCCGCGCCGCGAAGGCCCAGGCCGCCGCGAACCGCAGGGCCGCCCAGCGCGCCTCCGCCGCCGCCTCCGCCCAGGCCAACTGGAACCGCACCGGCCGCCCCAACGCACTGGTCATCGTGCGCGGCCGCCATATCGACCTCGTCGTCAACGGCCGCCAGACCAGCCGCCTGGTGCGCGCCCCCGGGCCGCTCACGCTGGCCGGGCTGGCGCGGTTCCTGCCGCCGGGTTGGCTGGCGCTGCCCGGCGACGGCTCGGCACAGCTGACCGCCTCGATCGTGCTCACCGCCGGCACCTTGCTGGACAACGGGCCCGAGGTACACGTGCTGAACCTGGCCTCCGGGGCAAACTCCAACACCGCCGCCGGGCTCTGGGTCGGCCGCGCCACGCTGAACCTGCACGGCCTCACGGTCAACGCCGTCGACCCGCCGGCCGGCACCCCGGCGGCGACCGCACAGCGCGGCTTCCTGGTCGCGGGCGCCGGCGGCACCCTGAACATCGCCGACGCCACCCTGAACAACCTCGGCGCTCAGCCGCCCGCCAAGCCGGCCATCCTCCCCGCGGGATCGCCGGCACCAGCCGCGCCGGCAGCGCCCGCCGCGCCTCCTTCGGGGACCCGGATCGAACCCGGTGTGGCGTTCGGCCCCGGCAGTACCGGGTCGGTCGTGCGCAGCACGCTCAAGGGCAACGGGATCGGCCTGAAGCTGGCCGGCTCGCAGAACGTGCACCTGGACACTGTCACGTTGGCCCTGTCCCGGTCCGACGGCCTGGTGCTGCGCGGGGACCGGGGCACCACGATGACCGGCGTGCACAGCCAGCACAACGCCGGCAACGGCGTGCTGGTGAGCGGCGCCAGCTCGAACCGGTTGATCAGCGGGTTCGACACCTCGGGCAACGACCGGTTCGGGCTCGCCGTGGTGCGCCAGAACCTGCCCCAGATCGCCAACGTGACCAGCGCGAACGACCTGGGGGGCGGCGTCCGGCTGACCGCGACGAGCAACGCAACGGTGACCAACGTGTCCACCACCGACTCGCCGGTCGGGCTGCTCGCGAACGGCGGCAGCAACCACCTGAAGCTGACCGGCGTGCACACCCAGGGCGGGCTGCGCGGCATCGTCGCCACCGGCGGCGTCAGCACCGTCGAGATCGCGTCGGCGCAGGTCAACGGCGCGGCACGGACCGGGATCTCGGTCGGCGCCACCGATGCCAACCTGCACCAGCTGACCATCGCGGGCTCCACCACCGGGCTGCAGATCAGCGGGCGGTCGGCGCGCGCCACGGTCACCGACGCACACGTCACCGGCGGGCACACCGGCATCCGGATCTCCCGGGGAGCCACCGTCGTTGCGCTCGACCAGGTCAGCACGAACGGAGTCGGCGGCACGGGCATCAGCACCGCCAGCGCGGGCCTCAAGATCAGCAACGCGCACATCACCGGCGGTACGACCGGGATCAACGCGCGGGCGGCGGCGGCGATCACCGGCAGTACCGTCTCCGGCGTCAACGAGGCCGTCCACAGCGGCCCGGCTGTCCAGGTCACCGGCAAGCAGCTCGACCTGCTCGCCACCAGCACCGGCGTCAAGGTCGACCCCGACGGGGCGTTCCTGCTGACCGACTCCCGCGTGCGCGCCAACGTCGCGCTGCGCGGCCAGGTCAACCTGTTCGGCACCAACACGATCAGCCCGCCGCCCTTCAACTGGATCGGCGCGTTCGGCGTGCTGTTCATCGCGCTGGCGTTCCTGCTCGAGCTGGCCCACTTCATCCGGCAGCGCCGCAAGGTCCGCGTGGCGTTCCCGGTCCCCGCTCCGAGCAGGGTGCCGGCGCTGCAGAGCAGGCCCGTGCCGGCCCTGGAGCCCGCCACCGAGGCGCTGCCGATCGTGTCGCCGAGCTGGTCCATGCCGGTCGCCGAGCCGGCCGCCGAGCCGGCCACCGAGGCCATCCCGGTCGCCGCGAGGACCACCGCCGCCCCGGCCGCGAGCTACGGCTACTGGTCCGACGGCGCCCACCCCGACCCGGCGGCCGTCAACAGGTCCGCGCCCGCGCCGGCCTCAGCCGGGTACATCGACGCAACGCCGTTCGCGGCGGCAGCATTCGCCGCGCAGGCCTGGGCCGATACGAAACCGGTCGGGACGCCCTCGGTCGAGACGCCCCCCGTTGAGAGGCCCGCCGTCGAGATGCCCCCGGTGGAGTCGACCCCCGTCGAGCCGGCCTGGATCGAGACCGCCTCGGCGGAGGCGCCCCCGATCGCGACTGGTCCGAGCCACGACGAGGTTCTTGCCGGCACCGCCACGGTCGCCGTGACCGACGGTGCCGCGCGCACCGGCACCGAGGTGGCCGGAGAGGCCGACACCGAGGCAGCGGCCGAGACCACCGTCGAGCCCGTCACCGAACCTGTCCGCCCCTCGCCACGGCCCCGATCGAAGGCCTGGCGGCCGAGTCCCCGGCCACGCCAGAGGCCGACCCCGTACCCGCGCGCCAAGCCGCCGGCCGCCGCGAACGTCTCCGAGCAACCCTCCACGGAGGAGCTCGACACGCCCGCCACCGCCCCCGCGGCCGCGAGTGTCTCGAGCAGCCCGGCAGCCGCCAGCGGCGGCACCCGTGGCAACGGGCGCCCCCAGAGCGAGGTCACCGCCGAGGCGTCGGCGCCGGTGGACGCGCCCAACTCGAGGCCCGGAGACACGGACCACGGCGACACCGAGGAGACCCGAGCGGCGTCCTAGGAAGCGGCTGGTGGATCATCCAGCCGGCTGCGCGCTCGGCATAGATCCACCAGACACTCCCTGGCGTTCCCTGGACCAGCGGGACGTCAGTCCGGCGTGCAGGTCAGCTCGGGCGGGGTCAGGTAGATGCTGTTCAGCCAGACGTGCAGCAGCGTGTCGACGACCTTGGACTCAGGCACGGCGGGCTGCTCGCCCACAAACGCCGTGTGCATCA
>DATAYB010000158.1:0-13535 GCA_036272795.1 Pseudonocardia sp.
AGCGGTGGGGCACCGAGGGTCAGGGCGAAGTAGTCCTGGGCCCATTGGTGCAGGTCCAGGTCGAGCGACTCGGGCAGGCCGGCCAGGTCGGTGATCATCAGGACGGTCATCGGCGCCGTGTAGCGGGCCACCAGGTCGGCCTGCCCGTCGGCGGCGAACCCGTCGACCAGCCGCGCGCAGCGCCGCCGCATGGCCGGTTCCATACGGGTGACCGCGGCCGGGGTGAGCGCCACGTTGGCGAGCCGGCGGATCCGGGAGTGCGCGGGCGGGTCGGTCAGCGTCATCGCGCGCAGCCCGGGGTGGCCGTGCGGGAAGGCGGTGCGCAGGACGGGGGAGTCCAGGGGCTTGAACCTGTTGGCGTGGCGCGACGAGAACGTGGCCGGGTCGCGCAGCACGGCCAGGATGTCGGCGTGGCGGGTCACCACGTACAGGTCCAGCGGCTCGTGGTGGAAGACCGGCGCCGAGGCGCGGGCGGCGGCCAGCCACGGCTGCGGGTCCTCGGCGGCGGCGACGGTGAGCGGGTCGTAGGGCTGGCCGTGGGCGAAGGGGCAGCGGGGCAGGTCGGCGTGCGCGGCCGGGGCGGTGGTGGGCATCGGGGCTCCGCGAGGGGTGTCGGCTGGATGCGTCAGAACGGGACGGGCAGCACGCCGGTCATACCGCCGTCGACGGTGATCGTCTGGCCGGTCAGGTAGCTGGCGAGCTCGGAGACGAGGAACAGCACGGGGCCGGCGATCTCGGCCGGCGCGCCCGCGTGGCCGCGTGGGATGCCTGCGCCGACGGCGGCCCACTGCGCCTCGTCGAGCAGGACGTTCAGGCGCGGGGTGCGCGTGAACCCGGGGGCGACGGCGTTCACCCGCACCCCGAGCGGCGCGAGCTCGCGGCCGGCCGACTCGACCATCCGGTGCAGGGCCGCCTTCGCCGCGCCGTAGACGGTCTCCTTGGCCGCGTAGGTGTGCCCGGAGACCGAGCCGATGAACACCATGGCGCCGCCGCCGGCGTCGGCCACCGCGCGGCCGCCCAGCTGCAACGTCAGGAACGCGTGCCGGAGCACCACGTCGAACTGGCGGTCGTAGTCGGCGTCGTCGAAGTCCAGCAGCGGCCGCAGCACCGCCAGCCCGACGATGTCGACCACCCCGGTGACCGGCCCGACAGCGGCCGCCTCCCGGAACACCCTGGTCACCTCGGCGCGCCCCGTCACGTCGGCCGTCACCGCGTGCCCACCGACCTCGTCGGCCACTGCCTTGGCCGAGGCGGGTTCCCGGTCCACACACACCACCGTCGCGCCGGCCTGGGCCAATGCGTGTGCGCACTGCCGGCCGATGCCCGCGCCCGCGCCGAGCACCACGAGCACCCGGCCGTCCAGTCGCAGCAGCCCCGGATAGTCGGGCGGCGGGTCGAGATCGTCCATCAGGTGCCTTCCCCTCGACGCTGGGTTGACGGCGGATCGTGGTGAGCATAGCTTCTACGGAAGGAAACTTCCATGGAAGAATTGCACGTCGGATGCGCAGTGGAGGACACGATGCTCACCGCGGCGGAGAATGAGACGCTGACCCGGGTCGGCCCCGACACCCCGATGGGCCGGCTGATGCGGCGCTTCTGGCTACCGATCTGCACCTCGGCGCAGCTGCCCGGGCCGGATGGGGACCCGCTGCGGCTGCGGCTGCTCGGCGAGTCGTTCGTCGTCTTCCGTGACACGGCCGGGCGGGTCGGCATCCTGGACGAGTTCTGCATGCACCGGGGCGTCTCGCTGGTGCTCGGCCGGGTGGAGAAGTGCGGGATCCGCTGCCTGTACCACGGCTGGCAGTTCGCGGTGGACGGCACGATCATGGACACCCCCAACCACCGCAACCCCAAGTTCCGTGAGCGGCTCAGGGCGCCGGCGTTCCCCGTGCTGGAGGCCGGTGGGCTCGTCTGGACCTACCTGGGCGTACCGGGGCGGCAACCCCCGCCGCCCCGGTACGGCTTCATGACCGGCCCGGACAGCAACCGCGCGGTGATCCGGCTGAACACCGCGGCCAACTACCTGCAGCTCTACGAGGGCGGTACGGACAGCTCGCACGTCGGCATCCTGCACAGCAACACGGCCAACCCCAGCTGGATGCTCGAGGAGTTCACGCCGGTCGCGGACGAGGACAACCCCGGCGCGCTGGCGGTCTCGGACAACGCGCCCGCGCTGGACATCGAGGACACCGCGTTCGGCTACCACTACGTGGCGAAGCGGGAGGGCCCACCCGGACCGGACGGCGCGCCGACGCACAGCATCCGCGTCACCCCCGTGCTGCTGCCGGTCGGGCGGATCATCCCCGCCCCGGCCTACCAGTTCTTCGTCTTCGAGGTACCCCAGAGCGACACCGTGACCAGCACGTACATCGTCGCGCACGGCGACCGGCCGATCGACCGGGCGCGGATCCTCGCCATGATGGGCTTGGACGACCCCCGGTTCTGGAACGACCGTGACTGCGACTTCCGCGCCGACTGGTCCGACCGCCTCGGCCAGGACCGCTCCCGGATGCACGAGAGCTGGACCGGGTTCGGCGGTATCGAGCAGGAGGACGCCGTGCTCGCGGTCAGCATGGGCCCGATCGTCGACCGCACCAAGGAGCACGTGGTCGCCGCCGACCGTGCCGTCCTGCACCTGCGCGCCCGGCTGCTGGAGTCGGTGCGCCGCAACGAGGACGGGCTGGACCCGATCGGGCTCGACGTCGTCGACTACACCGGCGTCCGCTCGCTACCCGACACCACGGTCCCCGTCGGGCAGCCGTGGCAGGAGCTCGTCCCGGGCAACGCACTCGTCCCCGACTCCTCCGAACCTGCGCCGGTGACCGGGTGAGGCCCCTCGAGGCGGCTCCGCCGGTGACCGAACAGGACGGCGCGGAGGCCGGTGAGCAACTGGCCGTGGAGCTGGCCGCGACCGGCCGCACGGTGCTCGTCCCGGCCGGTCTGAGCATCCTGGAGGCCCTGCTCGACGAGGGCGTCGACGTGCCGTTCTCCTGTATGGAGGGCATCTGCGGCAGCTGTCGCACCACGGTGGTCGCCGGGCTGCCCCGGCACCGGGACAGCGTGCTCACGGCCGCCGACCGGGCCGCCGGGGATAGCATCATGGTCTGCTGCTCGGGCGCGGAAGGCGGTCGGATTGTCCTCGATCTCTGAGCCGATCCCTCCGTCCGAGAACAACGCCGACACCGCCGCCGCGCCGGCTGGACCGGACCTGCGGCGCGCCGCCGCGAGCTGGTCGGCCGAGCTCGACGGCCTGGACGTCACGTCGTTCATGGTCGCCGCGACCGTCCAGCGGCTGTCCCAGCACATCGAGCGGGCCTTCGTCGCGGTCGCGCGCCGGCACCGACTCGGCCCCGGTGACCTGCGTATCCTGCTCGCGCTGCGCCGCTCCGGGCCCCGCTACGCGCTCAGCCCGACCGAGCTGTTCCGCCGCCTGCTGATCACCTCGGGAGCCGTCAGCAAGCAGGTCGACCGACTCGTCGAGGTCGGCCTGGTGACCCGGGTGGCCGACCCGGACACGCTGCGCGGGCTGCTCGTGCGTCTGGAGCCCGACGGCCGGGCCATCGCGGACGCCGCCATGCGCGAGATCTGCTCGGACTTCCTCGGCCTGGAACGGCTGGACGCGGAGCAGGCCCGCCGCGCGCTCGATGCTCTCGGCGAGCTGCAGGTGCTGATGGAGCGGGATGTCCCGGTGTCGCTGGTCGCGGGGGACGGTGACCGCCCGTGAGTCCGGCGGACGCCCCACACGCCGCCCGGCGCCCCCCTGCCCCGCCGCTCGCCGCTTCGCCGCCGGCGCCGCTGGCTGCGCTGCTCGATGCGGCGAGCGCGCACCTGCTGCGGCTGGAGGAGGGCGGCGAGTTCCCGAGTGAGCTGCGGGTCAGCGCCGACGCCTACGCCAGCCTGGCCGGCCACCGTGGCCGTGAGCTCGCCGCCGGCCACCGGCTGATCGTGCTCGGCGCCGCCGTCGTCCCAGACCCCACCCTCGGCCCGGACCAGTTCACCCTCATCCCCTAGCGGGCCGCCACGTTTCCTCTGCTCGGGTCAGGGTTGGGGCGGAGCGGAGGTGTCGGTCGGTTGCGCCGGGGCGGCGATGGGGAGGGGCGGCATCGCGCTGATCACCAATGCGATGATCAGCAACAGGCCGGCGACGATGACCACCAGGCGGGTGAACCGGGTGCGGTTCCTGGCATTGGGCCGCCGCCGACCCGTGCCTCGGCCGCGGACGGCCCGTCGTTGAGGTGTCACCGCGCGCTCGCCGCCCGGGTGCTCCACGTCGCCGAATTCTTCACAGGTCACGAGCCTCGGATTCTCGGAACTGGACTGGTCAGGGCGTCACGCGAGGGGCGCATCGACCGGGTCCCAGGGCACTGCGGCACCCAGATCCCGCCCTCCGCGGTACACCGCACGCGGAGACCCGCCCCGCCGCCGGTGCACACAAACCGCAGCCAACACGCGGAGCCGTGATCGGCCTCGAGGATACGGAACGTGACCGGTCGTGTCGAGATCGAAACGCGGCTCAGGTCGTCGCGCCCTGAGCCGGTCGGGTGCCTCAACCGCGGGTGACGGGCAGCGCCTCCAAGCCGTTCATGAGCAGGCCGGGAGAGGACTCGACGTGCTCCGGTGCGACGGCCAGGCGCAGGTCGGGGAATCGGGCGAGCAGGCTGCGCAGCGCTGTCTGCGCTTCCAGCCGGGCCAGCGGCGCGCCGAGGCAGAAGTGCGCTCCGTGCCCGAACGCGAGGTGCGGACCGGGCGCGCGGGCCACGTCCAGCATGTGCGCGTCGGGCACGGTGGCCGGGTCGCGGTTGGCAGCGAGCAGCCCCGCGAGCACGAGGTCCCCGGCCCGCACGACCGTGCCGGCCAGCTCGAACGTCTCCTCGCTGAGCTGGTCACTCTCGTCCCGTGCCGCGACCAGCGCCGAGACCAGGTCGTCGCCGGGGCACGCCCGCTTGGCCGCGATCAGCACTCGCAGGTAGTCGACGAACTCCCCGGCGGCCTCGGCGTAGGCCTCCAGCCCGAGCACCGAGGCGTTGACGTCGGCCCACGACCACTTCCGGAAGCTCTCCCGCCCGTCCGGCGGGACGCCGAGCAGCTCGCAGATCACCGCCACCGGCAGCGGGTAGGCGAACTCGGCGATCAGGTCGAACCCGGTGGCCCCGTCGAGCGGTGTGAGCAGTTCGTCGGTCAGCCGCTGCACCCGGGGAGCCAGGGTCTCGACCCGGCGCCGCGTGAACGCCGACATCACCAGCCGCCGCAGCCGGGTGTGCCGCGGTGCATCGACGTTGAGCATGCTGTGGTTGACCGCCGCCCGCAGTTCCGGCGCCAGCTCCTGGCCGAACGGGGGCTCTGTCATGCCCAGCCGCGGGTCGGTCAAGGCCGCGCGCGCCTGCTGGTACCCGGTGACCAGCCAGGCCGGCTCGCCGTGCGGCAGGACGACCCGATGCACGGGCCCCGACCGCGCCAGCTCGGCATACAGCCGGTGCCGCTCCGCCCGGTCCGTGCAGAGGAAGAACGCCGTCACCGCATCGCCCACCGCGTCGACCCCCGACCCCAGAACCCCGGGCCCGCTGGTCACGCCTCCCCGGTCGCGCCCAAGGTAACCTCGGCCGGCGCCGCCCCGCGTAGCAGAATCGAATACGCGCTGCTCAGCGCTCACCTGACGCCGAGCAGTTGCTCCACGGGGTCGAGGGCGAAGTAGACGACGAACAGCGCGGCCACCCCCACATCAGCCTCGATGATCACCGCCAGCACGGTGGCGCCGACGATGCCGATCAGGGCGAGCCCGGCTGCCAGTGCCAGCGGGGAGTTGGCGAACACCCCCATCAGGATGGTCAGCACGCCCGCCACCAGCGCGGTCGCGGCGGCCACCATGGCGAGGTCCGGTGCGGATCCCCCTGCTCCTGGTGCGATGATCGGCTCCGGGGCAGCGTGCCAGAGATCATGAGCGCGGGGATAGCGAAACGCGAACGTGTGGCCGAGCCCGCTCGGCACCTCGTCCCGGTGTCGGCCGACCGATCTTCAGGCCTTGAGGATGCTCTCCACCAGGCCGGCCGGCTGGGTGAAGGAGGCCTCGTGGCTGCCCGGCGCGGTGATGGGCTCGACGCCGAGGCGGCGGGCGAACCGGTCCCAGCCGTACTCGCCGGGCGGCAGGGCGATGTCGTCGACGCTGAGCACGTAGCTCGCCGGAACGCCGAGCGTGGCCGGGTCGATCGGGTCCACCGGGGTGCTGAAGTACTGCATCGGCTGCGGTACGAGCAGCTCGTGCACAGTGTGCTGCACCGGCTCCGGCGCGTCCTGCATGAACGCGTTCTGCCAGACCTCGAACGGCATGGTCACCGAGTTGTTGCCCGACGCCTGCGCCAGCGCGACGAACATCTCGGTGTAGTGCGGCGGGACCTCGTCGTTGAGGCAGCGGCCGGCTTCGGGCACGAACGCGCTCCAGTACACGAGCTTGCGCAGCCGGGGCGCGAGCCGAGGCGCCGCCCCGGTGATCACGTAGCCGCCCCAGCTGTGCCCGAGCAGGGTGACGTCGCGCAGGTCGGCGCCTTCGACGAGGTCGACGACGTAGTCGATCACGTCCGGGAGTGAGTGGGCGGTGGGGTCGGCGCCGTCGTGCAGGCCGGGCAGGGTCGGCGTGAGGACCCGGTGTCCCAGCGCGCGCAGCCGCTGCGCGACGGGCCGCCACGCCCAGCCGCCGTGCCAGGCACCCGTGATCAGGACGTACGTGTCGGTCATGGCGAGCACCGTATCGCGGGCACAGCAGCCGAGCCCTGGCCGGCGCACCGGCGCGTTGCGGGTGTGTTCCGGGGCGGTGTACAGTCGGCGCTAATGCAGGATTTCCTGCATTAAGGGGATCGTTGGCTCGCCTGTCTGGGAGCCGGCGGTCGTGGGAGGGAGTTTCCGGTGCGACCCCTGTTCTTTGCCGAGGATGAGAACTTCTGGTTCGAGACGCTGCGCTCGCTGGGGCACGTCGCGTACGGCGGCGCGGACATCGGCGAGGTCGTGGTGACGGCTGAGCGGATCAAGGCCGGTGACTACGACAGCTGGTACACGGAGTGGACCGCGACGGCCGAGCGGATCGTGGCCTCCGCCGAGCGGGCCCGCGCGGGTGGGCACACCGTGTCGGCGCGCGACGCCTACCTGCGCGCGTCGAACTACTACCGGACCGCCGAGTTCTTCCTGCACGGCAACCCGGCCGACCCGAGGATCCTGGACAGCTACGACAGGGCCATCGCGGCCTACCACGCGTTCGTCGAGCTGTCCGACGGCACGATCGAGCGCGTCGCGATCCCCTACGAGGGCACCACGCTGCCCGGCTACTTCTACCCGAGCCCGCTGCCGGGCCGGCAGCCGCTGGTGATCATGCACAACGGGTTCGACGGCACCGCGGAGGAGATGCGGTTCTTCGGCGGGCTCCAGGCCCACGAGCGCGGCTACCACGTGCTGTGCTTCGACGGGCCCGGCCAGCCGGGCACCCGGCAGCGGCGCGGCATGCTGTTCCGGCCGGACTGGGAGAACGTGGTCGGCCCGGTGCTGGACTACGCGCTGACGCGGCCCGAGGTCGACGCCGACCAGGTCAGCCTGCTCGGTGTGAGCCTGGGTGGGCAGCTCAGCTTCCGCGCCGCCGCGTTCGAGCCGAGGCTCGCCGCCGTGATCGCCGTCGACGGGGTGTACGACTTCGGGGTGTTCGCCACCCGGTTCCTCGACGGCGACCGCGACCAGGTGAAGGCGCTGCTCAACGCGGCGTCGGCGCCCGAGGTCGACCGGCAGCTGGCCGAGGCGATGCAGACCAGCCCGACCGCGCGGTGGGCGTTCACCCACGGCGCCTACGTGATGGGCGGCGACACGCCCCGGGCCTGCGCGGCGAGGATGCTGGACTACGACCTGCGCGACGGCGTGGCGGAGCGGATCAGCTGTCCGGCGCTGGTCTGCGAGGCGGGCGACGACCTGTTCTTCGGCGGCCAGCCCCAGGAGGTGTTCGAACACCTCACCACGGCCGACAAGACGTGGCTGCGGTTCACCGAGGAGCAGGGCGCCGACGCCCACTGCCACATCGGAGCCCAGCGCTACGCCTTCGCCGCCATCCTCGACTGGCTCGACGAGCGCACCCCGGTACGGCGGTAGTGGGCTAACGGGCCTGGCCGAGTGCGCGGTCGACCAACTCGGCCAGGTCGGTGTCAGGGGTGGCGTACCCGAAGACCGCGCGCAGGTAGATGGGCGCCAGCACGAGGTCGAAGACCCGGGCCACGGTGGGCGGGTGCTCGAGGTCCCCGGCGCCGTGGTCGATGGACAGCTGGATCTGGTCGGTGCGCCTGCGCAGGTGGGCGTGGGCGTCCGCGGTGGGGGAGCTGGCGGGCTCGTCGTCGCCCGGTGGCGGGTTGGCCGCCGCCAGCGCGCGGAAGAGGGCGAAGCCCTCCCGGGTCTTGACCTGCTGGGCGACCGAGTGTGCCCAGGCCAGCAGGTCGCGGCGCAGGTCACCGGTGTCGGGGAACGGGGACTCGTCGTTGAGCTGGGTCACCGCGACGTCCAGCACCAGTGACTCGACCGTGCCCCAGCGCCGGTAGATCGTCACCTCGTGCACCCCGGACCGGTCGGACACCTCGCGCACCGAGATCGGGTCGCGGCCCTCGCTGAGCAGGCCGCGCACGGCGGCATGCACGGCCTGCCGGGTGCGCGCCGTCCGCCCGCCCGGCCGGACCCGGCCCTCGGAGGTGTTCGACATGGTCCGACCCTAATCCCCGGCCGCGATCGTGAGCTGTACCCCGTGGGCCGCGCACAGCGCCCTCACCTGGTCGCTGGCGGCTTCGGTGATCACCAGGTCGATGCGGCCGAGCTCGCAGACCGCGACGAAGTCGTCGATGCCGAACTTGCTGCTGTCCAGCGCGACGACAACACGGCGGGCCCGCCCGATGACGGCCTGCTTGACCTGCGCGTCGGCGACGTCGGCCACCGAGATCCCGGCGCCGGTGAAGCCGCTGGCACTGAGGAACGCGACGTTCACGGTGAACCGGCGCAACGTGTCGAGCGCGACCGGACCGACCAGTGTGCCACCCAGCGAGCGGACCGAACCTCCGAGCAGCGTGTGCCGGATGCCGGGGCGGTCGGCGAGCGCGGCCGCCACGCCGAGCGCGTTGGTCAGGACGTTCACGTGCGGCTCGCTGAGCAGGTCGGCGATCCGCTGCACGGTGGTGCCGCTGTCCAGGAAGATCGAGTCGCCCCGGGAGATCTCGGTCAGGCAGGCGGCGGCGATCAGGTCCTTGGCCTCGCCGTGCAGCGCCGCCCGGTCGTCGATCGTCGGTTCGAAGCGCGGCCGCACGGCGATGGCGCCGCCATGGGTGCGGCGGAGCAGGCGGTGCTGTTCGAGGGCGCTGAGGTCCTTGCGGACCGTCGGCTCGGACACGTCCAGCAGCGCCACCAGCTCGGCGATCCGTACCCGGCCCTGGGTTTCGAGCACCGACATGATCCGGCTCCGCCGCTCCTCGGCGAAGACCGTCCGCTCGCTCACCGCGCCGCTCCTTCGCGGGGTGCGCGCTCGGCGTGCCAGCGCAGCAGGTCGGTCCGGACGCGGGCGGCGTCGGCCTCGGCAGCGTCCTGCACGATCACCGGGACCGGGTCGAGCCGGTCGAGCAGCCGCCACACCAGGTGGTAGTCCATCGCGCCCGCGCCGGCCGCCGAGTAGCCGCCGTCGACGACGTCCTTGGCCTGCACGCCGACGATCCGGGGGCCGAGCAGGTCGACCGCCTCGGTGAGGATGTGCTCCTGCCGGTGCACGGTGCCCGGGGAGAGCAGGTTGGCCGGGTCGAACACGACGGCGACCGGTGCGCCGGCGCCGAGCTCGGCGAGCAGCCGGGCGGCGGCCGGCGCGTCGCGCACCACGTTGCCGGGCTCCGGCTCGATGCCCAGCAGCACACCCGCGTCGGCGGCAGCGGCGAGCAGCGGCTCCAGCGTGGTGAGCAGGTCCCGCCGGGCCGACCCGGTGGTGTTGTCAGGGTGGCCCCGCCACATGTCCACCGGGTCCCGGGTGCCGGTGCACAGCGTGACCACGTCCGCGCCGAGCAGGGGTGCCAGGCCGATCAGCCGTACGGCCCGGCGGGTCTGCGTGGCGCGGCGGTCGAGGTCAGGGTCGATCGTGTTGAAGGTGGCGGACACGCTCGGGATGCGCAGGCCGGCGGCGTCGCACGCGGCGCGGACCTCGTCGAACACCGGCCGCTCGACCCCGTCGGCGAGCGTGGGCAGGCCGATCGCGGCGAAGTTCCAGTGCGCCAGCGGGTAGCCGGCCGCCCCGATCGCCTTGCACACCTCGGCGGCCGTCGCCCGACGGAACGTGCGCGCGAAGACTCCGAGCCGCCCCGCCGGCCCCGCCCCGCTCACTGCGCCGACCTCCTCACGGCGCCGTCCACAGCGCCGTTCGCAGCGCCGTTCACAGGGCCGTTCACAGGGCCGTTCACAGGGGCCATTCGACACCCGCCGCGACCGACCGCGCGACGGCCTCGATGAGCAGCACGGCCTCGAGCCCGTCCGCCGCATCCGGCGCGGGGTCGAGGCCGTCGCGCACGGCCGTGGCGAACGCCTCGGCCTGCCGCTCGTAGGCGTCGGTGTCGGACCGCACCGGGCTCGTGGTGGCGCCGTCGGCCACGCAGTAGGCCCGCACGTCGGACGCCCTGCGGAAGAACGGGAAGTGGGTGTTCACCGCCACCTGCCCGGCCGACCCGAACACCTCGATGCCCTCGGCGCCCTCGCCGGGCACGTCGACCGCGATCGACACGCTGCCGACCGCCCCCGAGGCCAGCGTGACCAGCATGTTCCAGGTGTGGTCGCGGCCGAAGTCCCGGTGGGCCGCGGTCACGCTCCGCACGTTGCCCAGCAGGAACCGGACCGTGTCGAACACGTGCGCACCGTGCGTGGCGAGCAGGTAGCGCTCCCGGTCGGCCTTGAACTCCGCCTCGGCCCGCCGCGTGCCGGGTTCGTCGAACGTCCTGGGGAACAGCGTGTGCTCGACGCCGGCGCGGTTGCCGCCGATCCGGTACCAGGCGTGGAACGACCGGACGTCCCCCAGCTTCGAGGCGACGAACGCGCGCGCGAACTGAAGCCCCGGGTCGTGCCGCTTCATGGCGCCCACCTGCAGCTTCAGCCCGGACCGCGCGACGAGCTCGACGAGTCGGGCGCACTGCTGCACCGTCGAGGCGAGGGGCTTCTCCACGAGCACGTGCTTGCCGGCGGCGAGCGCTGCGCTGGCGAGGTCGAAGTGGAACCGGTCGGGAGCGGCGATCAGCACGGCCTCGATGCCCGCGTCGGCGAACACCTCTGCCGCGTCGGTGTGTACCGAGCGGACGTCGTACCGGTGGGCCACCGCATGCGCCACGGCCCCGTTCGGGTCACAGAGCGCCACGAGCTCGACGCCGTCCGCCTTCTCCAGCGCCGGCAGGTGCGCGACCTGGGCGATGCGGCCACACCCGATGAGCGCCAGGCGCACCGGACCCGGCACGGCTCCTCCTCGCTCGGTCCCCAGGCGGGCTGTTCCGCTGGAGCACTTTCGGTTTGTTTCTGTTCGCTCCTCTTCAGGCTATCGAACGGAAGGAAACAAAAGTAGGTCGATCAGTCGACGGTCTCGACGCTCAAGGTCGAGTTGCCTGCGGCCGAGCAGGCCTGCTGGGGCGCGTCGACGTACATCGAGGCGGTGTCCCCCGGGGCGTAGACCCGCAACCCGCGCGCGTCGACCGGCTTGCACTGCTCCGGCGGGTAGGCGTCGGCCTTGACGATGGTCAGCTGGCTGCTGGCGGTCGCGCCCGGCCGGATCACGACCTGTTTGCCCTTGCTCCGCTCCACCCGCGAGGCCGGGTCGCCGACCTGCTGACCGTTGTCCCCGGTCACGAAGGACACCCCCGGCGAGCCCCACAGCTGGCAGGAGCTCTGGCTCCGGTTGGTGAACTGGAGGTGGTAGACCTGCTTCATCATTCCGCCGCCCCCTTCGTCCGGCGCCAGCGCCAGGCTGAGGTCGGCGGCCTTGCAGTCCCGGGTCCCGGCGGGGGCCGGTGCGGCCGTCGTGGTCGGAGCGGCGGTGACCGTCTCGGTGGCCGGCGCCGACCCGGCGGTCGAGGACGCGGGGGACATGGTCGTTGGGCTCGGCGCGGTGTTGGTGCAGCCGCTCAGGGCGCCGGCCGCGACCAGGCCCGTGAGTACGGCCGTGAGCAACGCCGCGCCGGGGCGGACGGACTTCGACAACCTGGTTGGCTCCACGCCAAGATCTTTGGGCACGGGAGGCCACCTGACCGGCCGCGACACGCCACCTGGCCCCGACACGCCACCCGGCCGGGCGGTCAACGGGTGCGGGACGGGGTCGAGGTGGTGTCCAGGCGCAGCAGGAGGTTGGCGGGCAGGGCGTCGAGCTCGAGCGCGTGGCGCAGCCGGGGCAGGGCGTGGTCGGCGATCTGGGCGCGCAGTGGCTCGATCGGGCTGCCGGTGGTGGTGCTGACGTTGAGGTGCAGGGTCGGCGCTGACCGGTGTCCGGTGAGGCTCGCGGTCGCCCTGGCCACGCCGGGATAGGCCTGGATGTCCGCCGCGATGGCGTCGGCGGCAGTGTCCGCCGCCAGGTAGGCGACGCCCTGCGCAGGCGTGTCGGCCATCAGCCGCCAGATCCGGGTGCGGGGCGCGCGGAACGCCCGGGCCAGCAGCCAGCGCACGCAGAGCAGGCCGAGCACGACCGACGCCACGATGCTGGCGTAGGGCACCCAGGGCTGCACCCCCGTGCCGGGCGCCACGAGCGGGGCGGCAGGGTCGAACCGGGGGGCGAGCAGCCCGGAGCTGGCCAGCAGGACGGCCGCGCCGGCGGCGAGCAGCAGGAGCCCGAGCGCGCCGAGCAGTGCCCGGTTGAGCCGGGCGGGGCGGTTCGGGCGGCTCATCGGTATCGGCTCATCACGATCAGTCCTTCGTGGTGTGCACGCGGACCCGCACCGGGGGGCGGTGCGCGAGCGCGATGTCGTCGAGGCGTCGGTCGAGGGCCGCCTCGACCTGGCCGGCGAGGTCGGCGGCGTCGCGCAGCGGGGTGCGCACCGTGGCCCGGATCTTCCGGCCGATCCGCAGCCGGGCGCGGTCGACGCCGTCCACGTCGGCGGCTGTGCCGCACAGGGTGTGCACGAGGCTGGCGCGGGTGGCGCCGGTGTCGATGTCCCGGCCGGGTTGCAGGGGGAGAACGGTGGGGGACCCGGGCAGAGCGGCGGCGGCCAGCAGTACCACTCCGAGGCCGGCCAGCACCGCCCCCGCCGCCATGACGAGCGGGTGCGCCCAGGTCAGGCTGGCACCGAGTCGGGCGACTGCGGCGAACGGCAGCACCGGCGGCCGGTGCAGCAGCAACTGGACGCAGGACGTGGCGGTGAGCCCGGCGATGGCCAGCCCCGCGAGCGCGACGAGGCTGGCCGGTAGGACCCTGCGGTGTCGGCGGATCACCGCAACACCCGCCCGGTGCCGGCGTCGGGCTGGGTCAGCGCCGCGACGACGATGTTGACCTCGCGGATCGACAGGCCGGTCAGCGCACCGAGGCGGTC
>DATAYB010000159.1:0-13942 GCA_036272795.1 Pseudonocardia sp.
GTCGGTGTACGTCACCACGGAGCGCGCCTCAGGGCGTGGCGACCGGGAAGGCACCGAGGGCCCTGGCGGTCGTGGCCAGGTAGTCCCGCAGCTTGTCGGGGGTGTCGAGCTCGACCAGCCCGGTGGTGAACACCAGCGACAGCGCGATCCGGGACAGCGCGTCGATGAGCACCCGGGGCGGGATGTCGGCCGGCCCGAGGTAGTCCTCGACGTACGGGGTCACCATGGGCTCGAGCTGCGCGATGATCTCGTGCGCGTGTGTGGTGAACCAGGGCAGCACCCGCTCGGGCACCTGGCGCAGCGCGGCCTGCAGCAGCCGGTGCTCGCGGGCGTGCCAGACCACGAAGACGATCACATCGGCGAGCTGGCCGCCGACCGGGAACGCCCGGTCCAGCACGGCCTGCAGTTCGCCGAGAAAGATCGCCAGCTCGCGCTGCAGCACGGCGTCGAGGATCGCCTCCTGGTCACCGACGTACTTGTAGACCGTCGGCCGGGAGAGCTTCGCGCGCTGGGCGATGGCGGAGTGCAGCCGGCCGGTGGCGAACCCGCCGATCAGCAGGCAGTCCACAGCGGCGTCCAGCACCCGCTTGCGCATCCGCGACACGGTGTCCATGACCACCTCCTGATTGACACATCCCCACGACTGGACAGCGTACCGCTTGCCGGAGGAGGCTGATCGATTTACAGTTCGAGTCAAAGTGAAAACGTCGAGCGATTGAGGTGCAACGATGGACCAGCCGTCAGCTCGCACACCCCGACTGCGCGGCGCGGACGTGGGGATCCCGCCCCGCGCGCTGGACTTCCGGCACTCGCCCGACCTGCCTCGCCGGCTGGTCGCGGACAACATCACCGCGACGATGTTCCTGGTCGTGCTCTCGGGCATCTTCCCGCCGGGCGAGGACTTCTTCGTGCGGTCGGTGAACCGGTTCAAGGACCGGGTGACGGATCCGCGCCAGCGCGCCCAGGTCGCCGGGTTCACCGGGCAGGAGGTCATCCACAGCCGCGAGCACGACCGCCTCAACGACGTGTTCCGCGCCCGGGACATCGACGTCGACCTGCCGGAGCGGGCGGTGGCGGCCGGGCTGTGGCTGCTGGGGCGGCTGCCGGCCCGCCACCAGCTGGTCTGCACGGCCATGATGGAGCACTTCACCGCCGTGCTCGCCGAGGAGCTGCTGGGCGAGAACACGTTCCGTGAGCTGATCCACGAAGACCTCGCCGAGCTGTGGCTGTGGCACGCGCTCGAGGAGCTCGAGCACAAGTCGGTCACCTACGACGTGTACGACCTGATCGGCAACCGGCGCCTGGAGCGGCTGCTCTCCGAGCCACTCATCGTGGCCACCATCCTGCCGCCGATCATCGCGAGCTGGGTGCGACTGATGGCCACCGAGCGCGCGTGGCGCAGCCCCGGCGACGTGCAATCCGGCCTGCGACTGCTGTTCGGGCAGGGCGGGCTGCTGCGCAACGTGCTGGGCCGGATGCCCGAGTTCCTGCGCGCGGACTTCCACCCCGCGAACCACGACACCAGCGCACTGGAGGCCGCCTGGCGCGAGCGCCTCTTCGGCGCCGAGGGCACCCTCAACGACCAGCTGCGCCACCGCACCTCCTGAGCGACCGGCCGCGGGCGGCGCGCGAGGGCGGGGACGCCTTCCGCCTGCCGGCGTGAGCGCGACGAGGGCTGATGCCACCGACCGTCCACGTCGAACACCCGGCCGGGCGATAGAACATATGTTCGATTCGAGCTAGCTTGGTCGCATGCCACGACAGCCCGCTCAGCAGCATCACTGGCACGATCGACAGGACACGAAGACGCTGACCGACGCCAGCTGGGCGCTCCGCCGGCTGACCGATCACCGCAGGCACCGGGGCGTCCAGCCGTACATCGCCTACGCCGCCTGCGGGGTGCTGGAGAGTGCGGCGCTCAACATCACCGACATCGACCCGACGGTGCGGAGCAGCCTGCTGCACCTCGCCCAGGCGATCGCCAGGGATGTCGACGAGGAGCTCGCCCATGGCCAGCAGGTCACCTCGGTCGGCGGCCGCCGGTCACCGAGCTGACGACCGAGCACACCTAGGCGGGCGCGACCGTGCCTCCAGGGGCGCGGCGACTCACGTGGCGGTCCAACTTGCGCAGCAACAGCACGGTCACGACCAGGATCACGGCGGCGGAGATGACCGGGACCAGCGCCGACCCACCCGCGAGCCCGCTCGCCAATGCGTGCAGGGAGTGGCCGACCAGGGCTCCACCGATCAACCAGATCAGGTCGTGGTCGGTGAACCCCGGCGTCGCGCACCAGCGCGCCACGAGCCAGCCGACGACCACAGCCAGGACGAGCGCGATCACCATGGGAATGACCACCCAGCCTCCGAACCCGATCGCGGGGTGCCCGGCGTTGTGTCCCAGCGGCCACAGCAGACCGAGCCAGACCAGGGTCGCGACCGCGGCCACCGTCGCGGCCACCGCTCGATGCGGCGGCCGCGCCACGGGGGCGACGCGGACCGGGCCCAACCGAGGCAACACGACCAGCGCCACCACCCCCAGCGCCGCCACGAGCGTCCGCCACCCGAGCAGAGCCAGCCAACCCTGCCGGTAGCCGGGGTCCTCCACCTCGGAGATGGCGATCCGGGCCAGTGCGACACCCACCACGAAGGTGACCGTCGCGCCCACCAGGCCCGCCCGGCCGAGCCACGGCCGCGACGCGTGCTCCCGGAAGATCAGCTCTGTCAGGGCGATCGGGATGAGCACGGAGAACACCACGTGGTACCCGATCTGCCCTTCCCAGTACGTGGTGTTGAGGCCGAACACCCGCGGACCCCAGTCCGCCGCGGTGTAGAGGTTCGTGCTGGTCAGATCTTGTAGGCCGATTCCGTCCTCGGCCACCTCGTAGGCAATGCCGAGCACGATCAGGCCGGGCCAACCCGCACCCGCCCAGCGGACGAGCTCCCGGACCAGCAGCACCCCCGCACCGTAGATCGGGATCAGCAGCGGCAGCGCCAGCAGGATGAACGGCGTCGAGATCCCGGTGAAGGTCACCTCCGCGCACAGCGGAGCCAGGATGATCAACGTCCAGGCCGCTTTGGGGCAGCCCCGGCCGGTTTGATCCGCCCGGGCGACCGGATCTGCCTCGCGTGTCATCGACTCCCCATTGCGACTCGTCCGTCAAGCCAGTCCGTCAAGCCAGTCCGTCACAGCCGTGGGCACCAGCTCCAGGTTCAGACGGCCCTGTCCCTGGTCCCCGACGGCTCCAGTTCGCGATAGCCGGGCACGTAGCGGTCGAGCATGTGATCAAGATAGCGCTGCCCGCCGGCCGGCGCGGCCTCGGGCAGCAGCGCGCGCAGCCGCTCGATGGAGACCACGGTCCGCTGCGGCTCGGTGTCGACCAGTTCGACCCGCACGGGCCGGTCCATGCGGGCGCGGACCCCCTCGGCCACCGCCGTGATCGGGTACGGCGTCCCGGACGCCACGTTCACGACCTCGCCGCACACCCCGGCCGCGAGCAGGCCGGTCACCGATGCCACCACGTCGCGCACGTCGACCAGGTCGCGGAACGCCCCCCGGTAGAGCCGCATGGTCCCGGCCCGGATCTGTTCGACGAAGGCCGGCAGCAGATGATGCGGGCGCTGGTTGGGGCCGACGACGTGGCTGAGCCGCAGGACCAGCCAGGAGGCGCCAGAGCCAGCGACGGTCTGTTCCAGCTCCAGCTTGTGCCGACCGTACGCGGAGGCCGGGGCCAGCAGATCGGTCTCCCGGACCGGGTGGTCGGTATGCCCGTACATGGCGTGCGACGCGGTGGAGAACACCACGAGCCGTCGAGCCTCGCGGGCGCAGCGTGTCGCTACTTCCTCGACCAGCGAGCGCTCCCGCGCGAACTCCCCCGGGTCGGTGACGCTCGTGCTCGACACCCCCGCCGCGAGGACCACCGCATCGGCGGCCCCCGGCCCGGCCTGCATCAACTCGGCCAGGCTGTGGGCGAGGAAGCCGCGTCCGATGATCTCCATCAGGCACTCCCGACGGGGGCGGGGGTCGCAGCGTCGACCGGCGCTCCGGTGGGGGTGGTGGCCGGGACCGGCACGGTGCGGGCGCAGCCGAGGATGTGGTCGACCAACTGAGCCGTCCGCAGCGTCGCGGCCCTTTCCGCCGGGTCGTTCGCGGGCCCACCGGCACCGGCCCGCCGGATCGCCGCCACGAACGCGGCGGCCGAGCGGGCGAACTGGTTCGCCGCCGGCAGCACGATCTCCTCGGCGTGGTCCTGCTCGTCGATCCGCAGTACCGGCTGGTAGGCCGGTGGCGGACTGAACGCCCGGTCGACGACCAGCTGCGCGTCGCTGCCCCAGAGCCGGTAGCGGGAACCGTAGCTGTGCTCGAAGCCGAACTCGGCGCACACCGTCACACCGCCGGGCGAGGTGAGCAGGGCGCTGCCGGACAGGTCCACGCCGGTGTCCGCGTCGACCCGGAGCACCGCGCCGGCGACCTCCAGGTCGTCACCGAGCAGCCACTGGGCCCACCGAAGGGGGTAGACCCCCGCGTCCAGCAGCGCCCCGCCGCCCAGCTCTGGCCGGTACCGCACGTCGGTGGCCGGCAACGGCGGGAAGCAGAACGACCCGGTGAGGGTGCGCGGCTGCCCGAACCGGCCCTCGTCCAGCAGCCTGCGCACCGAGGCGTGCATCGGGTGGTGCAGGAACGTGAAGTTCTCGCGCAGCACCAGCGCGTGCCGGTCCGCCAGCTCGAGCAGCTCGGCGGTGTGCTCGACGCTCGTGGTCAGCGGTTTCTCCACCAGCACGTGCTTGCCGGCCCGCAGCGCCTCGGCGGCCCAGCGGTGGTGCAGGGCGTTGGGCAGTGGTAGGTACACCGCGTCGACGTCGGGCCGGTCGAGCAGCGCCGCGTAGCCGGTGACCGGCTCACCGCCGAACCGGGCGACGAACTCGGCCGTCCGTTCCGGGGAACGACCGGCGATGGCGGTGACGTGGACGTCAGGGGCCTCCATCAGGGCCGGCAGCATCTTGCGCCAGGCGATCGAGGCCGTCCCGAGGATCCCGATGTTCACCGGCGGCACCGAACCGGCCGGGCGAGCCCCGTTCACGACTGGTGCGCGCCCTGCTGGGCGGGCACCGATCCGCGACCGGGTGGGACCGTCAGGCTGTGCAGGCAGGCGATCAGGCTGCGGGCCTGCACGTTGACGTAGTGGCTGTGCCGGATGAGGCCGACCATCTGCTCGACCGTCATCCACCGGTAGCGGGACGGTCCCTCCTCGGCCTCGAGCACCGTCCGCACGTGATCGGCGTCGACCTCCACCACGACATACCGGTTGCGGGCGTTGTAGAACCGGCCGCCCTCCTCGGACAGCACGGTGTCGAACCGGATCTGGTCCGGGGCCGCGTCCACCACGTCGTCCACGAACGGAGGCCGGGACCCGGCCGGGAGGTGCTCGTAGCTCTCGGGGGTGCACTGCACGGTCGGTGCCAGCTCGACATAGTCCAGGTAGCCGGGCTCGACCCTGGCGTTGACCAGCACGTGGAGCACCCCACCGATCCGGGCGGCCAGGAACGCCACGACACCGAGCCCGTGCGGCGCGATCATCGGCTGGGTCCAGCTGTCGATCTCCCGGTTGCCTCCGGTGACCGCGACGGCCCGGATGTCGAAGAACTGGCCGCTGTCGTGCGCGATCGCGTCCGGGCGCCGACTCCAACCCCGCACCTCGTTCAGCGGGACCGGCGTCGCCTCGACCTCGCGGCGGGAGCGCAGGTCGGTGATCCAGCTGAGGATCTCACCCGTGGTGTGCCGGGCCGGCGCGTCCCATCCGATCGATCGCGCGAGGGCCGCACCGAACCCGTCGCTCGCACCGGCCGACTCCGCCGCACCGGCCCCGCAGAACGGCAGGCAGGACAGCACCGTGCGGGAGTTCATGTTCACCAGGTTGTCGAACGCGAACAACTGGTGCAGCTGGCCGAGGGTGAGCCAGTGGAACCCGTCCAGCACCTCGACGTCGTCGGTCACCTCGACGACCATATTCCGATTGCGTTTGCGGTAGAACCACGAACCCTGTTCCGACTGCGCCACATCGGCGAGCACGGACCGGGGCGGAGCGTCGACGAACCGGTCGAGATAGGGGACGGCACGCCCTCGGTGCACCGCTGTGTAGTTGCTGCGGGTCGCCTGCACCGTGGGCGAGAGCTGGAGCACGTTGCAGTTACCGGGCTCCATCTTCGCCTGCATCAGGAAGTGCTGGACCCCGTCGAACTCCTTGGCCAGGATGCCCAGTACCCCGGTCTCGGGCTGGTTGATGATCGGCTGTGACCACTGCGCGACCGGGCCGAACGCGGTGCGCACCTCGAGCCCCTCGACGGAGAAGAACTTGCCCGAGGTGTGCACGAGGTTGCCGTCCTCCGGACGGAAACCCCATCCCACCAGGTCGTCGAAGTCGATCCTGGTCACGACGACGGACTCGGCGCGGGCCCGTGCGCTGAACCAGTCCATGAAGTCGGCCGTCCGGGACAGCCCCTCGCGGGCTGCCACCGAACGGGCGATCCGAGTCGGAAGCGCGGCGACCGAGTTTGCGGAGGTGGTCGCTGCGACCGCGGGTACGATCATGACGCTCCTCACGAGAAACAGAACAAGGATTGAGCAAACACATCCGTAGCGCGGAAAAGCCCACCGCGACGTGCCGACCCGGCTAATCCACGCAAATCACTGTAGAGCGAATCCCAGGATTCAAAAGTCGTCGGAAAATAACCCGGGTATTCACCTAGAAATCGGCCGGGTCGCCCATGGGAAATCGTGCGGCCACCAGTCGGGCCGACCTTGGAATCACGATTTCGGTGCGTGCGCCTCGAACGGTTGCAGTCCCCAGTACAGCCCCCGGGACTGGCCCGGATCGATGACCCATGCCGGCGGCGCGCCGCCCGCCACGTGGGTGCGGAGTTCGAGCCGAACCGTGTCCCCGCCGCTCACCGCTCGCGTCCAGGCGAAGTCCTCGTCGCCCCAGATCCGCATGCCGTCGCCGGCGCGGTCCCCACCGAAGGCGAGCTGGTGGGTGATGTGTCCGCCGGGCACTGTGCGAGCGCCCCCGACCAGGACGTCGAACTCGGCCCCGGCCGTGGCCCGGCCCGGCACAGCCGCCGACTCGGCCCCGACGAGATCCCCACAGTGCTCAGGGGCCTCCCCGACCACGCTCAGCACGGGTGTGTCGCCGGCGTGCGGATGCACCTGGGCGGCGATCCCCACCGTCACCGGCCGGTCGGAGGAGTTGGTGATGGCGTGCGCCACCACGAGACCCCAGGAACCCACACTGAACACGATGGCCGGCACACACGGCAGGTCGTCGGAGTCCGTGATGAGGGTGAGCGTCCCTCCGGTGTGGTCGGCGACCCGCCAGAGCGCGTCGCCTGCCACCAGCGGCGCGACCCGGGCATCCGCGTCCAGCACGGCGAGGTCCCCGCCGCCGACGGCCCCCGGGGTCCAGTAGGGGCGGCCCGCGAAGCTGAAGTCGAGCAGCCGAGCCCCGACCAGGTCCACCTCGGCCGACGACCCGTCCGAGGTCAGCCGCACGACCGTCTGACCATCCACCGACATCGTCTCAGCCACGGCCGACCTCCGAACGAAGCAGGTCGAGAACCTCGGCCTGGTGCTGTGAGAGATAGAAGTGCCCTCCGGGCCACTGCCGGAACCGGAACCGGCCGACGGTGTGCTCCCGCCAGGCCTCGACCTCGTCCAGCGCGGCCTTCGGGTCCTTGTCGCCGGTCAGCGCGACGACGGGACAGCGCAGCGCGGCACCTGGCCGGTAGCGGTAGCTCTCGGCGGCCCGGTAGTCGCTGCGGATCGCGGGCAGGACCATCCGGAGCAGCTCCTCGTCGCCCAGCACCGCGATGTCGGTCCCGGCAAGGCTCTTGATCTCCTCGATCATTCCGTCGTCGTCGCGGCGGTGGACGAACTCGTCACGGTGCCGGGACGGGGCACGGCGGCCGGAGACGACCAGGCTGGCGATGTCCACCCCGGCCTCCTCCAGGAGCCGCGCCGTCTCGAAGGCGACGACGGCGCCCATGCTGTGGCCGAACAGGGCGATCCGTCGCCCGGTCCAGGGCAGGATCGAGGGCAGCACGGCGGCGGCCAGCTCGCCGAGGTCGTCGATACAGGGGGTGGACCGCCGGTCCTGCCGGCCCGGGTACTGAACGGCCAGCACGTCGATCGCGGGGGCGAGAGCGCGCGCCATCGACGCGTAGAACGTGGCCGAGCCACCGGCGTGCGGGAAGCACACCAGGACGGTGTCGGCGTCGGGCGTGGGTGCGTAGCGGCGCAGCCACAGCTCGGTGTCCGGACTCGCGGTAGTCATGTCAGTCCTCCTCGAACTGGATGGTGTCCGTGCACGGAGGGATCCCGTGCGCGAACCGCGGATGGGTCACTGGTCGGTCGTGCTCACCTACGCCCGACCTCGCTGTCGATGAATGCGAACAGCGCGTCGTCGTCTGCGTCCGCGAGTTGTTCGCGGTCGAAGGATCCGTGGCCGTCGGGCCGCACACCGTTCCGCCCGGAATGGCCGGATCGGGCGCCCTTCCGCCCGAACTCGGTGTCGGCGGGCCTGCGAGCCTCGGGGACGCGCCCGTGGGACTCGTCGGGAGTCGGGAGGCTGTCGAGCAGGGCCCGCAGCCGGTTGCGCACGTCCTCGGTCCGGCCGTTGAGCCGCGTGGCGCGCAGCCTCGGGGCCAGCCGGTCCAGGACAGCGACCAGGTCCCCCGCGTCGGCGCTGACCTCGGTGCTGTCCTCGGTGTCGGTGAGCGCGGTGTCGATCTCGCTTGCCAGCTCCTCGATCGAGGGGTGGTCGAAGGCCAGTGAGGCCGGTAGGTCGAGGCCGGTGCCGGCCCGGGCGCGGTCGCGCAGCTCGACCGAGGTGACCGAGTCCAGCCCGAGGTCGCGGAACGCCGTGGTCACGTCGATCGTGGCCGGGTTGGGGTGGTCGAGCACGGCGCCGACCTCGGCCCTGAGCAGCCCGGCCAGCACGTCACGGCGATGGTCCGGCGAAGCCTCGGACCAGATCGTGCGCCACGACGGCACCACACCCGGGGCCTGGCCGGCGGCGGCGGTCGACGCCGGGACAACGAGGTCGCCCAGCAGCGCGGCGGCCCGTGCGACGGTGAACGTGGCGACGAAGCGCTCCAGGTCCAGGTCGGCCACCACGACGACCGGTTCGGGCCCGCGCACCAGGTCCGGCAGCGCCGCGAGGGCCCGGGCGGGGTCGATCGGTCGCAGGCCGCGCCGGCTCAGCGCGGCGCACGCCTCCGGGTCGCCGGCCATCCCGGCGCCGTCCCAGGGGCCCCAGGCCAGCGCGACCGCGCGCTCCCCGGCGGCGCGGCGCGCGACGACGACCGCGTCGGCCTCGGCGTTCGCCGCCGCATAGGCCCCCTGCCCGCCGCTGCCCCACGCCCCGGCGACCGAGGTGAACACGACGAGGTCCACGCCGCGGCCCCGGGTCGCGGCGTCCAGCACGGCGGCGCCGACCGCCTTGGGCCGCCCGGTGGCGGCGATCCGGGCCGCGTCGGACTCGGCGATCGGGGCGTCGCCCAGCACGCCGGCGGCGTGCACGACGGTGGTGAGCGGTGGGCCGTCGGCCAGCCCGGCGATCAGGGCCGTGACCGCGTCCCGGTCGGCGGCGTCGACCGCCGCCAGCTCCACCGGCACGCCGAGTTCCTCGATCTCCGCGCGCAGTGCGGCCGCTCCCGGCGCGTCGGGACCTCGGCGCCCGGTGAGCACGATCCGCTCGGCCCCGTGTTTGGCGGCCCACCGTGCGACGTGCGATCCGAGCGCCCCCGTACCGCCGGTGACCAGCACGGTGCCGGACGGCTGCCACGGGTCCCCCGCGTCGGGAGCGGGCACGAGGCGCCGCCCGTACGCCCGGCCACCGCGGACGGCGACCTGGTCCTCCCCACCGCAGGCGAGGACTCCGGCCACGGCGGCGGCCTCGGCGGTCGGGTCGTCGGCCGGGTCGGAAAGGTCGACAAGCCCGCCCCACACCGCCGGGAGCTCGAGGGCCGCGCTGCGCCCGATTCCCCAGGCCGAGGCGGCGCGCGGGTCGGGGCCGGCGTCGGCGGCACGCGCACGGCGCCCGTCGGGTCGAGCGCCGCCGGGGGACCCATCGCCAGCCTCGCACCGGACCGCGCCCCTGGTCAGGCACCACAGGCGGGTGTCAGTCCCGCCGAGGGCGACCACCGCGCGCACGAGGTCGGGTACCTCGCCGGCGTCGCCGACGAACGCCAGTACCCCCGCCACCGGGTCCGGCCCGGCCAGGACCCGGCGCAGCTCCGCGTCGGTGCCGACCACCCGCGCGTCGAGGAGCTGGCGCAGGGCGTTCACCGTCGGGTCGGTCGTCAGGTCCGCCGCGCCGGTCAGGAGGACCCACCGGCCGCCGGGTATCCGCTCGGCCTGCTCGAGCGCGGTCCACGCCACCCGCAGCCGGGTGAGATCGTTCGCCGGGCGGATCGCGGGCCAGTAGCGGCGGCGCTCGAAGGGGTAGGTCGGCAGGTCCGCGTGGAAGCCGGAGTTCGGGCCGGTGTCCGGGAGCCAACGCGGCAGCTCGGCACCCGTGCACCACAGCAGCGCGGCCGCGCGACGGGCCGTGATCCCGGCGGGCTCGTCGTGGTGGCCGAGGCAGACCGCGACGGTGTCCTGATCGGCCCGGACGTGCCCGACCAGCGACGGGTGTACGCCGACCTCGACCCAGCGCCCCACGCCGGTGGCGACGGTCGCGGCGGACACCGCGTCGGCGAACAGCACGGTCGCGGTGAGCTGCCCGGACCAGTGGCCGGGGGCGGTCCAGGTCCGCTCCGTCACCATCGCGCCGGTCACCGTGGACGCGGCAGGCAGCCGAGGTGGCGTCCACGACAGCTCACCCGCCTCGGCGGCCAGCGCCAGGGCGGCCGGGGCCATCAGCGGCGAGTGGAAGGCGTGGCTGGTGTGCAGCCGGGAGACGCGGACAGCCGGGTCCAGGCCGCCGAGCAGCGACTCCAGCGCGGTCGACTCCCCCGACAGGACCAGCCCGGTCGAGGAGTTGCGCGCGGCGACGGCGACCTCGTCGGGCAGCTCCGTGACGATCGAGGCGAGCGCAGCCGAGGGCCCGGAGAGCGCGGCCATGGACCCGCCCTCGGGCAGCTCGGCCATCAGCCGCCCCCGGGTCGCCGCCAACCGCGCCGCGTCGTCCAGCGACAGCGCCCCGCACAGGTGCGCGGCGGCGATCTCCCCGACCGAGTGCCCGATCACCACCGAAGGCTCCAGGCCCCACGCCGCGAGCAGCCGGTACCCGGCGACCTGCAGTGCGAACAGCGCGGGCTGGGCCCAGCGCGTGTCCTCGAGGCGCCGCGCGTCCTCACCCCAGCAGACGTCGCGCAGGGGGCGGTCCAGGAAGGGGTCGAGCGCGGCGCAGGCGTCGTCGAACGCCTCGGCGAACGCGGGGAACTCGGCCGCGAGCGCCCGGCCCATGCCCGTGCGCTGGGCGCCCTGGCCCGGCAGCAGCAGCCCGGTCCCACCGAGGCGCACGGCCCCGGTGACCAGGGCCGCATGGCGGGCGCCCCCGGCGAGCGCCTCCAGCGGGGCGTGCACGCCCTCCGGGTCACCGACCGCGTCGGGCTCACCGGACAGCAGGACGGCGCGATGCTCGAACCGGGCCCGGCGCGCGAGCGAGGCGGCCACGGTGGGCAGCGCCGTCGGGGCGGTCGTCGGGTCCGTCATCGGGGTGGTCGTCGGGTTCGGGGTGGCCAGCCGCTGGCCGAGGCCCCCGGCCAGTGTGGCCAGCGCAGCCGGCGTGCGCGCCGAGAGCACCCACGGCACCGGGCCCGGCGCGGATCCGGATGCCGGTCCGGTCGGTCCGTCAGGTTCCGTCTCGCCGGTCCGAGCCGTCGAATCTTCCGCTAGGACGGGAGCCTGCTCGATGATCATGTGGGCGTTGGTACCGGAGAAGCCGAACGAGGAGATCCCCGCGCGGCGCGGCCGCTCGGCGGCGGGCCACTCGGCGGCCTCGGAGAGCACGCTCACCGCGCCGCTGTCCCAGTCCACGTGCCGGGACGGCTCGCCGACGTGCAGGGTGGCCGGCAGCCGCCCGTGCCGCAGCGCGCCGATCATCTTGATCACGCCGGCCACTCCGGCGGCGGCCTGGGTGTGGCCGATGTTCGACTTCACCGACCCCACCCGCAGCGGCTCGTCACGGTCGCGCCCGTAGGTCGCCAGCAGTGCCTGCGCCTCGATCGGGTCGCCGAGGCGCGTCCCGGTGCCGTGGGCCTCCACCACGTCGACCTCGTGCGGCGCCAGTCCGGCCGAGGCCAGTGCGTCGCGGATCACCCGCTCCTGGGACGGCCCGTTCGGCGCGGTCAGGCCGTTCGAAGCGCCGTCGGAGTTCACCGCCGACCCCCGGATCAGCGCGAGCACCGGGCGACCCGCCGCCACCGCGTCCGAGAGTCGCTGCAGCACCAGCACGCCGGCGCCCTCACCCCATGCGGTGCCGTCGGCGTCGTCGGAGAAGGCCTTGCACCGGCCGTCGGCGGCCAGGCCGCCCTGCCTGGCGAAGTCGATGAAGGCCCCGGGGCCGGACATCACGGTCACGCCACCGGCCATCGCCAGGTCGCACTCACCCGACCGCAGCGAGGCCGCGGCCAGGTGCAACGACACCAGCGACGACGAGCACGCCGTGTCCACGGTCATGGCGGGGCCGCGCAGCCCGAGCACGTAGGACAGCCGGCCGGAGAGCACGCTCGCGGCGTTGCCGGTCCCGGCGTGCGCGCTCGCGTCGGTGTCGGACGCGGCCAGCAGGATGGGGTAGTCCTGCCCGTTGGTGCCCACGAACACGCCGGTGCGGCTGCCGTGCAGGGCGGTCGGGTCGACGCCGGCCCGTTCGAGTGCCTCCCAGGAGACCTCGAGCAGCAGGCGCTGCTGCGGGTCCATCGCGACGGCCTCGCGCGCCGAGATCGAGAAGAACTCGGCGTCGAAACCGGCGACGTCGTCGAGGAACGCCCCGGCCCGGACCGCGTCGGCGAGCCCGGCCAGCTCCCACCCCCGATCACGCGGCGGCGGGCCGATCGTGTCCACACCGCCGTCGACCAGGTCCCACAGGTCGTCCGGGCCGGAGACGCCGCCGGGGAAGCGGCAGCCGATCCCGACCACGGCGACAGGCTCGTCGAGGGCCCCGGACCGCACCACCGTCGGTCCCGCCTCACCCGGCGAGCCGGTCAACAGGGCGGTCAGGTGCTCGGCGAGCCGTCGCGGGGTGGGGTGGTCGAACGCGACGGTGGCCGAGAGCCGCCGCCCGATCACGGCACTGAGCCGGTTCCGCAGCTCCACCGAGGTCAGCGAGTCGAAGCCGAGCCCCCGGAAGTCCCGGTCGGCCCCCACCGAGGCCGCGGGGCCCCGGTGGCCCAGGGCGGCCGCCGCCTGGGCCTGGACGAGCTCGAGGACGGCCCTGGTCCGCGCCGCCGGATCCAGACCGGCCAGCCGGGTGGCCAAGGCACTCGCGGCGGCAAAGGACGCGGCTTCCGCGGCGGGCAGCGCGGGAGCCAGGTCCCGCCAGGCCGGCGGCAGCAGTGGGCCTGCCGACGCGAGCCACCCCCGGTGCAGTGGCGCGGCGACCAGTACGGGCTCGTTCCTCGACCGGGCCGCCTCGAACAGCGCGACGCCGGTCCGGGACGTCAGCGCGACCACGCCGGTGCGGTTGCCGTCCGCGGGCGTCGCACCGTGGCCGGTGCGGGCGGCCATCCCGGCAGTCATACCGGCATCGAGGGCCCAGGGGCCCCAGGCGATCGCCCGGCGGTGAGCGCCGTCGTGGCGTCGCGCGGTCGCCCAGGCGTCCAGTGCGGCGTTGGCCGCCGCGTAGCCGGCCTGCCCGGCCGAGCCCAGCTCGCCCACGATCGAGGAGAACACGATCAGCTCGGTCCGGTCGTGCACGGCCGCGTCGAGCACCTCCACTGTGTTGAT
>DATAYB010000160.1:0-8529 GCA_036272795.1 Pseudonocardia sp.
AGCGAGCAGACGCCGTACACCGGCACGGCGAGCGCATCCCCCAGCCCGGCCGCGCTGACCAGCCCGACCCGCAGCCCGGTGAACGGACCCGGACCGGCGCCGCAGACCACCGCGTCGACGTCGGCCAGCCGCTGCCCGGCCGCCGCACAGACCGCGAGCACCGCCGGCATCAGCTGCTCGCCGTGCTGCCGCGCGCCCTGCCGGAGCTCCGAGGCGAGCAGCCGCACCGGACCCGTCGACCCGTTCCTGGGTACCTCGAGCAGCCCGACGGTCACCGCTTCGGTCGCGGTGTCAAGAGCGAGAACTAGCACGCCACCAGCCTAGAACGCGGCCAGTGCGCGCCCGTGACCTACCAGTCCGCGAGCAGCTCGGGCAGCTCGTCGAACCGGTGCAGCACGGCGTCCGGCTCGACGTCCACCGGGACCTGCTGCTCGACCGGGATCGCGCTGTGCGGCACAAAAACCGCGCGCATGCCGACGCCCTTGGCCCCGGCGATGTCGTCGTACGGGCGGTCGCCGACGTAGACGCAACGGGCCGGGTCGGTCGCCCCGACGGCGGCCATGGCGGCACGGAACGCCTCGGGGTGCGGCTTCGTCCAGTCCAGGTCCGAGGTCCACACGCAGGCGTCGAACAGCTCGAGTACGCCGTCGCGGCGCAGGAACTCCTCGTGCCACGCGCCCGGCCACCCGGTGGACGACAGCACGCCGAGCGCCAGGCCCCGCTCGCGCAGCCTGGTCAGCGTCGGCAGCACCTCGGCGCGGGTGAAGGTGCTGGCGGTCCAGAACTCGCGGAACGCGGTGAGCGCGTCCTCCCGGTAGGCCAGCGCCGGGCCGCCGAGTGCCTCACCCGCGTCGGCCACCACCTGCGCCAGCGTGAACGCCCGGTGCTCGTCGCGGACCCGCAGCCACCGGCCGTTCTCGGCGGCGAGCAGCGCGGCGGCGGCGTTCCCGGCGGCGGCAGGATCGTCGGGCAGCAGCACGTCGGCGTAGGCGCGCCAGCTGGCCAGGTGGTCGATGGTGGCCCAGGGCGCCAGCGTGCCGCCCCAGTCGAAGATGACGGCCTCGATCATGCGCGCTCGATCATGCGGGAGCCGGCTCCGACTCCCAGGACAGGTGCGCCAGCCGGCTGTCGTCGTCACGGCGGGTCAGCCGGACCAGCAGGTAGCGCGCCGCGAGCCCGCCGGCCAGCCCGTCGCCCCACTCGACGACGACAGCGGCGGCGGTGAGGTCGGTGTCCAGGTCGAGGTCGTCCAGCTCGGCGCGGCCACCGAGGCGGTACGCGTCCACGTGCACCAGTGCCACGCCCCGGCCACCGGGCGCCGGTGCGTGCTCGCGGGCGATCACGAAGGTCGGCGAGGTGACCGGCCCTGCCACCCCGAGCCCACGGCCGATGCCCCTGGCCAGCACGGTCTTGCCGGCGCCGAGCGGACCGGACAGCAGCACGACGTCGCCGGCGCCCAGTTGCGCACCGAGCCAGGCGCCGAGCGCTTCGGTGTCGGCGGCGGTGGGCAACGTCAGCTCGGTCTCGGTCAGGTCGGCCAGCGCGATACCGGCCAGCGCGGTACCGGCCAGCTCAGCAGGCGGTGCGGTCGGGTCAGAGCTGGTCAGGTGGCTCACGCGCGCCTCCTCAGCCTGCGCAGCACCCCAGTCGGCCGGACCACCTTGCCGAGCAGTTCGACCAGCGCCTCGTTGACGGGCTCCGGCTGCTCGAGCATGGCCATGTGGCCGACGCCGGGCAGGCGCACGAGCGTGGCCGCCGGCAGCTCGCCCGCGATCTTCTCGCTGTGCTCGATCGGGATGATCCGGTCGGCGTCTCCACCGATGATCAACGTCTCGCACTGCTTCAGGCCGGGCAGCGCGGCGACGCGGTCGTGGCTGTCCAGGGTGTCCACGAAGTCGATCAGCGCGTCGACGGCGTTGGCGCTGATCATCGTGTGCACGAAGTCCACCAGCCAGTTGCCGACCGACCGGTCGCCGTAGGCATAGGCCCTGGTCACACCCCAGACCAGGTCGTTGATCATGATGCGGGTGCGCTCCACGAGCCGGGGCTGCCAGCCGGCGAGCATACCGACCATCCGGGTCAGCACGTTCTTGCGCGACAGGAACGTGCCGGGCAGCCCGGAGGCCGCGACCTCACCCGCCGAGGTACAGAGCAGGGCGACGCCGAGGATGCGCTCGGCGAACAGCTCGGGTACCTGCTCGGCCAGCGCCATGATCGTCATACCGCCCATGGAGTGCCCGACCAGCACCAGCGGGCCCTCCGGGGCGAGCGTGCGCAGTACCGCGTCGAGGTCGGCGCCGAGCTGCTCGATCGTGCAGCTGGCCCTGCTGGCGCGCTCGGACCGGCCGTGGCTGCGGTGGTCGTAGAACACCAGGCGGGCCTTGTCGTCGGGCCGCGCGGCGAACTCCTGGCGCTGGAAGTGCCAGCAGCGCCGGTCCAGCGCGAAACCGTGCACGAAGACCACGGTCAGCTCGGCTCGGCGGCCCTCGGCGGGCTCGATCACCTCGGCGGACAGCCGCACACCGTCGTCGGCGGTGATCGACCACGGCGTGCCGGGCGGCAGTAGCCCCAGCTCGGCCGGCGCCGGGTGGCCGTCGTCCTCTTCACCCTCGTCCGGCCCCCGGCGTTCCCTCGCCAACCGCGACCACCGGGTGGCGGCACCGACGGCCACCCCGGTCGCCGCGGCACCCAGCACACCGCCGATCACGCCACCGGCGATCCGCCAGCCACGGTTGCGACTCACCGGGAGTCCCCCTCGTCCATACCGAATACCGTGCGGGACACCCGCCCCACCCGCAACCCGGTGACGATCTCGTAGTGGATCGTGTCCAGGGCGTCGGCCCAGTCCTGCGCGGTCGGCTCGCCTCGGTCCCCGGGGCCGAACAGGACCGCCTCGGTGCCGACGGTGATCGGTTCGCCGGCCGGCTCGGGGCCGCAGTCGACGACGATCTGGTCCATGCAGACGCGCCCGACCAGGGGTAGCAACCGGCCGCCGACCAGCACCTTCGTACCGCCGACCCCGCTCGGGCGGCTGCCCAGCCGGCGCGGCACCCCGTCGGCGTAACCGACCGGCAGCAACGCGAGCGTGGTGTCCCTCGGCGTGCGCCACTCGTGCCCGTACGACACGCCCTCACCGGCCGGCACACGCTTGACCAGCGCGACCCGCGTGCGGAATGTCATGGCCGGGCGGAGCCCGAACTCCGACGGCGGCCGGCCGATCGGGTCGAGCCCGTACACCGCGATACCGGGACGGACCAGGTCGTAGTGCAGGTCGGGGCGGGTCAGCGTGGCGCCGGAGTTGGCCAGGTGCCGGATCGGCAGCAGCCCGGCGTCCCTGGCCAGCATCCAGGCGGCGTCCAACCGGACGGCCTGCTGGTCCAGCATCGGGCTGTCCGGCTCGTCACCGTGCGCCAGGTGCGACCACACCGCGACGACCGACACCGTGCCTTCCGCCTCGGCCTGGGCGGCGGCGCGGACCAGGCCCGGCCAGTCGGCCTCGGCGCAGCCGTTGCGGCTCAACCCGGTGTCGATCTTGAGGTGGATACGGGCGCGGCGGCCGACCGAGCGCGCGGCGGCCCTCAGCACGTCCAGCTCGGCGACCGAGGCCACCGAGAGGTCGACGTCGTTGGCCACGCCGGCCGCGAAGTCGACATCCGGCAGGTCCAGCCAGCTCAGCACCGGCGCGGTGATTCCGCCGGCGCGCAGGGTGAGCGCCTCGTCCAGCGTGCAGACGCCCAGCCAGCCGGCCCCGGCGGCCAGCGCCGCCCTGCCGACCGCCACGGATCCGTGCCCATAGCCCTCGGCCTTGACCACGGCCATCACAGCCGCCCCGGAGCGGGCCGCCAGGCCGGTCAGCACGGCCACGTTGTGCCGGATCGCGTCGAGGTCCACGGCAGCCTCGGCCCTCGGGCGGGTCGACCCGATCCCGGTCGGTGCGGCGCGCTGTTCAGCGGTGGCGGACATGGCGCCCATGGTCTCATCCACCGCGCCACGCCCGCCCGCCCCGGCCGGGCGGTCGGCCTAGCTGGCGAGCCTGCGCACCGCCCTGATCGCGTCCGGCACGGCGGCGAGCAGCGCGGAGGCCCCGATCGGCGCACCCACCAACAGCCGCCCGCCCTGCGTCGCCTCACCGGAGCTGGTGGCCACCGCCTCGTCGAACACGGCCTGCCCGGCGAGCGCGGTGGCCCCACCGAGCGCGGCCAGCGCCGCCGCCCGGCTGTGCAGGTAGGCCGCGCAGCCGGCCGCCCACCATGGCTCGAGGCCGGCCGCCAGCAGCGTCCCGATCAGCCCGGAGAGCACGTCCCCCGAGCCCGCGGTGGCCGCCCAGGACGAGCCGGCGGGGTGCGCCAGTGCCCGACCGTCAGGATCGGCCACCACCGTGACGTTGCCTTTGAGCAGGATCGTCGACCGCCACTGCTTCGCGGCCCGGCGGGCGGCGGCGACCCGGTCACTGCCCACGTCGCCGGCGATCCGGGCGAACTCCCGGTCGTGCGGGGTGAACACCGCCGGTGTCTCGATGGCAGCGTCGGCCAGGTCCGGTGTGGTGGCGAGCAGCGTGATCGCGTCGGCGTCCAGACAGACCGGTACGCCCACGTCCAGCACGGCGGCCAGCGTCTCCCGGCCGGCGGCGCCGGTGCCGATGCCCGGCCCGACGGTCCACGCCTGGACCCGCCCGGTGTCTGCCACCGAGCCCGCCGCCACCACCTCCGGCCAGCGGGACCGCACCAGCTCCGCCGCACTGCCGGCGTACCTGACCATGCCCGAGGTGGCCGCCACCGCCGCTCCGGTGGCCAGCACGGCCGCCCCCGGGTAGACCGCCGACCCGGCCGCGATGCCGACCACGCCCTGCGTGTACTTGTCGTCGGCCGGCCCCGGTACCGGCCAGCGCGCCGCCACATCCACCCCCTCCAGCTGGTGCAGGTCGGGCTCCGGCAGGTACGGCACCAGGCCGAGGTCGATCAGGTGCACCGGCCCGCAGCGCTGCGAGGCCAGCGCGTGCACCGGCTTGTGGCCGCCGAACGTGACGGTGGCGGTCGCGGTCACCGCCGGGCCGGCCACCTCGCCGGTGTCCGGGTCGACCCCGCTGGGCAGGTCGACCGCCAGGATCGGCACCCTGGCCCGCTCGGCGGCGGCCACCAGGGTCGCGGCGGGTTCACGCAGCGCGCCGCTCCCGGAAATGCCGACGATCCCGTCGATCACCAGGTCGGACCCGCACACCGCCGCCTCGGCCCGCTCCGCGTGCACCGCGTGGAGCACCCGCCCGGCGGCCCGGCGGAACGCGGCGAGCCCGGCCGGGTGCGCGCGGTCGGGCGCGAGCAGCACCGCCGTCACCCCGACACCCCGGCGGCGCAGCTCAAAACCGGCCCACAGCGCGTCGCCGCCGTTGTTGCCGGCGCCGACGAGCAGGCTCACCCGGCTGCCGGCCACCGCGCCGGCGTGCTCGGCCAGCAGCGCAACCGCCCGCAGGGCGACCCCGTGTGCCGCGCGCCGCATCAGCGCACCGTCCGGAGTACGCGCAAGCAGCACGTCCTCGGCGGCCCGCACCTGGTCCGCTCTCCACATCCGCCTCATGCGGCCAACCGTAGAACGCCCCGCCCACCGCACGCCCACCCGACGCGGCCCCTGCCCGCCCGGGCCATCACCCAGCGGCGGCCTCCTCCCGGTCCTCCGGCATCGGACCCGGGTAGCTGCCCAACGCCACCGCCGGATCCGCACCGACCTCCGCCAGCTCGGCCCGCAACAGCGCGGCGTCCGCATCGCTCAGCTCGGTGACCGTCTGACGCAGCGGGCGGCCCCAGTCGGTCCCCTTCGGGAACGCCTCCAGCCGAGGGACCAACGACTTCAGGTCGACGCCTTCCCGATAGGTGGCCAACCGCGTCAGCCGCAGCTCGCAGGCCCTCGGATAACGCCGCCCGGCCAGCACCGGAGGCTCGGCGAGCAGCGCGACGGGCGAGGTGAGCACCGCGGAGCCGATCACCAACGTGGGCGCCCGGCCCGGCCCGTCGCCCCAACATTTCTGGGTGGTCACCAGGAACAGCTCGTCACCGACCACCAGCCTGTCGACCCTGCCCCGGTCGCCGTTCGGAAAGGCGGCCCTGCCGTCGCGGAGCAGCCAGCACGCGTTCTCCCGGTACCCGAGGGTGAACAGGAACCCCGACCCCGACACCGCGGGGACCTCCCCCGACTCAACCGGTCCCATGGCGGCCCTGGCGAAATGCTCGGCCTGCCGGATGACCCCGTCGACCTCCTCCGCGCGCAGCGGGCGCCGACCGTTCTCGGCCAGGTCAGCCTCATGCACGATCTGAGCGCGCCGCAGGGCGATGGCGCGCAGGCCCTCCCCGCGCAGCAGCTCCGCTGCCGCCCCCTCCGTGACCCAGGGGTCCAGCACGGACACCGCCTGTACCCAGGCGGCCCGGTACAGGTCCGCCACCTCGAACGAGCCCGCCTCCGACTGCTCGAGCTGCCGACCGCTGCCCACCAGCCTCCTGGCGAACTCCAGGTTGCGCTCGAACTGCTTGAACTCCGCCGTCGTGATCACCATCTGCTCCCATCGGAATACCTCCTCCAACCGTGAAACCGACGCTAACCAGCACCTCTGACGACCTCAGGGGCATTGCCGGCACCCCGGACGGAGATCAGCGGATCGCAGCAACGGGGTGGCGATTCGAGCCGGTTCGGTTGGGCCGACCGGGCAGGCGGGTCACCCGACCGTGGCGGAACCGGCGGGGATGTGGCCGCGCCGGGTGACGTGCCAACGCCCACCGGGAGCAGATGGGATAGCGTCTGCGCGTGGCTCGTACCCGACAGCCGGCGGCCCCCGCGCTGCCCCGATCGGCCCGCAAGGCGATCGAGCAGCTGTCCCACCCAGGCCCCCACAAGGTGCTGCGCGGTGAGCTCGGGCTGGTCGGGCTGCCCGGCGTGATCTACGCGCCCAGCGAAGGCCTTGGGCTGCCCGCGGTGGCCTTCGGGCACGACTGGGTGCAGAGCCCCGACCGGTACCTGCCCCTGCTGCGGCACCTGGCGTCCTGGGGCTTCGTGACCGCGGCGCCGGCGAGCTTCCGGGGCCCGATCCCCAGTCACGCCCGGTTCAGTGGCGACCTGCGCAGCGCGCTCGACGTCTGCGTCGGGGTCCGCCTCGGCGACGGGGCGATCAGTGTGGACCGGCGGCGCCTGGCGCTGGCCGGGCACGGCATGGGCGGTGGCTGCGCGGTGCTGGCAGCGGCCGACCGCGAGGCCGCCGGTGAGCCGGTCGCCGCCGTCATCACCCTGGCCGCCTCCGAGACCCGGCCGTCCGCGATCGACACCGCGCCGCTGGTCACCGCGCCGTCGCTGCACCTGGCCGCCGGCCAGGACCAGGTCAGCCCCGCGGTCGGCAACGCGGAACCCATCGCCGCCGGCTGGGGCGGCCCGGTCGTGCTGCGCACCCTGCCCAAGGCCAACCATCTCGGCTTCCTCACCGGCCGGGGCTGGATGGACTCGCTGCTCGCCGGCAAGCCGCACGCCGGCACCGCCCGGATGGCCCGCGCGCTGATGACCGGCTTCCTGCTGCACGTCCTGTACGGCAGCACCGACCTCGACGAGCTCGTCTCCGGCGAGTTCAAGGGCACCGAGCTGCTGCTCTCCCGCTGAGCTCCGGTCCCGAGCCGGACCGGGTCCTACCGGGTCCGGCTCGTCGGCGCGTCGGGCAGCTCGGGGATCCGGACCCCGGTGTCCGTACCCGGCCGGTGCCCCTCCACCCCGGCCAGGACCGGTCCGATGCCGGGACGAATCTCCCGCGCCTCACCCGGCCGCTCCGGCCGCAGCGGCTCCCAGTCGCGCAACACCCGGTCGCGGTACTCCCGGTCCACCACCACGTCCGGCACCGGTGCCGGTCCTTCACTGAGCCACCCCGCGGCGCCGCCCGGCCGGTCGGGCCCCGGATCGCGACCCGAGTCCGCGTCGGCCGGTGCCCAGGACCTCGGACCGGGTGAAGAGCCGGGCCCCGCCGCCCAGCCGTCGGTAGCGGCCAAGTGATCGGCGGCGGCCAAACCGGCCCGCAGCACCGCGAGCACCGCCCCCTGCGCCCCGACCAGCTCGTCAAGCCGGGCCCAGCGCGCCAAGGCGGCCGGCTCGGCCAGCGCAAGCGCATCACGGCCGGGGTACCTGGTGACCAGGGCGGCGACCGCATCGGCCTCGTCGGCATCGCGCTGCGCGAGCCACAGCGACGAGCGGTACGCGCCGCCGTCCCGCACCCCGTCACCGACCCGCAGTACCTGGTGCACCAGTTCGGTCAGCCACCCCTCCCACCGCGTCGAGGCCGCCCGGAGCTCGCCGGCCAACGTCGTCACCTCGGTCGCCTCGGACTCGATCATCGCCGCCAACGCCGTGCACCTGGCCGCCGCGGCCGACCCGACCGCCGCCTCCGAGCCCACCGCGCCGGCCGAGTGCCCGATGTCGGCGAGCTCGGCGCCGACCGCGTCGAACCGGTCGGCCGCGGCGGCCAGGGACTCCGGGTCGGTGCCGGCCAGCCGGTCGAGCCGCCCCTGCTCC
>DATAYB010000161.1:0-12699 GCA_036272795.1 Pseudonocardia sp.
CACAGGCATGGTGCGCACCTTTCGGAAACCAGGGGGTCAAGGGCGCCCATCAAAGCACCGGGCACCGACAGTCCGCGCCGCCCTTCGGTGGGTTTCGGCTGAACATCGGCCGGCCGGACCCACGAGATCCGCGACTCACCCTGCCGAATCCCCGACTCGCGGGCCGGTCCACGTCCGCCGCATCCGCCACAGGAGCTTCAGCCAGACCCACCCGCCCCACCGGCCGGAACCGCGAGCGCGTACGTCACCTGCCGTTCAACAACGGGTGTCAGGGTTCGTCATGAGATTTCGACCCGCGCAGCTCAGCACGGCGTGTCAGGGTGAGCCATGAGACTACGGCCCGCGCCGACCGGCACGTCGACGACGCAGACCTCGGCGCTCCGGCGCACCGTGTTCAGCGGTGCCGCGCTTGCCACCGCCGCTCTGCTCGCCGCGATTGCCAGCTGCGCGCCCGCGAGCCCACCGCCGGCCCCCGCCGCCCCGACCACCTCGGCGGCGGCCGCCCCGTCCACCGAGGCGGCACCCACGTCGGCGCCCTCCGCACCGGGGGCGACCGGTACGGCCGGCGGCAAGCCGGCCGTGCTGAGCGACTCGACGCTGCCGCGTATGCCGCTCGCGCAGTTCTCCAACGGCCTGATCGCGGGCAGCGTGCCGGACGACCACGCCATCGTGCTCGGCGGCACGGGCAGCGACATCTACCCGGCGGACGACCCGAACCAGTACTGGGCGATCACCGACCGGGGGCCGAACGGCCAGGTCAAGGTCGACCACAACAAGCGCCGCACGTTCCCGGTGCCGAACTTCGACCCGGCCATCCTGCGGGTCAGCGTGGCGGGGCCCGCGCTGCACGTCGAGCAGGCGATCCCGATCACGACGACCAGCGGCAAGCCGGTCACGGGTCTTTCCAACAGCGACAGCCGCGACGAGCCGCCCTACGACTGGTCCGCCCAGGCGCTGCTGCCGGTCAACCCCGCCGGGCTGGACACCGAGGGCATGGTCCGCGCGCCCAACGGCGACTTCTGGATCTCCGAGGAGTACGCGCCCTCGATCCTGCACGTGTCCTCCACCGGCAAGGTGCTGACCCGCTACGTGCCCGCCGGCCTCTCCCTGCCCGGTACCGACTACCCGGTGCAGGCCACGCTGCCGGCGATCCTGGCCAAGCGACAGATCAACCGGGGCTTCGAGTCAATGGCGCTGAACCCGGACGGGCACACCGTGTACGCCTCGCTGCAGAGCCCGCTGGCCCTGCCGAACGACAAGGCGGGCGGCAACTCCCGGACGGTCCGGCTGTTCGCCTTCGACATCAACACCGGTCAGGCCACGGCGGAGTACGCCTACCCGCTCGAGGACGTGAACAGGTTCGACGAGGGCGCGGGCGGTGACCAGTCGGAGATGAAGATCAGCGCGATGGCCTGGTACGGCCCTGAACAGCTGCTGGTCGACGAACGCACCGACGACGTGGCGAAGCTGTACGTGATCAGGCTGAGCGGGGCGACCAACCTGCTCGGCGGCCCGTTCGACGACGCCGGCCACAACCCGCCGCTCGAGCAGACCGACCTGGCGCACGCCTCGGTGACCCCGCTGGCCAAGACGCCGCTGCTGGATCTGACCGCCTCGATCCCCAGCCTGCCCAAGAAGATCGAGGGCATCGCGGTGCGCGACCAGCACACCATCGCCGTGGCCAACGACAACGACTTCGGCATGACCGAGGGCAAGGACGCGTTCGGCGCGAACGGCAAGGTGCACGACTCCGGGGTGCCGTCCCGGGTGCTGCTGCTGCACGTGCCGTAACCCGGCCGACCCGGCTCCCGCGCGGGGCGTACGACACCCGCGCGGGACCCGACGGGTCGCGCGGGAAGGTCTGGGCGGGGCGCCGCGTTGCTCATGGGGTGCCCCGCTTCGATATTCCGTTCTCCGTACTCGACCTCGCCGTGATCGGTACCGGCTCGCACGCCGGCGCCGCTCTGAACGGCACCATCGAGCTCGCCAGGCGCGCCGAGCAGCTCGGCTACCAGCGGTTCTGGGTTGCCGAGCACCACAACATGCCGGGCATAGCCAGCTCGGCGCCGCCGGTGTTGATCGCGCACCTGGCCGCCGCGACGAGCACGCTGCGAGTCGGGTCCGGCGGCGTGATGCTGCCCAACCACGCGGCGCTGGTGGTCGCCGAGCAGTTCGGCATGCTCGAGGCGCTGCACCCCGGCCGGGTGGACCTGGGCATCGGGCGCGCGCCGGGCACCGACCCCGTGACCGCGCAGGCCCTGCGGCGCAGCGCGAACGGGCTCTCGGTCGACGACTTCCCCGAGGAGCTCAACGCCCTCATGAGCTACTTCACCGGGCCGAGCGAGCGGGGTGTGCACGCGGTGCCGGCGCTGGGTAACCCGCCGGACGTCTGGCTGCTGGGGTCCAGCGGCTACAGCGCGCAGGTGGCCGGGCTGCTGGGCCTGCCGTTCGCGTTCGCGCACCACTTCAGCGCGGTGAACACGCTGCCGGCGCTGGCGCTGTACCGGGAGCGGTTCCGGCCGTCGGCCCGGCTGAAGGAGCCGTACGCGATGGTGTGTGCCTCGGTGGTCGCGGCGGAGGACGACGAGCGGGCGCGCTACCTCGCCGGGCCCGGCGGGCTGTCGTTCCTGCGGCTGCGCCAGGGCAACCCCGGCCTGATGCCGACGCCGGAGGAGGCCGCCGCGTACGACTACAGCGAGGTCGAGAAGGCGTTCGTGGCCGACCGGATGTCGAACCAGATCATCGGCGGGCCGGACACCGTGCTCAAGGGCATCACGTCGCTGCTGGAGCAGACCCAGGCCGACGAGCTGATGGTCGCCACCATGGTGCACGACCCGGCGGACGGCCGGCGCAGCTACGAGCTGGTCGCCGAGCTGGCCGAGCTCCCGGGCGCCAAGAAGTAGGGCTACGAGTCGGCGGCGGCCACGGCGGCGGCGTAGAGCTCGCGCTTCGGGTACTCGGTACCGGTGGCGACCTCGCTCACCGCGTCCTTGAGCCGCTCGCCGCCCGCCACCCGCTCGCGGACCCGCTCGACCAGCTCCTGCAGCGTCGCCGCCCCGGGCGCCGGGCCGACCTGCCCCGCGAGCACCACCGTGATCTCGCCGCGCACCTCACCGTCGGCGGCCCACTCGGCGAGCTCGGCGAGCGGACCGCGCAGGACCTCCTCGTACGTCTTCGTGAGCTCGCGGCAGACGGCGGCGGGCCGGTCGGCGCCGAGCACGTCGACGGCGTCCGCCAGCGTGGTGGCCAGCCGGCGCGGTGACTCGAAGAACACGGCGGTACGGGGCTCGGTGGCCAGCGCGGTCAGCCAGCGCCGCCGCTCACCGGGCCGGCGCGGCGCGAAACCCTCGAAGCAGAACCGCTCGCAGGGCAGCCCGGAGAGCACCAGCGCGGTGGTCACCGCCGACGGCCCCGGCAGGCAGCTGACCGGCAGCCCGGCCGCCACGCACGCACTGACCAGGCGATACCCCGGGTCCGACACGGAGGGCATGCCGGCGTCGGTGACCACCAGCACCGTCTGTCCCTCGCGCACCGCGTCCACGAGCACGGGCGCCCTGGCTGCCTCGACGGCGTCGTAGTGGCTGATCACACGGCCGGTCACGGTGACCCCGAGCGCGCTCGCCAGGGTCCGCAGCCTGCGGGTGTCCTCGGCGGCGATCACATCGGCACTGGCCAGGGCGGCGACGAGCCGGGCGGAGGCGTCCCCGGGGTCACCGAGCGGGGTGGCGGCCAGCAGCAGCCGACCACTCGGCTCCGGGGTGTCGGTCACGCTTCCCAGCCTAGAGCCACTGATCGAAGGTAACGCCGGTCCGCTCCCGACGAGGCCAGGCATGACTGGAGTTACTCTCGAGGACCACGCAGCTCGAGCAGCCGGGCGATCCGCCGCGTCGCCTGGGGCAGCGCATCGAGGTCGTCCGAGGCCAGGCGCAGCGTCTGCCAGCCGACCCCGGCCAGCTCGCCGTCGCGCTCCCGGTCCCGCCCCGCCCGGCCGGCGTCGAGATTCGCCGCACCGTCGTACTCGATCGCCAGCTTCGCGGCCGGGTACGCCAGGTCAGTCCTGCCCAGCTCGCGCCCGTGCTCGTCGAGCACCGGGAACTGCACCTCCGGCGCCGGCAGCCCCGCCCGGACCAGCGCCACCCGCAACCGCGTCTCCGCCGGCGACTCCGCACGCGGGTCGGCCAGCGCGACCACCTCGGCGAGCCGCCGGGCGCCCCGCGCTCCGGGTTCCCCGGCACGCCTGACCAACAACTCCGCCGGCTCGAACCGCCCCACCCGCGCCAGCGCATCCACCGCAACCACGGCCTCCACCAGCGGCAACCGGCGGGCGAGGTCCCACGCGGTGCGCAGCGGCGAGGTCACCCGCACGTCCCCGACCGCCGTCACGTCGGAGCCGGACGCGGTACCCCGGTAGATCCGCAGCCCGGGGTGCGGCCGCGAGTTGGTGGCCAGTAGCACCTCGGCCGGCGGGTCGTCGGGACCACAGTCGGCGCCCAGCAGCGCGGCCGCGGAGTACCCGGCCAGCACACCGCCCCGGTCGCGGACCAGCAGGAACGCCGCGCGCGACAGGGTCACCAGGTCCAGCGGCTGGTCGGCGGCCAGGTAGACGTCCGGGTAGACCCGCCGGTAGCGCGGCCCGAAGAGCCGGGCCCTGGTCAGCAACGCCGCCGCGACCGCCTCGCCGCCCCGGAACGGCCCGGTGAGACCGGGAGAGGCGAGATCGGGAGAACTCACCCTCTGAGAGTAACCTCAGTACGGCGCAAACGCGCTGAGATAAGACTGACGTTACCTTCGAAAGATCTCAACCGGCACCCCCTACGATCGGTCCCCGTGGTGAGCGTGCTGCAGCGGACCGCCCGGGACGGCGCCTGGCCAGTTGGTCGGCCGCCGCGTCCGGCGCGCCCCGGCACCACCGGCTTCGCACTCGACCGGCCGCTGCCTCCGGACCGGCTGCTCAGCTGGCTGCTGGCGATCATGTTGGCGATCATCGGCGGGATACTGCGGTTCTACCGGCTGGGCTACCCCACCGACGACGGCACCCCCGTGTTCGACGAGAAGCACTACGTGCCGCAGGCCTGGCAGATGCTGCGCAACGGCGGTGTGGAGGACAACCCGGCGTACGAGCTGGTCGTGCACCCACCGCTGGCCAAGCAGCTGATCGCGCTCGGCGAGGCGTGGCAGGGCTACGACGGCGTCGGCTGGCGGCTGTCTGCGGCGCTGGCCGGCACGGTGTGCATCCTGCTGATCGTCCGGATCGCCCGCCGGATGACCCGCTCCACGTTGCTCGGTGTGGTCGCCGGGGTGCTGCTGATCTGTGACGGGGTCAGCTTCGTGCAGTCCCGGATGGGCATGCTCGACATCTTCCTGACGCTGTTCGTGGTCGCCTCGTTCGGTGCGCTCGTGGTGGACCGCGACGACGTGCGGGCGCGGATGGCGGTAGTGGTCGCCGAGGGGCGGGTCGCGGACTCGCCGTACGGGCCCCGGCTGGGCGTGCGCTGGTGGCGGTTCGCCGCCGGGGTGCTGATCGGGCTGGACTGCGCGGTCAAGTGGTCCGGGGTGTACTGGGTGGTCGCGTTCGGCGTGCTCTCGGTGTGCTGGGACCTGGCGGCGCGCAAGGCCGCCGGGGTGCACCGGCCGTGGGCGGGCGTGGTGGTGCGCGACCTCGGGCCGGCGCTGTGGGCGCTCGCCGTCGTACCGACGCTGACCTACCTGGCCGGCTGGTGGGCGTGGTTCGCGAACGAGACGGCGGTCGACCGGTACGAGGTCGGCCGCGAGATCGGCACCGGCGGGCCGTTCTCCTTCGTGCCGGACGCGCTGCGCTCGCTCTGGTACTACAGCGGGCACGTGCTGTCGTTCCACACGAACCTGAAGACCTCGAAGACGAACCCGCACCCGTGGGAGTCCAAGCCCTGGACCTGGCCGATGGGCCTGCGCCCGATGCTCTACTACTACACGAACTCGGGGCAGGCCTGCGGCGAGAGCTCGTGTGTGGCGGCCACGATGCTGATCGGCACGCCGGTGCTGTGGTGGGCGAGCCCGGCAGCGCTGGGCTGGGCGGTGTGGCGCTCGGTGACCAGGTTCGACTGGCGCTACGCGGCCGTACTGGTCGGGTACGCCGCCGGCTACCTGCCCTGGTTCCTCGACATCGACCGCCAGATGTACTTCTTCTACGCCACGCCGATGGCCCCGTTCCTGATACTGGGGCTCACCCTGTGCCTCGGTGAGATCCTCGGCAAAGCCAGGGCGGGCGCCGAGCGGCGGTCCACCGGGCTGCTGGTGGTGGCCCTGTACCTCGGGCTCGCGGTGGCGAACTTCGCCTGGCTGTGGCCGGTGATGGTCGGCGACTCGATCACGCCGTCGCACTGGAACGCGGAGATGTGGCTGCCGTCCTGGCGCTGAGTGACGAGGCAACGGACAGCGAAGGACAAGGGGCGCGCAATGCGGTTCGACGAGGCCACCTCCCGGCGGGTGGCGGCCACCTACACGACGCCGGACATCGTCGCGCAGCGCGCGGCGATCCGGGCGGCGCTGAACCCGGCTCCTGGCGAGCGGGTACTGGACATCGGCTCCGGACCCGGATACCTGGCGAGGGAACTCGCGGCGCTGGTCGGGCCGGGGGGCACGGTGCACGGCGTCGACATCAGCGAGAGCATGCTGGAGATCGCGCGGTCCACCGAACCGCAGGCGGTACCGGGGTCGGCGCCGGTCGAGTTCGTCGAGGGCGAGGCGAACGCGCTGCCCTTCCCGGCAGGCAGCTTCGACGCGGTCACGGTGACCCAGGTCTACGAGTACGTCACCGACGTGGCGGCCGCGCTGACCGAGGCGCGCCGGGTGCTGCGCCCTGGCGGGCGGCTGCTGGTGCTGGACACGGACTGGGACTCCATCGTCTGGCGCAGCGGCGACCCCGACCGGATGCGCCGGGTGCTCACCACCTGGGACCGGCACCTCGTCGACCCGTACCTGCCGCGCAGGCTCAGCGGGCTGCTCGCCGGCGCGGGCTTCACCGTGACGCAGCGCGCCGTGCTGCCGTTGCTCAACGCCGGGTACCGGGCCGACACGTACAGCGCGGGCCTGATCGCCTTCATCAGCGCCTTCGTACCGGGCCGTGACGGGCTGACCGCCGACGACGTCACCGCCTGGGCCGACGACCTGCGCGAACTCCGCGACGACTACTTCTTCAGCCTGAACCGCTACCTCTTCGTGGCCACCGCATAACTGCGCTCAGCCGCCGGTCGCTAGCACCAACCGCAACGCGCACGTCGGGGGTCGCCTTGCCGCAGCCGCACCCGCACCCGCAGCCGCACCCGCAGGCGCAGGCGCACCCGCAGCCGCTGGCGCAGCCGCTGGCGGGCAACGCACCGCAGTGCGCCCGGTCACGGCACACATCGTCATATCGCCGCACACATGTCAGGTCATATGTGCGGCGCTACGGCGATGTGTGCGGTCACGCCCCCTGTCCGGGGCAGAGCGGGTATCCCGCAAACCCCTTACCTCCCGCGCGCACCCCGTACACGCGGCCGCACCAGCACAGCGGCCGACCCAGCACAGCGGCCGACCCCAGCGCCGCACACACCCCGATACCGCCGCACACAGGTCTGGCCGCGTGTGCGGCGGTACGGCGATGTGTGCCGTCAGCGCCGCCGCCGTGTGTGCGGCGTGGGGATGTGTGCGACGGCGCGCGAGTGTGTGCGGTGGTGCGGCGACCCGGACGGTGCGGCGACCCGGACGGTGCGGCGATCCGGACGGTGCGGCGACCGGGATGGGCGGCGCCCAGCCACCGCACGGGCGGCCGGGGTCAGTCGTCGGTAGGGAGCACCTTGAGGTAGGTGTAGCGGCCCTGCTTGTCGCCGTCGTTCGGGATCCGCCGGTAGCCCCGGATCTCGTACAGCGCCTGGGCACCCCGCTGCTCGGAGCCGACCTCGAGCAGCGTGCGGAGGTAGTCGTCGTCGCGGGCCAGCTCCTCCAGCTCGGCGAGCAGCGCGCGGCCGACCCCGGACCGGCGGGCCCCCGGCCGGACGTACATCCGGACGAACTCGGCGGTCTCACCCGTGGGGTCGCCCGGGAACATCCGGTAGCCGCCGGACGCGGCGGGCTGGCCGTTGATGTACGCGACCACGAAGAGCCCTCGGTACTCCGGCTCCAGCTCAGGGCCCTCCGGCGGCTTCAGATCCGGGTGGCCGGGCATCTCCGCGTTGGCCAGCTCGGCCATGTGGCGCAGCACGGTCTCATGCGCGGCGCCATAGTCCAAGGCGCGAAATTCGACCTCTGGACGGTCCGACGTTCCTGGCACCACTGATTACTATCAGAAACCGACCGTATGCACCTCGTTAAGTCACATTTCGAGAGCCGGGCGGCCACCGGCTTAACCCAGACCGGTAGTTGCTCAGTCACGAACCGCCCGGCTCACACCCCGTCCACCGGGCGCTTCGTGACGACGATGGGCGGCTCGATCAGCTCGGCGAGCGGCTCAACCCCGTCGGCGGGGCGGAACCAGCGCCGATCGCCACCCGGGCCGGCGTCCGGGGCGAACTGCCAGCGCACGGCCTTCTCGATCTTCACCGGGAAGACGGTCAACGTGCCGTCGGCGGCGATCCGCAGCCGCAGGAAGCACTTGTAGTCCCTGATCGCCTGCGCGGAGAACAGCTCGTCGGTGTTCACCCCGGGCCCGAACCGGTCGGCGAGCAGCAGGTACACCGCCACCACCAGCGGCCCGAGCAGCGCGCCGACCAGCCCCTCGACCACCGGCATGGCGACCGACGGCCATGGCGAGGGCCAGCCGGCCGAGGCGGTGGCCACCTCGACGCCGAACGCGGTGGCCACGATCAGGACCAGGTGGCCCAGCGTGTGCAGGCCGCCGATCAGGCGCCGCCGACCGGGGTCACGCCGCACGCTGACCCCGGTGAACGCGTCCAGCCCGAGCCACACCGCCGCGGCCAGCACCAGCGCGAGCAGCAGCGCGGGGATGCTGGCCACCCACCAGCGGTCCCCGCCCAGGAACGGGTACGCCCTGCTCACGGTCGTCCCGATCACCAGGTACAGCACCGCCGGCACCACCCAGAACCCCGGGTTGTGCCAGACCTGGCCGAGGATGCCGATGCGCAGCCGCCGCGAGGTCGGCTTGCTCGGGTAGCACTGCTCGAGCCGGTAGCGCACCGGCGCGCGCTTGTTCGGGTCCTTGGACTCGGCGGGCGGCAGGTTCAGCTCGTCGGGCAGCGCGTGCGTGCCGTACAGGAATGCGCCGCCTCCCCCGGCGGTGATCTTCTGCTGGCCGGCGGCGTCGGTGCCCTGGTAGCGGGCGTAGTGGTGCAGGTCGCCGGACAGCGACAGCCGCAGCATGGCCCGGTCCGGGATGACCGTGCGCTCGAAGTACTCCAGCGGGGCGTAGCCCTCCGGGTTGTCAGGGCCGGACTCCACCCAGGACGGCATCGCCCAGCACAGGATGATCGAGTCGTCCGGCCCGACCTGCTCGGCGATCTCGCGGAAGTAGTCCAGCTGCGGCTTGTCGATGTCGTCGCCGAGCTGGATGTCGATGCCCCAGAGCCACCAGCCGCCTGGCAGCTTGACCGCGAAGTAGCTGCGCGCCTGCGTCGTCTTCCAACCGCCGATCCAACGCTGCTGGCAGAACTGGCGCAGGAAGCTGGTCAGCCCGTCGTACCAGTCGTGGTTGCCCGGCAGCGCGACCATCCAGCGCGGCCGGTCGGTCCACGGCAGCATCATCCGGTACGGGCCGACGAGCCGGTCGGTGTAGCCGGCCGGGGACGCCACCGGGTAGCACTCGTCGCCGCCCAGCACGAGCAGCGCGCCGGCCCTGGTCCGATGCAGCTGCTCGCCGAACGAGAGCTCGAGCTCGTCGGCGGCGAGCTGGCTGGCAACCGTGGTCGTGGCGTCGAAGCCGTCGCCGATGTCGGCCACGTAGTCCAGCCAGAACTCGCCGGCCAGAGCCTCGGCGTCCGGCAGGGCCCCGGACTCGACAGGCGGCTCGATCCCGTCGAAGGGCCCGGTGGTCAGGTCGGACAGGTCGAGGGGTGCGCCCGACTCGGTGCCCTGCAGCTCGCGCCGGTCGGCGAACGCCCCGAACAGCTCCGAGATGGCCACCTCGACGCCGGTGCGGGCCAGCATGCGAGGGGCCAGCCAGCGCACCCGGGTGCGCGGGGTGAAGCCCAGGTCGGCGGGTTGGTCGGAGCTGGGGCGCGACGGCGGGTCCCCGCCGGGGGTGGGCAGCTGCGGCACCGCGCAAAAGTACGGACCCCCGCTCGCTGGATGGGCGAGCGGGGGTCCGCCGGTGGGGGAACCGCCTAGTGGGACGTCAGTTCTTGAACGCGTCCTTCACGTTGCCGGCGCTGTCCTTGACGTGCTCGCCGGCCTGCTTGAGGTTGGCACTGGCCTGGTCGCCCTTGCCCTCGTACTCGAGGTGACGGTCATCGGTGGCCTTGCCAGCGGATTCCTTGCCCTTGCCGACCGTCTCGTCGATCTTGTTCTTCATCTTGTCGACGAAGCCCATCTCGCGTCTCCTCCTAGTCTTCGGCCGAGCTCGCGGCGCTCGACTGGAACATCGAAGGGGTTGCCGATCGACCCGGAGCCGAAACAACACCCCCCTCAGACTGAGAGATGTCGGGCTTCGATCAGGATCATCGACGCAGGTCAGCACGCTCTTGGCGAATCTTGGTGACCGTGGTCACAACGCCGCGCGGCGCCGCCGGGGCGGCCAGTGGGTGACACGGCGGCAGCCGGACAGGCCACAATGGGAACGTGCACCTTCTGGATCCCGATGACCCGCGCACCATCGTCGACGGCGAGCGGGTCTGCGAGGCGATCGCGCACCTGCCGGAGCCGGACACGCTGCACGACTGGGTCACCCGGTTCGCGCTGCTGGCCGACCAGACCAGGCTGGCGCTGCTGCTGTGCATCCATCACGCCGGCGAGATCTGCGTCTCCGACCTGGCCGCCGCGACCGGGACCAAGGACAGCACCGTGTCCCAGGCACTGCGGCTGCTGCGCGCGCACGGCGTCGTGGCCACCCGCCGGGACGGGCGCACCATCCACTACCACCTGACCGACGACTCCATCCCGGCGTTGCTCGGCCAGCTGCCCAGCGCGCCGGTCGACGCGGTGCACGGCAGCAGCAGAACGCACCGGCCGGCCTGAGGCACGGGCTTTCGTGTCTTGCACCTATTCAGGGCTCAAGCCGCGCTCGGCTCCTTGACGTCGGCCGGCGCGGTGGCGGACCGGCCCACGACCCGCTCCGCCAGCGGCGCGAAGCACAGCCCGAGGACCGCCCAGAGCAGCACCTGCGCCCCGACCGCGTAGAGCCGGAAGCGGTACAGCAGGTCCGCGTCGAATCCGCCGAGCACGATCGCGCCGTGCGGGTCGAGAATCGGCTGGGGTGTCTCGGTGGCCAGGTTGCCGTACTGCTCGACGTTGGTCTGCAGCTGGCCGAGCGACGGCAGCCCCGCCATCAGCACCCCGACCAGCACCGCGAAGCACGCTATACCGACGAGCGTGGCGGTCCAGTTGCCCAGCCGCTGCGCCAACCGCTGCCCGACCCACACCGCGACCAGTGCGGCCACCACCGAGCCGAGCACCATGACCAGGTAGAGGCCGCCGCGGTCGGCGATGGTGTCCGGGTGCCCGATGGACGGCGGGTTGGCCGGGTACTTGAGGAACGGCACCAGGTACAGCGTGACGAAGCCGCCCAGTGCCACCAGCAGCGACAGCTGCCGGGGCCCCTGCCGGCAGGTGCGCCCCCAGGCCAGGCTGTAGGCCACCGCGCTCGGCGAAGATCCGGGCGAACACGAACGCCACCAGGCCCGCCAGCGCGCCGGCGCCGACGCCCCGGAGTACAAGTGCCTTGACCACGAACGACCTCAGTTCAGCGACGGGCTCAGCTCAGTGACGGGCTCAGCTCACTGACGGGCTCAGTGGCAGGGGAAACCGAGGAAGTGCCGTGCGTCGTGCACGAACTCGTGGACGACCATGGAGTTGCCGAACACCGACGTGGCGCCCTCGTCGATGCCGATGAAGTAGTAGAGCACCAGCCCGAACAGCAGCGCGCCGATCAACCACGGCAGGGTTTCGGACACCGAGACGGGAACCGGCCTGGCCTGGCCGATCGCGGATGATGACATGGTGAATCCTCTCCTACGGCCGGCGAGCCGGTCGGGTCGAAATGGACCGTACGTCCGCCATCGCCACGCGTCAACAGCTCGATAGTCGTCCAGATATTCAGATGTAGAGGTGACGTGCTCGACAGCTCTGCTCGTCGGACAGCGACAGGCCGTCAGGGAAAGGGGACGCCGGCATGCGGGTCGTGCTGCTCTGTCACGCGGCCACCAGCGCGATCAGGACGGCGGCGTTCGCCGGCGACGAACCGCTGGACGAGTCCGGGGTGGCCAAGGCGGCCGAGCTGCGCGACGGCGGCCTGCCGAGGGCGGACCAGGTCCGGTATGCCCCGTCCCGGCGCTGCCAGCAGACCGCCGAAGCGCTCGGTCTGACGGGGACGCGGGACGCCGGCCTGGCCGGCTGCGACTTCGGAGCGTGGACCGGGCGCACCCTCGATGACGTACTCGCCGCCACCCCCGACCTGGTCACCGCCTGGCTCACGGACCCGGCCGCAAGCCCGCACGGTGGGGAGAGCCTCAGCGCGGTGCTGGAGCGGGTCGGCCGGTGGCTGGACAGCGCGGGCACGTCGGTCACCGCCGATGG
>DATAYB010000162.1:0-1534 GCA_036272795.1 Pseudonocardia sp.
CGAGTGGGTCGCGCTCCAGCGGGCAGGACATGCACCGCGGCCCACCCCGCCCGGAGCCCAGCTCGGACCCGGCGATCCGGATCACCTCGATGCCGGCGTCCTCCAGTCGCGCGTTGGTCTCGGTGTTGCGCTCGTAGGCCACCACAACGCCGGGAGCCAGCGCGAGCGTGTTGTTGCCGTCGTCCCACTGCTCGCGCTCCGCGGTCACCGGGTCCAGGCCGGTGTCGATCACGTGCAGCTCGGCGACGCCCATCGCCTCGGCGGCGGCCACGCGGAACGGCGCCGGCCCCTCGACGGTGATGCCGCCGGCGGCCGAACCTTCGCCGGCGCGGACGGTGTAGGCGCGCAGGCTGTCCGCGATCGTCGGGTACATCACGACGGCGTCCCGGTCGACCATCGTGCACACGGTGTCCAGGTGCATGGTGGCCCTGGTCTGCGCGATCGGCACGACCAGTACGGCGGTGGCCAGCCCGTCGGCCAGTGCGGAGCGGGCCAGCGACTCGGCGCCGGCCGGCGTGGTGCGCTCGCCGACCCCGACGGCCAGTACCCCGGGCGCGAGCAGCAGCACGTCACCGCCCTCCACGGGAGCGTTGTGTGCCTCGTAGGCCCGCTTCGTGCCGACGAACCGGGGGTGGTGGGCGTAGATCAGGTCGGTCAGTGCGGTCTCCCGGGCGCGGGCGGGCAGGGCGAGCGAGGTGATCGCCACGCGGTCGCCGACCCACACCGACGAGTCGCGGGTGAACAGCAGGTTCGGCAGCGGGTCCAGCACGAAGTCGGTCGGCTCGTGCATGGTGCGGACCAGGGAACCGTGCACCGCGGCCGGGCTGGAACCGCCGGGCAGCTCGGCGAACGTCAGCCCGGCCATCAGCACGGTGGCGAGCTCGTCGTCGGGCAGGTCGGTCAGGAAGTCGGCGAGCAGGGCAGCCAGCGGCGGGCCCAGCCTGCGCTCGTCGAGCACGCTGGCGATGCCGCGCTCGCGGGCCGTCACGTCCGCCCGCAGTGCCTCGACCAGCAGGTCGCCGAGCAGCAGCACGTCGACGCCGCGCTCGGTCAGCGCGGCGGCGAACAGGTCGTGCTCCTGCTGGGCCCTGGCGACCCAGGGGATGCCGTCGAAGAGCAGCTGGTCGTTGTTGCGCGGGGTGAGCCGGGTGAGCTCGCCCCCCGGTCGATGCAGCAGGACGGCACGCAGCCGGCCGACCTCGCTGTCCACCCTGGACGGTTCCGACTGGCTCATTTCGGCGAGCCTAGGCGCTGCCCGGCGGCTTCACCAAGGCCTTCGCCGAGGTGTTCGACGCTGTCTTCACCGACGCGTCCAACGCCGGTCGAGGCCCTGACCAGCTCGGCGTACGAGCCGCCCTCGGCCATCAGCTCGCGGTGTGAGCCCAGCTCGACGATCCGCCCCTCGTCCAGTACGACGATCCGGTCGGCGTCCCGGGCCGAGGCCAGCCGGTGGGTGATCGCGACCACCGTGCGGCCGCTGAGCACGGCGGCCAGGGACCGCTCGAGCTCGCCGGACACCGACGGGTCGACCAGT
>DATAYB010000163.1:0-6341 GCA_036272795.1 Pseudonocardia sp.
CGGAGTAGTTCGGCCCGCCGGAGCCGCCGCGCAGGATCACGTGGCAGTCCGGGTTGCCGGTGGTGCTGATCAGCGCGGCCAACCCGTCGGAGTTGATGCCGGGGAACACGTGCTCACCGGCCGCCGCGCGCACACCGTCCACCGCGACCTGCACGTCGCCCTCGGTGGAGTTCTTGATGCCCACCGGCATGGACAGTGCGCTGCACAGCTGCCGGTGCACCTGGCTGGCCGCCGTGCGCGCGCCGATCGCGCCCCACGACACGACGTCGGCGAGGAACTGCGGGATGATCGGGTCCAGGAACTCGCAGCCGACCGGCAGGCCCAGCTCGGACACGTCGAGCAGCAGGCCGCGAGCCAGCCGCAGCCCCTTGTTCACCGCGTAGCTGCCGTCGAGGTCGGGGTCGTTGATCAGACCCTTCCAGCCCAACGTGGTGCGCGGCTTCTCGAAGTACACCCGCATCACGATGCGCAGCTCGCCCGCGAGGCGCTCGGCGTCCTTGGCCAGCAGCGCCGCGTACTCCAGCGCCGCGCCCCGGTCGTGGATCGAGCACGGGCCGACGACCACGATCAGCCGGTCGTCGTCGCCGTTGAGGATGTCGGTGATCTCGTCGCGGGCGCGCTCGATGCGCGGCACGATGTGCGGTGCCATCGGATGTTCCTGGCGCAGCAGCGCGGGCGAGATCAGCGGGCTGATCTTCGCCGTGCGCCGGCCGTCCAGCGGGGCCGCGGTGCGCGGCTCGTCGACGACGGTCATGGTTGGGGCGTCCTCTCGAAGTCGGAGCCGCCCCGAACGAAACCACCGAGCCGGCTCACGTGGTACCGGCTCGGGGTGGAAAGTCAGCGCAGACGGCCGCTGGCTGGCCCACCCAGGGCCGGCCCGCTAAACCAGAAATAACGCCGCACGGTGCCGGAGTCTAGCGTGACACGCCACACCGTGCCGCGGGGTGATCACCTTCTGGCTCAGCTACCGCTCATGAGCTGGGCAAAAGACGGTCCAGCTGGGCGTGCAGGGCGCGCAGCGCGGTCGCCTCGTCGATCCTGCCGAGCAGCACGTGGGCGGTGAGCCCGTCGACCAGCGCGAGCAGCTCGACCGCCGCCAGCTCGGGGTCCAGCCCGGGCCGGTCGCGCAGCGCGGTCGCGATCCGGTGCCCGCCGGGCACGTACTGCTCCCGCAGCTCGGCCGCCAGCTCGGGCACCACAACCGCCCTGGCCAGGAACGCGAGCCACACCATGGCCTCGTCGCGGCGCTCGGGGCCGACGGTGACCAGCTCCCGGGTCAGGCACTCCAGCAGGACGCGCAGCTCCGGATCCGGGCCCAGCGCCTCCACCTGGGCCCGGATCCGGCCGCCGACCTGCTCAATCACGCGCCGCATCGCCGCCAACAGCAGGTGGTCCTTGCTGCCGAAGCGGCGCTGCACCATGCCGACGGAGCGCCCCGCCTCCACCGCCACCGTGCGGATACTGACCTGGTGCAGGCCGTCGCGGGCGGTGATCCGAAGCACGGCGTCGGCGATGGCCAGCGCGTCGTCGTCCACCAGACCCCTCGCGGGGCTCACGGGGTCGGGTCCGCCGCCGCGCGGGTCGTCCTCGACATGTTCGGTCGCGCTCATCTGGCCGCACACGATACGGTCCAGCGGCTCGGTACGAGCGTATCGACCAGGAAGTAGTTGCGCATGGCGCAGGAGTCAAGACATGACTCCTCGCGTTGTGGTTCGCGCCGACCCGGCCCCCGCCGCTCAGCCGAGCCCGAGGTGCTCGGTCAGGAAGCTCAGCTGGTCGGCGACGATCCGGTCGCGTAGCGGCTGGTGGTAGACGTCGAAGTGGTCGGCCGGGTAGTGCCGGACGGTGACCTTCGGGGCGGTGGCCGCGGCGGCCGGCACGCTCGCCGGGTCGATCAGCGACTCGCGGTCACTGACGCAGACCAGCAGCGGGCACCGCACCCGAGGCAGCCGGGCCGCCGCGTGGTAGCGCAGCATGTCGAGCGCGGCCGCCGCCGGCACCCGGTTGTCGAAGCTCGACCCGTCGGCCACCAGCGAGTGCCAGCCCTCCCATGCGCCCGGCTGGTTCACGAACGCCCGCTCCCCCGGGCGGCCGACGATCGGCAGGTAGCGCCTCGGCCGGCCGGTCGCGGCGCGGACCAGGTCGGACACGATCGGTCCCGTGAACCCGGCGAGCTGGCCGAGTCCGCCATGCAGCGCGACCTGTCGACCACTGAACACGGGGCACTGCACCACGGCGGCAGCCACCTCCGGGTGTCGCGCGGCGGTCGCCACCACGTGGCTGGCGCCGAACGACGTGCCCCAGAGCGCAATCCGGCCGGCGTCCAGCTCCGGGCGGGCGCGCACGAAGTCCAACGCCGAGCGGACGTCGGCCAGGTAGCGGCGCGGACTCATCAGCCCGCGTGGCTCACCGCCGGACGAGCCGAGGTGCCGGAAGTCGAACGCCAGCACCGCAAGGCCGGCGCCGGCGAACGCCTGCTCGTAGGCCGGCAGGCCCATGTCGTGGGTCGCGCCGCCGCCGTGCACGAGGACGACGACGGGGTGCGGGGCGTTCGCGGGCCTGGACCCGGTCGGCAGGGTCAGCCAGGCCGCGCAGCGTGCTGCGTCCTTCGCCGAGCCGGAGGTGAAGCTGGTCTGTTCGGTCGTGGTGCGAGTCATGATCCCGTCTCCATTCAAGTACTGTGTACGTGAACACATCACATCACGTACCTCGTACGTAATCAAGGGGGGAACCGTGCCCGCGCCACGGAAGTTCAGCCAGGAGCAGCTGCGTGACGCCGCGCTCGCGATCGTCGACGAGCAGGGCCTCGAGGCGCTCACCATGCGTGCGCTGGCCGCCCGGCTCGGCACCGGCGCGATGACGATCTACAACTACGTGGACGGCCGCGACGGGCTGGATGCGCTGGTCACGGCGGCGGTGCTGAGCGCGGCGCCTCGGTGGGACGCCGAGTGCGCGGACTGGCGGGACGAGGTCCGGGCGGTGAGCACGGCGCTGTGGCGGGCGGTCCGGGCGCACCCGAACGCGATCCCGCTGGTGCTCACCCGGCGCACGCTCGACGAGGCCACGCTGGACCAGGCGGAGTCCCTGCTCGGTGCGCTGCGGCGGGCCGGGTTCGGCGGATTCGGGCTGCTCACGGCGTTCCGGGCGGTGTCCGGCTTCGTCACGGGGTTCGCTCAGGCGGAGCTGGCCGGCCCGCTGTCCGCCGCGCGCGGGGAGGGCTTCGACACGGTGCTGGCGCGCGCCCAGGCCCTGCCCGCCGACCGGTTCGCCGGACTCCGGGAGATCGCCGAGGCCGCCGCGCACGCCGAGCCGGCAGCGGAGTTCGGCGTGGCGCTGGACCTCGTGCTCGCCGGGCTCAGCGCCGCGCTGGCTGACCAAAACCGCGACTCACCCTGACAAAATCCCCCGACTCGCGCGAGCGGGTGACCGCGGGTGACCGCGGAATCTAGCGACTCGGGCCGCGGAATCTAGCGACTCGCGGGGTGATGGGGGTGGCCATGGCGGGCGGCGGTCAGTCGTAGTCGGTGAAGCCGGGGACCCATTCGGCGACGGTGCGGCGGGACGGGACCCAGCAGTCGATCTGCGCGAGGATGCTCATCCAGCCGGCGACGACCCGGATGAACATCAGGTACTGCGGCGGCAGGCTCATCGCGCGGCCGGTGCGGAAGTCGGGACTGCCCGGCGCGGTCACCCGGCCGCCCTCGGCCTGCATGAACGTCCGGTTGTAGTGGAAGGTCTCCTCGCGCAGCGGGTTGGCCAGCGCGCCGATGTAGTGCATGACGTCCTCGGCGGTGACCTTGTCCTCGAGGCCGATGAACCCTTCCCTGCGCAGCAGCTCCATCATCTCGTCGGCCCGCTGGTCGGCCGCGAGGCGCAGGATCTGCCCGAGGGGGCGCGGGATGCCGTCGGGCAGCCGCGTCACCGCCCCGAAGTCGATCACGCCGAGGCGCCCGTCCTCGAGCAGCCGGAAGTTGCCGTGGTGCGGGTCGGAGTGCAGCAGGCCGACCCGGGCAGGCGAGGAGAAGTGCAGCTCCATCACCGTCTCGCCGATCCAGTCGCGCAGCTTCTGTTCCTCGGCGTCGTCGGTCGGGCGGTGCGCGAACTCCGACAGCGGCCGGCCGGCCAGCCACTCCGAGACGATCACCTTGGGGGCCGATGCGACCACCTTCGGGACCCGGATCTTGGGGTCGTCGGCCAGCGCGGCGGCGAAGGTGCGCTGGCTGTCGGCCTCGGCGCTGTAGTCGAGCTCCTCGATCATCCGGTCCTGCAGCTCGTTCAGCAGGGCGCGCACGTCGGCGCCGGGCACGATCATCTGCAGCAGCTTGGCGAACCGCTGCAGGGTACGCAGGTCGGAGGTCAACGCCTGGTCAGCGCCCGGGTACTGGATCTTGACGGCTACCTCGCGCCCGTCGTGCCAGACGGCGTGGTGCACCTGCCCGATGCTCGCGGCGGAGGCCTCCTCGGCATCGAACTCGGCGAACCGCTTCGGCCAGTTGCGGCCGAGCTGCTCGCCGAGCACGCGCTGCACGTCCTTGGCAGGCATCTTGGGCGCGTTGGCCTGAAGCTTGATCAGCGCCTGCTGGTACGGCTCCGCGAGCTCGTTCGGGATCATCGCCTCGTACACCGAGAGCGCCTGGCCGAACTTCATCGCGCCGCCCTTGAGCTCGCCGAGCACGGCGAAGATCTGGTCGGCGTTGCGGATCGCCAGCTCGGCGGCGATCTCCTCGCGGTCGCCCCCGGTGAGACGGCGGGCCCAGCCCGCGGCGGCACGGCCGGCGAACCCGACCGGCAGCGAACCGAGGCGGGCGGAGCGCTGGATGGCTCGCTTCGGCGGATCGGTCATCGCCCCAACGTAACCTACCGCCGGTAGCCCGGCGACACACATTCAGGCGGTCCTGCTCAGCTCCCTTCCAACGGGTCGCACACTGCTCCATTCGATTGGTCTAGACCAGAGTTCACCCACTGTTTGCCCGAGAACTGTCGTTTGGTCTAGACCAATCTGTCAGGGTTGTGGCATGCGAATCGTGGTGATTGGTGGCGGGGTGCTGGGCACCATGCACGCCGCCGAGTTGATCGGTCGTGGACATCAGGTCACCCAGATGGAGCGCGAGCCGGAGGCCAGGGGCGCCACCGTGCGCAACTTCGGCCTGGTCTGGGTGTCCGGCCGGTCAGCCGCCGAGCTGCCGCTCACGCTGCGGGCGCGGCAGCTGTGGGAGCGCATCGGAGCGGACGTGCCGGGCGTCGGTTTCCGGGCCTGCGGCTCGCTGACCGTGCTGCGCTCCGAGGCCGAGCTGGCGGTCGCCAAGCAGCTCGCCGCCGCCCCGGACGCCGCGGAGCGCGGCGTCAGCGTGGTCGACGAGGCCGAGACCAGGCGGCTCAACCCGGCGCTGCGTGGCCAGTTCCTCGGGGCGCTGTGGTGCTCGGCGGACGCCGCCGTGGAGTCGCGGGTGGCGCTGCCGGCGGTGCGCGCGCATCTCGAGCCGTCCGGCCGCTACCGGTTCCTGGCCGGCCGGGAGGCGCGGCGGGTCGACACCGGGGCAGGCGGCACCTCCACCGTGGTCGACCAGACCGGTGCCCGGCACGACGCCGACCTGGTGCTGCTCTGCCCCGGGGCGACCCTGACCGGGCTGACCGCCGAGCTGGCCGGAGACCTGCCGGTCCGCCGGGTACGGCTGCAGATGATGCAGACCGCCCCGCTCGGCGAGCCCCTGACCACGGCAATCGCGGACGGCGACTCGATGCGCTACTACCCGGCGTTCGCCGGCCCCGCGCTCGAGCAGCTGCGCGCCGCGGAACCCCAGCCGCCCATCGCCGCCGAGCACCACATGCAGCTGCTCTGCGTGCAGCGCGCGCACGGCGGCCTGACCATCGGCGACACCCACGAGTACGACGAGCCGTTCCCGTTCGACCTCGACGAGGCGCCGTACGAGCACCTCGCCGGCGTCGTCGAGGCGCTGCTCGGCCGCCCTCTGCCGCCGATCGTGCGGCGCTGGGCCGGCGTCTACGCCCAGTGCCTCGACACGACCCAGATCGTCCACCGCCAGACCGTTGACCCGGCGCTGTGGCTGGTCACCGGCCCCGGCGGCCGGGGCATGACGCTCGCGCCCGCCATCGCCGAGCAGACCGCCGACCAGGCCGGACTCTGACCCCCAACCCTCACCGAGGAGTGCACCGATGACCGCCCAGCCAGACATCCGACTCGCCGTGCTCGACATGGCGGGCACGACCGTGGCCGACGACGGGCTCGTGGAGACCGCGTTCGGCGCCGCCCTGCTGGCCGCCGGCGTGACCCCGGGGTCGCCGCGCGAGCCCGAGCTGTGGACGCACGTGCGGGACACCAT
>DATAYB010000164.1:0-14609 GCA_036272795.1 Pseudonocardia sp.
CGGCCAACCCGAGGTTCAGCTCGATCCGGGTGGACGGCGAGGACGGGGTGCGCGAGGCCATCGCCCACCTGGTCTCGGGCGGTCATCGGCGGATCGGCATGCTCGACCACAACCGCCGCCCCGAGCCCAGTGTGCGGCACGCTGGTTCGCCGCCGAGGTGACCGCGGTCTTCGCCTTCAACGACCTGATCGCGATCGGGGCGCTGCGGCACGCGCGCCGGGCCGGCCTGCGGGTGCCCGCCGACCTGGCCGTGATCGGGTTCGACGGGCTGGACCTCGGCTCGTTCGCGATCATGGCCGACCTCGGCTGGGTGGGCAGCCTGAAGGCGCTGGTCATCCCGGCCGCCGCGAACGCGTTCGGGATCTTCTGGATGCGCCAGTACTGTCAGAGCGCGCTGCCGGACGAGCTGCTGGAGGCCGCCCGGATGGACGGCTGTGGCTTCCTGCGCACGTACTGGAACATCGCGCTCCCGGTGCTCCGCCCGGCGCTCGCCTTCCTCGGCATCTTCACGTTCGTCAACTCGTGGAACGACTACCTGTGGCCGCTCGTGGTGCTGATCGACTCCCACCACGTCACGCTGCAGGTGGCGTTGGCTCAGCTCAACGGGCTGTACGTGAAGGACTACAGCGTTGTGATGGCGGGCACGCTGGTGGCGCTCGTGCCCCTGATCGTCGTGTTCCTCTTCGGGGCCCGACACTTCATCCGGAACATCACGGCCGGCGCCCTGAAGGGCTGACCGCCGGCCCGCCACGGCGCGGTCGTCGCGCGGTCGTCGCACGGAAGGAACCCATGTCCTACCTCGAAGATCCCTCGCCCGGCTACGGTGCGCTGCCCGCCCGCGCCGCGTTCCGGTCGGACGCGAGGTCGCTGGGGCTGGCCGGGAGCTGGCGGTTCCACCTCGCCCCGGGGTTGGCCGTCGCGCCGGACGGCATCGAGCGCGACGACTTCGACGACACGGGCTGGTCGGAGCTGCCGGTGCCGTCCAACTGGCAGCTGCACGGCCACGGCAGCCCCGCCTACACCAACGTGAACTACCCGTTCCCCGTCGAGCCGCCGCTGGTACCGAGCGAGAACCCGACGGGGGACTACCGGCGGCACTTCGAGCTCGACGCCGGTTGGCTCGCCGAGCCCGCTGTGCTGCGCTTCGACGGAGTCGACTCCTGCGCACGGGTCTGGCTGAACGGTCACGAGCTCGGCGTCAGCAGGGGCAGCCGGCTGCCGGTGGAGTTCGAGGTGTCCGGCCTGCTGCGCGCCGGCACGAACCTGCTCGCCGTGCGCGTGCACCAGTGGTCCTCCGGGAGCTACCTCGAGGACCAGGACATGTGGTGGCTGTCCGGCATCTTCCGGGCCGTCACGCTGCTCGCCCGCCCGGCCGGGGGGATCGGGGACTACTGGGTGCGCGCGGACTACGACCACCGTGACGGCAGCGGCACCCTGCGGGTCGAGGCGCCCCCGGGCGCCCGGCTCTCGGTGCCCGAGCTGGGCATCGCCGACCGCCCGGTGGACGGCCCGATCACCGTGGGCGCGGTCGAGCCGTGGAGTGCCGAGCTGCCCCGGCTCTACGAGGCGTAGCTGGCCACCGCCGCCGAGCGGGTTGCGTTGCGGATCGGGTTCCGCACCGTGACCGTGGACGGCGGGCTGCTCAAGGTGAACGGCCGCCCGATCCTGCTCAGGGGCGTCAACCGGCACGAGCACCACCCGGAGCACGGCCGCGCACTGCCAGCCGGCACCGCGCTCGCCGACGTGCTCCTGATGAAGCGCCACAACATCAACGCCGTGCGCACCAGCCACTACCCGCCCGACCCGGAGTTCCTGGAGCTGTGCGACCGGTACGGGTTGTGGGTGGTCGACGAGTGCGACCTGGAGACGCACGGCTTCGAGCCGCTCGGCTGGGCCGCCAACCCGACCGACGACCCGCACTGGGCGGCGGCCTGCCTCGACCGGATGCGGCGGACCGTCGAGCGGGACAAGAACCGCCCGAGCGTGATCCTCTGGTCGCTCGGCAACGAGGCCCACACCGGGCGCAACCTCGCGGCGATGGCGGACTGGGTGCACGGGCGCGACGACTCCCGGCCGGTGCACTACGAGGGCGACCACGAGTGCGAGTACGTCGACGTGCACAGCGAGATGTACGCCGACCACGCCGAGGTGGACCGGATCGGCCGGGGTGAGGACGACAACGCCCGCCGCCACGCGCTGCCGTTCGTGCTGTGCGAGTACGGCCACGCGATGGGCAACGGCCCTGGCGGGCTGATCGAGTACCGCGAGCTGTTCGAACGCCACCCTCGCTGCCAGGGCGGCTTCATCTGGGAGTGGCTCGACCACGGCATCACCCGGTACGACGAGCACGGCACCCCGTACTTCGGCTACGGCGGCGACTTCGGCGAGACCATCCACGACGGCAACTTCATCACCGACGGCCTGCTCTTCCCGGACCGCACGCCGTCACCGGGCTTGGTCGAGCTGGCCAAGGTCAACGAACCGGTCCGGATCACGGGCACCCCGGGCGGCATCCGGGTGGCCAACCACTACGACTTCGCCGGCCTGGATCACCTCGCCTTCACCTGGGTGCTGGAGGAGGAGGGCGTCGAGGTGGCCAAGGGGTCGCTCGACGTACCGGCGGTTGCGCCAGGTGCTTCCGTCGAGGTGGCGCTGCCCGAGCTGTTCGACACCACCGGCGAGACCTGGCTGACCGTCCGGGCGGCGCTGGCCGGGGACGCCGACTGGGCCGGGGCCGGGCACACCGTGGCCTGGGGTCAGCTGCCGGTGGCGGCTGCTGCTCGGCCGTCCAGGCCCACCGCGCCGTCCGCGCGGGTGGTGCGCGCGCCGGACGGGATCGAGCTGGGTGCCGGCCGGTTCGACCCGTACACCGGGCGGCTGACGGCGCTCGGCGGACACCCGGTGCGCGGCCCGAGGCTGGAGCTGTGGCGCGCGCCGACGGACAACGACCTCGGCGGGGAACGGCCGGCGGCACGGGCCTGGCGGGCGGCCGGGCTGCACCGGCTGCGGCACCGGGTGATCGGCGTCGAGCCCGGTGCCGACGCGCTGCTGGTGCGCACCCGGGTGGCCCCGCCGGCGCTCGCGTTCGGGATGCTCGCGAACTATCGCTGGACCGGCGCCGGGGACACGCTGACGCTGTGCCTCGACGTCGAGCCGGACGGTGCGTGGCCGGTCACACTGCCCCGGCTCGGGCTCGGCATGGCGGTACCGGGCGGCTGGGGTGAGCTCGAGTGGTTCGGCGGCGGACCCGGTGAGGCCTACGCCGACAGCCGTCAGGCCGCCAGGATCGGCCGGTTCAGCGCGAGCGTGGACGACCTGCAGACGCCGTACGTGTTCCCGCAGGAGAACGGCAACCGGGTCGACGTCCGCTGGGCCCGGCTGACCGCGCGCACCGGCGGTGGCCTGCTCGTCCGGGGCGCGCCGACGTTCGAGCTGACCGCGCGGCGCTGGACGGCGGCCCAGCTGGAGGCGGCCCGGCACACCGTCGACCTGCACCCCGGCGAGCTGGTCGAGCTGACTTTCGACGTGGCGCAGAGCGGGCTGGGTACGGCGGCGTGTGGCCCGGGCGTGCTGCCCCGGTACGAGCTGCCGGCCGGCCCGGCCACGCTCACGCTGGAGTTCACGGCGCTCTGATCTTGCACGCCGGAGTCCGGGTGACCGGCCTCGGGGCCGCCGGGCCGGGGCGTTCGTCGATACTGGGTCGGTGCCGGTGGAAGACAGGGCAGGGGACAGCGCCAACGGGAGCGCGGCGGACGAGAGCGCGACGGAGCAGTGGGTCGGGCGTCGGTTGCGGGAGGCGCGCCGGCAGCGGGATCTGACGCTGGCGTCCGTGGCCGCGCGGGTCGGCGTGTCAGGGGCGCACCTGTCCCGGCTGGAGAAGGGCGAGCGGCAGCCGTCGATCGGCGTGCTGCTCGAGCTGGCCAGGGCGTACCAGACCAGCATCGGGGAGCTGCTCGGCGAGCACCCGCGGCGCGGCCACCACCTGGTCCGGGCCGGCGAGGGCCCCTCCGTGGACGGCCCGGACGGTCCCTACACCTCCGTCAGCGGCCTCGGTCCGGGCGCCGCGCTGCGTGCCGTGCGCCTGGTGCTGCCCCCTGGCGGGACCAACCCGAACGCCGCCCAGCATGCCGGCGAGGAATGGATCTACGTCGTGGCCGGCGACGTGACCGTCGCGCTGGACAGCGAGCGGCTGAGCCTGTCCGCCGGCGACGCCCTGCACTTCGACGCCGGCACGCCCCACCGTCTGACCAACCCGGGCCCTGCCGAGGCCGAGGTGCTCATCGTCTCCACCTCGGCCGCCACCGGTCACTAGGACGCCGCCACGGCCCGCGGCCGCAACTGCCTCCTTGAATCAAAAAGGTCTAGTGCTCTACTATCGGGCAATGGACGAAATCCTGGTTGGCCCAGTGCCGAGCCACCCGTTCGGCAGCGGAAGCGTCTGATGTTGTCGTTCGCGTTCACCGAGGATCAGCTGGCGTACCGGACCGAGCTGGCCCGCTACGCCCGCACGCGGCTGCTGCCGCGCTACCGGGAGCGGGCGGCCGTGGCCGAGTTTCCCTGGGACGCGCACAAGGAGCTGGCCGCGCTCGGGGTGCTCGGCATCGGGCTGCCGGAGGAGTTCGGCGGCACCGGGGTCAGTCCGGACGACCCGGTCACGCTGGGCATGGCCACCGAGACGCTGGCCTACGGGGACGTCAACGTCGCCGCCGCGCCGGTGCAGAGCGGTCTGGTGGCCGCCCAGCTGGGCGAGGGCGGGACGCGCGCGGTGCAGGAGCAGTACATCCCGGAGCTGATCGCGGGGGACGCGGTGTCCGGCATCGCGGTGACGGAGCCGGGCTCCGGCTCGGACGCGGCGGGCATGCGGACGGTCGCCGAACCGGTGCCAGGCGGGTGGCGGCTGACCGGCGAGAAGATCGCCATCACGCACGCCGTCTGCGCGAAGACTATGTTGATCTACGCTCGCCACCCGGGTTCGACCAGGTCGAAGGGCATCAGCTGCTTCCTGCTGCCGATGGCCTCGGCCGGGGTGTCGGTGGGGCACATGCCCGGCATGGGCTGCCTGCCGCTCGGCTGGGGCTCCGTGGCGATGGACTCGGTGTTCGTGCCGGCGGACCACCTCGTCGGTGAGGAGGGCCACGGCTTCGCGGCGGCCATGCACCACTTCGACTTCAGCCGCTCGGCGCTCGGGCTGCTCTGCCTCGGCGCCGCCCGCGCGTCCCTGGACGAGGCGGCCACGTACGCCCAGCAGCGGGAGGCGTTCGGCCAGAAGATCGGCGAGTTCCAGGGCGTCTCGTTCCCGCTGGCAGAGCACGCCACGTACCTGGAGGCTGCCCGCCTGCTCTGCTACCGGGCACTGTGGGCGCGGCAGGTCGGCCAGCCCCACACCGCGCTCGCCGCCATGAGCAAGTGGTGGCCGCCGCAGGTTGCGCTGGACGCCATCCAGGCCGCGATGAAGATCCACGGCAACCTGGGCTACTCGACCGAGCTACCGCTGCAGCAGCGCTACCGCGACGTGATGGCCTACCTGGTCGCGGACGGCACCTCGGAGATCCAGAAACGCATCATCGCCAAGGACGTGTACCGGGCGGCGGCGGGCTGAGCTCCACCACACGCACCGTAGCGAACCCAGCGCCTCAGGAGGACCGCATGACCCTAGAGACAGCCGACCTCAACCTCAGCACACTGCGCTTCTGGGAGCAGCCGCGCCAGGTCCACCTGGACACGTTCAAGTGGCTGCGCGAGAACGAGCCGGTCAGTTGGCACGGCCCGCCTGAGGCGCTGGACCCGAACCTCGACAACGCCAAGGGCTACTGGTCGGTGGTCAAGCACGCGGACATCCGCGAGGTGTCCCGGACGCCCACGGTGTTCAGCTCGGCCGACGGGGTGTTCCTGGACGACTTCCCGCAGCTGGAGTCGATGCTGTCGTTCATCGTCACCGACGCGCCCCGGCACCCCCAGATGCGCGGCATCGTGAGCGCCGCCTTCACGCCGAAGCACATCAAGAAGATGGAGGACGACACCAGGGCGACGGTCCGGCAGATCATCGACCAGGTCGCGCCACTCGGCGAGGGCGACCTCTGCACGCTGATCACGAAGGAGGTGCCGGGCCGCGTGTTCGCCAGCTTCTTCGGCATCACCGATCGGGACCAGATCCAGTACGTGATGGACGCCGCCGAGCAGATGGGCGCCTGGAGCGACCCGGAGTACGCGCACATCGGGTCGCCGCTGCAGGTGTTCGCGGACGCGTCCCAGAAACTGGGCACGCTGGCACTGGAGCTGGCCAGGCAGCGCCGCGAGAACCCCGGCGAGGACCTGATGAGCTGGGTGTCGCAGGCCCAGTACGAGGGCCAGAAGATGACGGTCGAGGAGGTCGGCGTGTTCTTCGCGCTGCTCGCCGGCGCCGCCAACGACACCACCCGGCACTCGATGGCCCACCTGCTCGCGCTGTTCGCCCAGCATCCCGACCAGCTGGCCCACGTGCTCGAGGACTTCGACGCCCGCGCCGAGGACGCCATCAACGAGGTACTCCGGATCGAGCCGCCGCTGATGCACTTCCGGCGCACCGCGCTGACCGACTACGAGCTCGGCGGCAAGACGATCAAGGCCGGTGACAAGGTCGTGCTCTGGTACATCTCCGGCAACCGCGACGCCGAGGTGTTCGAGAACCCGGACACGTTCGACGTCAGCCGCCCCTGGAAGCAGAACCCGCACCAGGCGTTCGGAGGCGGTGGGCCGCACTACTGCCTCGGCAACATGCTGGGCAAGCAGATGCTCAAGGCCGAGATGTGGGAGATCTACACCCGGATGAAGGACCTGCGGGTCGGCGACCGGCAGCTCATGCTGTCCAACTTCATGAACGGCGTGATGAAACTACCCGCAACCTGGACCCCGTCGGAGGCAGGCGCATGACCGAGATCTCGTTCGTCGACCAGGTGGCCGTCGTGACCGGGGCCGGTGGTGGCCTCGGCCGGACGTATGCCTTGGAGCTGGCGGCTCGAGGGGCGTCGGTGGTGGTCAACGACCTCGGCGGCTCGACGTCCGGGGAGGGCAGTGACGCCTCGGCGGCGCAGAAGGTCGTCGAGGAGATCACCGCGAAGGGCGGCAGCGCGGTGGCGTCGCACGACTCGGTGTCCACGCCCGAGGGCGGCCAGGCGATCGTGGACACCGCGGTGGAGGCGTTCGGCCGCGTCGACATCGTGGTCAACAACGCTGGGATCCTGCGGGACAGGACGTTCGCGAAGCTGGCGGTGGAGGACCTGCAGGCGGTACTGGATGTGCACCTGAAGGGCGCCTTCTACGTCAGCCAGCCGGCGTTCCGCGTGATGAAGGAGCAGGGCTACGGCCGCTTTGTGTTCACGGCGTCGAATGCGGGGGTGTTCGGCAACTTCGGCCAGACCAACTATGGCGCGGCGAAGATGGGTTTGGTCGGCCTCTCGAATGTGTTGGCGATCGAGGGCGCGAAGGCCAACATCAGGAGCAATGTGATCTGCCCGATCGCGCGCACCCGGATGACGGAGGAGTTGTTGGGGCCGCTGGCCGAGAGTGTGGCCCCGGAGCTGGTGACGCCGATGGTGGTGTACCTGGCCAGCTCGGCGTGCGAGCTGACGCACGAGGTGTTCTCTGCCGGTGGCGGGCGGTATGCGCGGGTGTTCGTCGGCCTGGCGCCTGGCTGGTTCGCCGGCAAGGGCGTCGAGGTGTCGGCGGACGACGTGGCCGCGCACATCGACGACATCCGCCGCCAGGACGGCTACGTCGTGCCTAACTCGGTGACTGACGAGCTGAAGGGTCTGCTTCCGTTGTTGAAAGGCCAGTAAGCGGGTTCGGCGGGCGCCACGAAGGTGGTCATCGCCATTGCGGAATGCGGCCGAGTGCCGTTCGTCCGGTGATTCCTACCGGTGGACGACTGGCGCCCGAACGCGATTCGGATTATCGCTAGCATTCTGCAATGGCTGTGGCTGATGAGGTTAATGGGACAGAAGTGATGCTTCCTGCACTGAATGTCCGCCTGCCCATCGAGCTGAGTCCCCGTCTGCACCGCCAGCTGCTGGGCTGGTGTCGCGAGACCGCCCGAGAGCTCGACGTGCCCGGCGTGGCCAGGGGTGACGTGATCGAGGCCCTGCTGCGCTACCTCGTTGAGGACGACACGGTCTCCGCCGCGATCCGGGCCCGGCTCTCCGCGGGGATGCGCCCGGCGTGGAGCCCGAGGCAGCCCTTCCCCCGCGCTGTCGCCGACGACTGACGGCGCCCCGGTCGCGCGGAGTTGAACATCTCCCCAGGGTGGCCGTTCTGACTCTCGCCCTACTGTCCGCCGGACTAGGTTCGGAGGGGACGACCACGGTCGGTGGCACGGCGCGGGCCTTCGCTCGGGAGGTCCGGGTCACCGGTCGTCGGCAGGGGGGCGGGCCATGAGCCAGGCGGGTACGGTGTCGGACCGGCGGGCGTTGATCTTCGATTTCGGGGGCGTCGTCGTCGACTGGAGCCCCCGCTACCTGTTCGCCAAGCTGCTGCCGGACGCCGGGCAGCTCGAGCGCTTCCTCACCGAAGTGTGTTCACCTTCGTGGAACCTCGAGCTGGACCGTGGGCGGCCGTTCGAGGAGGCGGTGCGCGAGCGGTCCGAGGCGTACCCGGAATGGGCGCCCTACATCGAGGCCTACTGGCGGCGCTGGGCGGAGATGCTCGGTGACCTGATGCCCGGCATGCCCGAACTGATCACCGAGCTGCGGGCGGCGGGCGCCCCCCTCTACGCCATCACCAACTGGTCGGCTGAGACGTTTCCGCTGGCCCGGGACCGCTACCCGCTGCTGGGGGTGTTCGAGGGGGCGACGGTGGTGTCCGGTGAGGTGGGTCTGGTCAAGCCCGAGCCCGAGATTTTTGAGCTCGCGCTGGAGCGGTTCGGGCTGAGCAGGGAGAACTGCCTGTTCATCGACGACAACGAGCCGAACGTCGTCGGTGCCCGGCAGGTCGGCATCGCGGCGACGCGCTTCGTCGACGAGCCGACGCTGCGCGCCCACCCCGATGTGGCCGCGCACCTGTCCGGTGCACACGGCTGACGGTCATTCAACGCCGGTCGAAATGTTTTTGCCGGCGCACCGATTTGGCCATTCCGGCGGCTCGACATGGCTAGCCACAGCCATTTCTCCCGTGGTTGCGCGTACTAGTGTCCAGTCGAACCGGCACTGTCGCGGCTGGGCCCCTCAACATCCGGGCGCGACGTTTCGGGCGTCGTGCCGGGTGTGGCGCGGCCATGCCCGGGCCGCTGATCTGGGCGGACTCTCGCGTGAGGTCGCCAAGGGCCGGCCGGGCCCGGCATTTTTCAGCATTGCGCGCTGCCGATCATGAAATGACCTGCGAGTGCTTTGCAAGCCGTTATCAAGGAGCTCTTGCAATGATGGTTGCACCCGTGGGCGCCGACGCCGCGAGGTGGGGGTATCACGCTGTTATGAATTCATGGTTCCAATTCGTGACGCCGGTATCGGGGACGTACCGGGCGCGCCCGATCGTGTGCCGCCCAGGTGCCCCGACTACCGGTTGAACTGGGGTTCTGTATGCACGTGAGCGTCCTGGAGTGCCGCGTACTCGGGCCGACGGAGGTGGAGGTCGAGGGCACCGGGGTGGACCTGGGTGGCCCGCTGCCCCGGCGCCTGGTGACCGCGCTGGTCGCCGTCGGCGGGCAGCCGGTCTCCGACGAACGGCTGGTCGAGGCGGTCTGGGGGCTGGCCGGCCCGAGGCGCGGCCCGGCGGCCCTGCACGTCTACGTCTCCCGGCTGCGCCGCGCACTGGGGTCAGGGGCCAGGGAGGCGCTGGAGCGCACCGGCTCGGGCTACCGGTTGCGGCTCGCGCCGGAGGCCACCGACACCGAACGGTTCTCCGTCGGCCTCGACGAGGGCCGCAGGCTGCTGGCGCAGGGCCGGGCCGACGCGGCCGTGCGGGTGCTGACGGACGCACTGGGGCTGTGGCGCGGCGAGGCCTTCGAGGACCTGCCTGCGTCGGAGTTCATCGAGAGCGCCCGGTCGCAGTTGGCCGAGCTGCGCGAGGTGGCCGTGGAGGAACGGCTGGCCGCGCGCCTGGCCGCCGGGGATGCGCCCGGAGCCGTCTCGGAGCTGGATCCGGCTGTGGTGGCCAGCCCGTACCGGGAACGGCGCTGGGCGTTGCTGATCCTCGGGCTGTACCGCAGTGGTCGCCAGGGCGAGGCGCTCGCCGCACTGCGCAGGGTGCGCACGCTGCTGACCGAGGTCCAGGGCATCGGCCCCGGTCCGGAGCTGCGTGAGCTGGAACAGCGGGTGCTGAGCCAGGACCCCAGCCTGCAGGTGGCCGAACCGGCCCGGCCGGGCCCCCCGAACGCCGCCGGGAGCCAGCCGGACGGGTGGGGCCGGCGGTTGTCGTCGTTTCTGGGCCGGGACGCGGAGCTGGCCACCGTGGCGGCGGCACTGGCCAGCCGGCGGCTGGTGACCATCGCGGGGCCCGCCGGTGTCGGCAAGACCCGGCTGGCCGTGGAGTACCTCGGCAGCCAGACCCGGGGCGACGGTCCGTGGCTGGCGAAGCTCGCGGACGTGCCACCCGCCCGGCCCGGGGAGCGCGATGGCATCGGGCGCGCGATCGCCGACGCGGTGGGGCTGGTCGAGGCCGGCGAGGATCCCGCGGCCACGGTGACCGAGTCGCTCGCGGACCGCCGGGGTGTGCTGGTGCTGGACAACTGTGAACACCTGGTCGACCTGGCCGGCGAGACGGTGATCGAGCTCCTGGAGGCGTGCCCTGACCTGCGGGTGCTCGCCACCAGCCGCGAGCCGCTCGGTGTGGACGGGGAGACGGTCGTGGCGGTGGCGCCGTTGGCGGTGCTGGCCGACGACGGCTCTGACGGGCCCGCCGTGGCCCTGCTGCTCGACCGGGTGCGCACGGTCCGCCCCGGCTGGGAACCCTCCGACCGGGAGCTGGCCGCGGCGCGGCGGGTGTGCGCGGCGCTGGACGGCCTGCCACTGGCGCTGGAGCTCGCCGCCGCCCGGGCCCGGGTGCTGGGGCTTGCCGAGATCGCCGAGCGGCTGCGCGACCGGTTCGCGGTGCTGGGGCCTGTGCCGAAGGGCTCGCTGTCCCCGCACGCCACGCTGCGTGCGGCGCTGGGCTGGACCGTGGCGCGGCTGCCCGAGCCGGACCGGGCGCTGCTGCTGCGGCTGTGGCCGTTCGAGGCCGGGTTCTCCCTGGCGGCGGCCGAGGCGGTCCGTCCCACCGAGGCACCGGTGATCGAGTCGCTGTCCTCGCTGGTGAACCGGTCGGTGGTGATGGCGGACACCGCGGCGTGCCCGACCCGCTACCACCTGCTCGAGACCTGGCGGGCCTACTGCCGGGAGAGCGACCCCGACCCGGTGGAGACCGTGCGTGTGTACGAACGGTGGTCGCGCGATGCCCCGTGACGGGTCAATGCGCCGCGTGTCCGGTCGTGTCCTGCGACACGCCGGGTCGGCAGGGCTAGGGTCGCTCCGGTGACGCGAGAGATCGGGCCGCGCGAGCCCGACGCGGTCGATATCGCGGAGTCAGCGAGTCGCCACGTGCAGCGCGAGAGCCCAACGCCCCCCGCCCCTCCCCGGCGAAGCCTGTGGCGCGGGGTGCGCGCCGTGCTGATCGTGGCCGTGCTCGCGGTCCTCATCTCGGCCTTCGTGGCCCGGATGTACGAGATCCCATCGGGTTCGATGGAGCAGACGCTGCACGGCTGCACCGGCTGCGACAACGACCGGGTGCTGGTCGACAAGCTCACGTACCGGTTCACCGCCCCGGCACCCGGTGACGTCATCGTGTTCGCCCAACCGTCGACGTGGACGAACTCCGAGCTGGAGCAGACACCCCCGCCGAGCGGACCGGTGGGGGCGGCACTGGCCAGGCTCGGCGCGCTGCTCGGCATCCAGGCGGTCGGCGAGACGGACATGATCAAGCGGGTGATCGCCGTCGGCGGCCAGACGGTGGCCTGCTGCGACGTGCGGAACCGGCTGACCGTCGACGGCCGCCCACTGGATGAGCCGTACGTCTACTACGCGCCGGAGTTCGGCACCCCTCGGCAGGCGCCGTTCGGGCCGGTCCGGGTGCCCGAGGGCCAGCTGTGGGCGATGGGCGACAGCCGCAACAACTCGGTCGACTCCCGTGCTCCCGGGGACGGCCCGGTGCCTCTGGTGGACGTCAGGGGCAAGGCCCGGCTGATCGTGCTGCCGCTGGGCAGGTTCGGCGCCATCGGCACCGGCCAGCACTGACCTGGCCCTGAACGCCTGGCTGGTCCTGAACGCCTGGCTCGGTTTGAACATCGAGCCAGGCCTGGGTCAGCACCGCCGTACCAACGCGGCAGGGGTGCAGGTCCCCGACACATCCGGAGACCTGCACCCCTGTTTTTCCCGACCGCGTGGGGACGGTCAGTAGTTGGCGCCGGTACCGCCGTCGCCGCCGCCACCACCGGTGGCGTTGCACTGCGAGTTGTCGCCGCCCTGGCCGAGCAGGCCGACGGACGCCCCGATCGGCACGGCGCAGTTGGCATTGGCGTCCGCGCCGTTGCCACCGTTCCCACCGGACGCGCTGTAGCTGCCGTGCTCATGGCCGCCATCACCATGGTCGTCGCACGCTGCCATGGCGACGCCACCGAGCAATGCGGATACCGCTGTACCGACCGCGACCACCGTGGTGACGAAGCCGGCCTTACGGCCCCAGTTCCGGTTCATGTCCACCTCCCAGTTTCTTTTCATTCACCAAGCTTTTTCCGCTTGGTCTGAGGTATGGCCGTGCTGACGCCGCGGCCTCGAACCATTCGTTCTGATGTCCTTGCCGGCACAATCAGAAACAGGTCCGGGACCGCGAAGTGGCGACGGACATACCGCACTGGACGGTGCTGTCCATCGACCGCGTAACAGGCCGCTGGACAGCATATTTGGGGTCATTCCCGGCAGGTGGCCCGACACGCGCCCCGACAGTGTGGACGGGGAATGGTCGGAGAAGCCCCCGATCGGTGGGTCCCGATGAATCGGCGAACCGGCCAGCATGGCTGTCCAACGATTTCATGGGAGCTCCGAGGCGGGCGCCCGGGCCGAAAGGTGGTGGGGGCTCCCGACCCTCGGGAAACCCCCCACCACCGAACGCTGCCGTCCCTACCGAGGGATCAGTAGTTCGCGCCCGTGCCGCCGGCACCGCCGGCGCCGCCCGTGGCGTTGCACTGCGAGTTGTTGCCACCCTGCCCCAGGATCCCGAGCGACAGACCGATGGGGAGCAGGCAGTTCGCGTTGGCCGCGCCACCGCTGCCGCCTGCGCCACCGGTGTTGGTGTTTTCGCCGTGGCTCCCGGCGAGCGCCGTTCCAGCGAACCCAGCGGTAGCCAGTGCGACCGCGGCCGCCCCCAATGCAGTGCGCTGGACAAACTTGCGCATCTTCGCCTCCCGATAAATTACGCCGAAGCGACTATCGCCCCAGCGGTGAATAGGTCTAACGTCCACTCCGCCGTCTTGTCCACGTCTTTATGGCATCAGCCGGATGATTTCCACCGATAGGGTGATATTGCGGTTTTTTCCACTTCGCCGGAAGTTCATGTAACAGCAGGTCGGACAGGGTTCGGCGAGTGGGGTTTTCGGTTTGCAACAACGCTTCAAGCAGTTTGCAAGAACTCTGTAAGTTAATTGCAAGAAGTTGTACGAGGAAATATTCTGGCCGTCCCGGAGATAAATTCGGAAGAAGCGTAACCGGCCCATCGAATGGTCGTTGCGACCGGTGAGCGGGTCTCAGGTCGGAGAGCAGCCGCTGTGCGGAGCTGGGCAAATGAGATGGCGGGGGAATGATTCAGCTGACAAGGTCAGCAAGGTCTACCGAGGCGGGTCGACCGAGGCGCGGCCGCTCGACGAGGTCGAGCTGGCCGTCGACGCCGGTGAGCTGGTCGCGATCATGGGGCCTTCGGGGTCGGGCAAGAGCACGATGAGGAACATCCTGGGGTGCCTGGATGTACCCACCTCGGGTCGTTACCTGCTCGACGGGACGGACGTGTGCGGCCTCGACGACGACGAACTGGCAGACATCCGGAACCGGAAGATCGGGTTCGTCTTCCAGTCCTACAACCTGATCGCCCGGACCACCGCACTCGCCAACGTCGAGCTGCCGCTGCTCTACGCGAGAGACCGCACCCGTACCGCGCGGGCATGGGCGGCCCTCGAGGAGGTGGGCCTGGCCGACCGGGCACGGCATGTGCCGAGTGAGTTGTCGGGTGGTCAGCAGCAGCGGGTGGCGATCGCGCGTGCGTTGGTGACCGAGCCGGCCATGTTGCTGGCCGATGAGCCGACCGGAAACCTCGACTCGACGGCGAGCACCGAGATCGCGGAGCTGTTGCTGCGACTGAGCGAGGCCCGCCGGACCGTCGTGCTGATCACTCACGAGGCCGAGATCGCCTCGTTCGCGCGGCGGGTGATCCGGCTGCGGGACGGGCACGTGGTGGCGGACAGCGGGAGCGAGGCCGGTGGGCCGACTCCGGTGGAGGTGTCTGAGTGAATCTTGCTGAGGCGTTTCAGGTGGCGGTTCGTGGGTTGCGGGCGAATCGGTTGCGGTCGTTGTTGACGATGTTGGGTATTTTGATTGGTGTTGCGGCTGTGATTTTGTTGGTGG
>DATAYB010000165.1:0-15276 GCA_036272795.1 Pseudonocardia sp.
CCGGTAACAGGTGAACGACGAGTCCTTGCGGATCACGGTGCCCGCGCCGATGGTCAGCAGGTCGGTGCACACCGGCAGGGTCTGGGAGAAGATCGCCACCCGAGGCCCGATCTTCGCGCCCAGCGCCCGCAGGTAGAGCACGTACAGCGGCGAACCGTAGAACCGGGCCAGCGGGCTCGAGCGGATCAGTGTCTTGACGACCCAGAAGCGGACGTAGGCCAGGCTCCACACCGGGATGCGCTGTGGCTTCCACCGGCCGATCAGCACCCACTTCGCCACGATCGGCAGCACGCTCAGCGCCGCGAAGCCGATGGCACCGGACGCCACCGACCGCAGGTAGACGTGCAGCAGGCCCTGGGCGGCGGAGATCCATTCGTAGCCCTGGACCATGACGAACCCGGCCAGGTAGGAATAGGCGAGGAAGATCAGCAGCTGCAGCGTGCCGCAGAGCAGGTAGCGCACCCGGCTGGCGGGCTTGACCACGTCGACCCGCGCCGGCGCCGGCACCACGACCAGCGCGGTCGAGGGCTGCGCGAACGCAGCCGCCAGGCCGGCGATCGTGGAGTGCCGGTAGATGTCCTTCATGGACACCGTCGGCAGGTCGGCACGCTTGCGCACCCTGGCGCAGAACTGCGCCATCACCATCGAGTCGGCACCGAGATCGTCGAAGAAGTGCCCGTCCACCGGCACCCGTTCGACCTTCAGCACCCGGGCCAGCACCTCGGCGAAGGCCGTGTCGAACGCGGTCGACCCAAGCCCGCCGGGCAGCGTGGCGGGCAGGTTCGCGGGCAGGGCCTCCGGCGCGAATGCCGTGGCCATGCCCTGGATGGTCAGGTGCCGGTAGATGTCCTTCATCGACACCGTCGGCAGGTCGGCACGCTTGCGCACCCGGGCGCAGAACTGCGCCATCACCATCGAGTCCGCACCCAGGTCGTCGAAGAAGTGCCCGTCCACCGGCACCCGCTCGACCTTCAACACACCGGCGAGCACCTCGGCCAGTGCAGCCTCGAGGTCGGTGGTCGCCGGCTCGGCCGGGCGCGCCGGCGGGGTCAGCAGGTCCGGCGGGGTCAGCAGGTCCGGCGCGCCCGCCGGCAGTGCCAGCAGGTCGGGACCGGCCGGGAGCTGCGGGGTGACGACCAGGTCGGACAGGCGCACCGGGCGGGTCGGCGGGTCCAGCTCGGACAGGTCGGCCGGATGGCCGGCGAACGCGGGGCGCCGCTGGATCGGGCCGTGGTACTCGATCCGGCCGTCCGGGTCCACGCGCCCCCGGTCGCCGGTGCGGAAGATCCGGCCGGTCGGGTTGCCCGGGATGCCGAGGAAGTCGGGGATGAAGGCGGTCTCGGTGAGCTCGCGGTCCAGGTAGCCCCGGGCGAGCCCGATCCCGGCGATCCCGATCTCGCCGATCTCACCGTGCGGCAGGGCGCGGTACGGGTCCGCGACGTCCAGCACGACCGTGCTGTAGGTGGGCAGCGGCACGCCGAGGGTGGTCGGCCGGCTGGGGTGCAGCTCGGTCCAGATGGCGGCGACGGTCGCCTCGGTGGGCCCGTAGACGTGCAGCAGCCGCCGGCCGGGCCGGTGCCACCGGGTGACCAGCGCGGCGGGGCAGCCGCGCCCCGAGACGATCAGCAACCGCAGGTGGGGCAGCTCGCCCTCGATGCCGGCCAGCAACTCCGGCGGGCCGGACAGCACGGTGACGCGGCGCGCCCGCAGCAGCTCGGACAGCTCGCGCGCCCTCGGCCGCGCGCCGGTCGGTGCGGGCACCAGGGTTGCGCCGCAGAACCACGGCACCCACGTCTCGAGGATCGAGCGGTCGTAGGCGACCGGCACACCCTGGTAGACGCGGTCCCCCGGCTGCATGCCGCACACCTCGGCGGCGACCTTGACGAAGTTGCAGATGCTCCGGTGGTCGACCAGCACCCCGCGCAGCTGGCCGTCCGGGCCGGTGGTGTAGCTGATGTAGGCGAGCTGGTCGTCCAGCGCGCCCCGCTCGGCGTCGATCAGCCGGCGCGCGTCCTGCTCCTCGATCAGGGGCGCGGCCCTGTCCAGGCTGACCAGCTCGGCGCCGACACCGGCCATCAGCTGGACGGCCCGCAGCCGGGCGGCCACCCGCGACACCGACAGCACGGTGCGCACACCGGCGTCCGTCACGATGTGGGCCAGCCGGCGCGCCGGGGAGGTCACGTCCATCGGCACGAACGCGGCGCCGATCTTCAGCACCGCCAGCATGCCGACGTAGGAGTCCGCCGGCCGGTCGAACAGCAGCCCGATCCGGTCGCCGGCGCCTGCGCCGTGCAGCCGCAGGTAGCGGGCCAGTTGGTTCGCCGTGGCGTCCAGCTCGTCGTAGCTCAGCGGCCGCTCGGCGTCCACCGCGAGCTGCCCGGCCGGGCCGTACCGGCGCGTCCAGTCGCAGCGCTCCTCGAAGATGTGGTCCAGGCGCTCGCCCCGGCGTACCCGCCAGCCCTGCGCCTCCCGCTGGTCGACCAGGACCAGCTCCGAGATCGGCAGCCGAGGCGCGTCGGGGCGCTCCTCGATCTCGACCGGGCGTTCGGTGAGCCCGGTCGGGTGTTCGGCAACCTGGGTGGGTTGCCCCAGTGCGCTCATCGCGTACTCCTTAGCCATCACTTGGCCATTTGCGCAGTGGCCGTCAGCCAGCTCTGCGGGGCGGGGTCAGGCCGACCGGGAACCGGCGGGCTGGTCCGCGCTGAGCACGTCCTCGCCGTAGAGGTCATGCAGCCAGTTCGTCTGGTAGACGGTGTCCAGGTAGCGCTCACCGAGGTCGGGGGCGATGGCCACGGAGGTGAGCTCCGGCGCGCCGCGCTGGGCCAGCCAGCGGGTCGCGGCGCTGACCACGGTGCCGGTGGAGCCGCCGAACAGGAAGCCCCGCCCTGCCAACCGGTGGCAGGCCCGGATCGTGTCCGACTCCTCGACCCGGATCACCTCGTCCACATAGGACGTGTCGAGCTGCGCCGGGCGGACGCTCGTGCCGAGGCCGGGGATCATCCGCCGGCCGGCGGGACCGCCGAAGGTCACCGAGCCGACGCTGTCGACCGCGACGATGCGCACCGGCCGGTGCCACTGCCGGAAGTAGCGGGCACAGCCCATCAGCGTCCCGGTGGTGCCGGCCCCGACGAAGAGCACGTCCAGCCGGGGGAACTGTCGGGCGATGGCCGGCGCGGTACGCCGGTAATGGGCCTTCCAGTTGTTCGGGTTGGTGTACTGGTTGAGCCACACGTGGCGTTCGTCGGACTCGCACAGCTCCCGGACATAGGCGATGCGGGCACCCAGGAAACCGGTGGTCGGATGGGGCTCGGTGACGGTGTGCACCTCGCTGCCCAATGCCTCCATCAAACGGCGGGTCGAGAGGTTGCAGCGGGAGTCCGTGACGCAGATGAACTTGTAGCCCTTGCTCGCGGCGATCATGCTCAGCGCGACACCCAGGTTGCCCGACGACGACTCGACCAGCACGGACCACGGGTTCAACAGGCCCTCGCGCTCGGCGCCCTCGACCATTTCGGCCGCCGCCTTCAGCTTGATCGAGCCGGCGAAGTTGAATCCCTCACACTTCAGGAAAAGCGATTGACCGAATATCGACCGGAGATCGACATAGAGCTCGTCCTCGTTGAAGTCCTGCGGAACCGATATGACCGGCATGACGACCCCCTCAGCACATGGATGGCAAGTTCTTCTTCAATCGGTCGGCAGACCGACTAACCCCCGACTGGCCATCTGATATGGCCCCAAGAATGCTGACGGAGACGATCTCGAACGAGGGTGCGAGCACCACGCCGGGCAGGGGCTACCCCCAATCAAGAGGGGGGTTTACCCCCGTGTCGGGAGGGGGGTTCGGGTGCAAGGGGGCGTGTGACCTCGGGCGATGCCCGAACCGTTCGCCGATTCATAGGCAGCACATAAGAGTGTCCCGTGGGCGATACCGAGCGAGCCGCGCAGCCGGCTGGTCGATCTGAGGGTCACGATCTAGTGTCAACGGCTGTGGAGAAACGAAGCGCGAAGAGGCTCGGCCGCGGCGTCGGCGTGATCGGCCTGGGCTGCTGGCAGCTCGGGGCGGACTGGGGGCAGGTCAGCGAGGCCGACGCTCTCACGCTGCTCGAGGCGTCCGTGGACTCCGGGGTCACGTTCCTGGACACCGCGGACGTCTACGGCGACGGCCGCAGCGAGACCCTGGTCGGCCAGTTCATCAAGGGGCGCAGCGGGCTGACCGTCGCCACCAAGATGGGCCGCCGGCTGCCCGAGCAGACTCCCGAGGGCTACTCCCGCGCCAACTTCCGTGCCTGGAACGACCGTTCGCGCGCCAACCTCGGCATGGACACCCTGGACCTCGTCCAGCTGCACTGCCCTCTGACCGAGGCGTACTCCCGGGAAGAGATCTTCGACGCGCTCGACGAGCTCGTCGCCGAGCAGCGGATCGCCGCCTACGGCGTCAGCGTGGAGACCGTGCAGGAGGCACTCACCGCGATTGCCCGGCCCGGCACCGCGAGCGTGCAGATCATCCTCAACACATTCCGTCAGAAGCCGCTGGAGCGGGTACTACCGGCGGCGGCCGAGGCGGGCGTCGCGATCATCGCGCGGGTGCCGCTCGCCTCCGGGCTGCTCTCCGGGCGCTACACCGCGGCCACCACGTTCGGCGCCGACGACCACCGCAACTACAACCGGGACGGCTCGGCGTTCGATGTCGGCGAGACGTTCTCCGGGGTGCCCTACGAGGTCGGCCTCGAAGCGGTCGAACGGCTGCGCCCGCTGGTACCGGCCGGCGCGACGATGGCGCAGTTCGCGCTGCGCTGGATCATCGACCAGCCCGCGGTCACCGTGGTCATCCCTGGGGCCCGCAACACCGCGCAGGCCGGCGGCAACGCCGCCGCCGCCGAGCTGGCCAGGCTCAGCGACGCCGCGCACGCCGAGATCCGCGCGGTGTACGACGAGCTGATCCGCCCGCACGTCCACAACCGCTGGTAGGAGCGTCTACCGGGTCGGGCCGGTCGCGGCTCCGGGGCCGGCCGGCCCGCGCTTGCCGGTCGGCCCGGGCCTGTCGGTCGCCGCGGCCGGCCCGCTCGGCGTGCCGGTCCCTGCCGTGGCGCCGAGCTGGCGGGAGATGCCGCGCGCCGCGGCCCGGACGGCGGGGACGAAGCGGCGGGCGTCGGCGCCGCGCGCCGGCACGATCACCGAGAGCGCCGCGACGACGCCGGCCGGCCCGTACACGGGTGCCGCGACGGAGATCGACACCGTCTCCATCTGCCGGACGGTGATGGCGTGGCCGGCCCGCCTGATCTTGGCCAGCTCGCGGCGCAGCTCGGCGGGATCGGTCTGGGTGTGCTCGCTGAACCGCTCCAGCGGCCGCGCCAGCAGCTCGTTGACCAGCGCCGGGTCCGCGTACGCGAGCAGCACCCTGCCGACCGCGGTGACGTGCCACGGCAGTCGCAGGCCGGGCCGCGCGATGATCTGCGTCGCGTGATGGCTGAACAGCCGCTCGACGTACACCACCTCCGCCGCGTCCAGCACCGCGAGCTGCACGTTCTCGTGGGTCACCTCGTAGAGGTCCTCCATGAACGGCAGCGCGGCGTGGCGCAGGTCGTTGCTCCGGGGCGCCAGCGAGCCGATCTCCCAGAGGTGCAGCCCGACCTGGTAGCGGCCGCGCTCGTCCCGCTCCAGCGCGCCCCAGCGGGTCAGCTCGCCCAGCTGGCGGTGCGTCGAGGAGATCGGCCGGCCGAGCTTGCGCGCGATCTCCGACAGCGTCAGTACCCGCGACCGGGCCGAGAAACAGTCCAGCACCGCCAAGGCCCGCTGGGTGCTCGTCGGCACCGCCTTGCCCACCGCCATTCCTCCACCCTGGCACGCCGGACCAAGATTCTTCCCCCAGGACGGAAAGCCTAGGTCGCCCGGCGCACCCGGCGGGACATGCTCCGGCGGCCCGGTCCGCACGCTCCGGGAGAGCAGCGGGAGAGCTCCGGGAGAACTCCGGGAGAGCTCCGCGAAAGGGAGTGGCCCGGCCGATGAACGGTGTACGGATCGCGTTGGTAGGCGCCGGCGCCTTCGGTACCAAGCACCTCGACGCCCTGTCGGTGATCGATGAGGCCGAGGTCGTCGCCGTCGTGAGCACCCGGGTCGAGCAGGCCGAGAACGCCGCGAAGCGATACGGCATCGCCCACGTGGAGACCGACCTGCGCAGGGTGCTGGACCGGCCGGACGTTGACGCCGTCGTGCTCGCCACCCCGACACCGCTGCACGCCGAGCAAGCCGTCGCCGCACTGGGGGCCGGTAAGCACGTGCAGGTGGAGATCCCGCTGGCGGACACCCTCGCCGGCGCGGTGCGGGTCGCCGAGGCGGCCGAGGCCGGCGGGCGGTCCGGCCTGGTGTGCATGGTCGGGCACACCCGCCGGTTCAACCCGTCACACCGCTGGGTGCACGACCGGATCAGGGCCGGACACCTGACGTTGCGGCACCTCGACGTGCAGACCTTCTTCCTGCGCCGGAGCAACCTGAACGCGCTCGGCGAACCCCGGGACTGGACCGACAACCTGCTCTGGCACCACGCCGCGCACACCGTCGACCTGCTCCGCTTCCAGACCGGGCAGGAGGTGGTGGCTGCGCACGTGCTCGCCGGCCCCACCGACGCGGGCCTCGGCATCCCGCTGGACATGTCGATCCAGCTGCGCGCCGACGGGGGCGCCCTGTGCACGCTCGCGCTGAGCTTCAACAACGACGGCCCGTTCGGCAGCGTGTTCCGCTACATCGGCGACACCGGCACCTACCTCGCGCGCTACGACGACCTCGAGACCGGGCACGGCGAGCCGGTCGACCTGTCCGGGGTCGGTGTGCCCGGCAACGGTATCGAGGGCCAGGACCGCGAGTTCGTCGCGGCGATCCTGGGCGGCCGGACGCCGGAGTCGAGCGTGCCCGCCGTGCTGGCCTGCTACCGGGTACTGGCCGACCTCGACGCCCAGCTCACGCCGGCCGCCCGATGACCACCGCACCCACCGAGCGGCGCACCCAGGTGGCGATCATCGGCGCGGGGCCGGCCGGGTTGTTCCTGGCGCAGCTGCTGCACCGGCTCGGGGTGCACAGCGTCGTGCTGGAGGCCAGGGACCGCCGTTACGTGGAGGCCAGGATCAGGGCCGGCGTGCTGGAGCAGGGCACCGTCGAGCTGCTGCACGAGCTCGGCGCAGGCGACCGGCTGGCGGCGGAGGCCCTGCGTGAGAACAGCTTCGAGCTGCGGCTGGACGGCGAGCGCCACCTCATCGACATCCTCACGCTGGCCGGCGCCCCGATGACGGTCTACGGGCAGCAGGAGATCGTCAAGGACCTGATCGCGCTGCGGGCCGACCGCCAGCACGAACCGTTGCTCTTCGAGGCGGAGGTCACCGCCGTCGACGGCATCACCACGGACCGGCCCAGCGTCATCTACCGGCACGGCTGCCGGAGCCACACTCTCCACGCCGACGCCGTCGTCGCCGCCGACGGTTTCCACGGGGTCGGCCGTCAGGCCATCCCCGGTGCCACGCTGCGCGGCCTGCAGCGGGACTTCCCGTACGCCTGGCTCGGGGTGATGGCCGAGGTACCGCCGTCCTCCGAGCACGTCATCTACTCGCGCCACGCCGACGGGCTCGGCATGCTGAGCCCACGCTCCCCCACCCTGTCCCGGCTGTACCTGCAGGTCGAACCACGTGCCTCCCGCGCGGAGTGGCCCGACGAGCGCATCTGGGCCCACCTGCACCGCAGGCTCGCCACCGACGACGGCTGGACGCTGCGCGAGGGCCCGATCGTCGAGTTCTCGGTGGCCCCGATCCGGGCGTTCGTCGCCGAGCCGATGCGCCACGGCCGGCTCTTCCTGGCCGGCGACGCCGCGCACATCGTGCCCCCGACCGGCGCGAAGGGTCTCAACCTCGCCGTCCGGGACGTCCGGGTGCTCGCGCCGGCACTCGCCGCGCTGGTCCTGCACGGCGACGATCGGCTGGCCTCGCGTTACTCCGAGCAGTGCCTGCGGCACGTCTGGTGGGCGCAGTACTTCTCCTGCTGGTTGACCCGACTGATGCATGCGTCCGACGACCCTGTCGAGCAACGCCTGGCCCACGCCGAGCTGCGCACCGTGGTCGACAGCCTCGCCGCGCGGACCGTGCTCGCCGAGAACTACGTCGGCTCGAACCGGGCGGTCGCTCTCACCTCGGGGTAGCTCCTCGGGAGGGAGGCTTGACAGATCCTTTCCGTAATTGGAAACTATTTCCGATACGGAGAAAGGACTCCCGATGGACAGTTCGACCTTCATCGTCGCAGCGTTCTACCGCGACCCCAGGGCGGCGCTGGACTGGCTCACCCGCGCCTTCGGCTTCGAGGTCACCATGGCCATCGAGGGACCCGAGGATGCGCCCCACATGTGCCACTACGAGATGGCGGTCGAGGGGCGGGGCCGGATCATGATCGGTGGTGAGTGGGCCGAGTGGACCCGCAGCCCGGCCTCGATCGGCGGGGTCAACACACAGAGTGCGCACGTCGAGCTGACCGGTGACCTCGACGCCCACTGTGCCCGCGCCAGGGCCGAGGGCGCCGGCATCGCCGCCGAGCCCGAGGACCAGTTCTACGGCGCCCGCACCTACCGGGCGGTCGACCCCGAGGGCCACGTGTGGACGTTCGCGCGCCACATCCGGGACGTCACCAGGGCCGAGGCCGAGGCGGCGATCGGCATGAAGATCGACGCGCCGAGCTGGGCGTGAGCGCCGGGGCGGCCGTGCCCGATCCGCTCGACCGGACCCTGGCGGCACTGGCGGACCCGGCCCGGCGCCGGGTCGTGGAGCTGCTCCGCGAGCGCCCCCGCCGCGCCGGTGAGCTAGCCGCCGAGCTCGCGGTCAGCCCGTCGGTCATGAGCCGCCACCTCAAGGTGCTGCGCGACTGCGAGGTCGTCGAGGAGACGAGCCCCGAGTTCGACGCCCGCGTCCGGATCTACGCGCTGCGCTCGGGTGCCACCGCCGGGCTGCGCTGCTGGCTCGACGCCGTCGAACAGGGCTGGGCCGAGCAGCTCACAGCCCTCAAGGCGCACGTGGAGCGTGACCTGTGAGCTCCCGGGTACTGGTAGCGCTGCGCATCGCGGCGCCGCCCACCCGCGTCTTCGAGGCCTTCACCGCCGAGATCGGCCAGTGGTGGCTACCGAACCCGCTGTTCCGGCTCACCGACCGCGGCGACGGCCGCCTGGCCATCGAACCCCACCCCGGCGGGCGGGTGCTGGAGACGTACGCCGACGGTGACGAGTTCGAGATCGGGCGGGTGCGGGTGTGGCAACCGCCCGAGCGGCTCGTGCTCAGCTGGCGGGCGGCGTCGTTCCCGCCCGATCGCGAGACAGAGGTGCACGTGCGCTTCGAGCCGGTCGACGAGGGCACCCGCGTTGTCGTCGAGCACATCGGCTGGGACGGCATTCCCCAGGAGCACGCCGCCCGGCACGGGTTCCCACTCTTCGCCTTCCAGCAGCGCCTAGCCGAGTGGTGGCAGACCCTGCTGGGTTCGCTGGCGGCGCGCACCGGGGACTGACCGCGGGTCGCAGCCGCGGCCAGAGTCGCGACGTCCGTCTGAGTCGGCCGGTCCGTTCGGCGTGCCCGGGAACACACATATGACAGATCTCAGATCGGTACGATTAAGTCATATCGGGCATCGGAATCCGACCGGGCCACTACCGAGGAGGTCGCGATGACGTTGCACATCTACCCAGGTACGCCACGGGCCAAGGGCGACGCCGACGCGCTCGCGGCCAGGGACATGCTGCGTTACCGCACGGCGGCCCTGCACGCCCGACGAGCCTTTCCCGGCGCGGTCGGTGAGCTCATGAGCCGCGAGCTGAACGCCTATGCCGACTTCGGCTACCGCTTCAGCGCCGACGCGCTCATCCCCCGGCTCGCCGACGAGGTACTGGCCACCCCGCTGCAGTCCCGGTCCGCCTGACCACTGCCGGTCGCCGGCGCGACGACCGGTGACCTCGCCTCAGGAGCTTTCGGCTGCCGCTTCCGGCGTCAGTACGTCCCGGGCAACCGCCAGCTGGCTCTGCCGCTTGCGGGCCCGCGAGGCACGCAGGTTGGCCGCGTTGCCGCAGACCCGGGCGTCGTGCCAGACGCCGCTGTTGTTGCGCGACCGATCGAAGAACGACACCCCGCACCGCTCGTTGCGGCAAACCTTGATCCGCCGCCACGCGTCCGTGTGCTGCGCATTGAACAGCTCGATCAACACCAGGCCCGCGAGGCGGCGGCAGCCCTCGCCGCGCGGTTCCAACACCACCTCGCCGTCGGGCATCGCCCGCGCCCCCAGGGTCGCCGACGGGATCGCCGGACCGGCGCCGTCGCGACCCGCCTGACTGACCAGAACGTGCAGGTCAGCACGCAGATCACGGAGCTTGTCGAGGTCGCCGTCCTCGAGTACGACCGGAGCCTGCGCCACACCGCTCTCCACCGACCAGCGGGCGAGTGAGTCGTCCAGCCAGCGCTGGGCCGAGGGCAGCTCGGCCAACAGGTCCGGCTGGGTGCCTCGGCGCGTCGTCCTGGTGTTGAGCAGATCCTGGACGAAACCCAGCCCGCCGGGCGCGCCGGGCAACCGGTACCGCGCGGTTGCTGACCATTCCATGGCGACATGGTAACTGAAGGCTCACTAAAAGACGTAACTGTCCGAACTACAGCTAAGTCATGATCGGGATCGCCGTCGCGTCCGACCTCACCTTCGCCAGGCAGAAGCCGAACACCGTGTTACCGGAGTTGCAGTGAAAGGTGAGCCGCAGAATTATTATCTCGACTACGGACTTCCCGTGAGGCACCCTGTACACGGACGGGTGGGTGACCCACGTTTCGGGTTCATCCCATCCCACTGCCACACCGGGACGAGCGTGCAGCTCCGGCCGAGAGGAACGCCATGGAGGTCATGTCCGCGGGCCCGGCAACCGCCGGGCCGACCTCGGCGACCGACGCCGGCCGGGGCTGGCTGATCCCACTGCTCGTGCTGATCGTCGGCATGTTCATGTCGGTGCTGGACACCACGATCGTGAACGTTGCGATCCCGACCATGCAGCGCGACTTCGGTGCCTCCAGCGACGACATCGAGTGGATCGTCACCGCGTACACCCTGGCCCTGGGCATCGTGGTGCCACTCTGCGGCTGGCTCGGCGACCGGCTGGGCGCCACCCGCGTGTACCTGGTCAGCCTGGTCGGCTTCTCCGCCGCCTCGGCGCTGTGCGGAATGGCATGGGACCTGAACAGCATGATCGTGTTCCGGATCCTGCAGGCGATCCCGGGCGGCGTCATCCCGGTCGTGAGCCTGACGATGCTCTACACCATCGTGCCCAGGGACCAGATGGGCTCGGCGATGGGGATCTACGGCCTCGGCATCATCTTCGGCCCTGCCATCGGCCCGACGCTCGGCGGCTACCTGGTCGAGTACGTGAACTGGCGGCTGATCTTCTTCATCAACGCCCCGATCGGCGTGGCAGGCGCGATCGCCGGCATGCTGCTGCTGCCCAAGATCGGTGCGACCTCGAAGCGCCCGATGGACTGGTGGGGCTTCCTGACCATCGCGTTCGGCCTGTTCGCACTGCTGCTGGCGTTCTCGGAAGGCCAGTCCTGGGGCTGGACCGGCTACCGCGTGCTCATGCTGATCACCGCCGGCGTGCTCAGCCTCGCGCTGTTCGTGGTGATCGAGTCGGAGATCGACGAACCCCTGCTGGACCTGCGGGTGTTCAAGATCTGGCCGTTCGTGAACTCGCTGCTGCTGATATCCATCCTGTCCATCGGCCTGAACTCGATCCTGTTCTACCTGCCGCTGTTCATGCAGACCAGCCAGGGCATCCAACCGCTGCGCACCGGGCTCATCCTCATGCCGGAAGCGCTCTCGATGGCCCTGCTGATGCCCGTCGCAGGCAAGCTCTACGACAAGTTCGGGCCGCGCTGGCCGGCTGTGTTCGGGCTCGCCATCGCCTGCTGGGGCGGCTTCCTGCTGTGCGGCATCAACCCGGACATGACCCAGGGCGAGGTCATCCTGTGGACGGTCATCCGGGCGGTCGGCAACGCGCTGGCCCTGATGCCGATCATGACGGCCGGCCTGTCGGCCATCCCCCCGGAGTTCACCAGTTCGGGCAGCCCGGTGAACAACATCGCGCAGCGGGTGTCCGGCTCGCTCGGCCTCGCCGCAATGACGGTGCTGGCCACCAGCCAGCAGCACCAGCTGATGTCGGACCGCTCGGCGCTGGTCACCCGCGCCGCCGCCGTGCCCCAGCTGCAGCAGGCCGCCGACCAGGGCACCAGCGGGCTCTACGGGTACTACCTGCAGCTACAGGGCGAGGTGGTCGGCCAGGCCTACAGCAACGTGTTCCTGATCTGCGCGTGGCTGTCCGTGGTCGGGCTCGGGCTGGCGTTCATGATGCGCAAGCCCGAGCCGCACGACGAGCCCGCTCAGCCGGCTCCCGCCGACCCCCCGGCCAGCGGCGCGACGAACGAGGGCGCCGTGGTCGATGGTGAGCCGGTCACCTCACGGACGGAGTCCGACACGCGGGCCGACGCCACGTTCGGCGCCGGGTCCGAGGGCGCCGACCCCGGGGAGCGGACCCGTGAGCTGACCGGAGGGCCCGCCCGGTCCGGCGGGCACTAGCCACTGCGCGCCGGGCCTTTTGCTTACCAGACCCACGCACAGGGCCGTGACCTGCCGGAACAGCTTCATCCCTTTGTGGTATCACCTGTTGTCAGGATGCCGGGTCAGACATAGTCTGTTGGCGACCATCACTCGCTGCCACCGTCGACGGAGTCACCATGGCCGAGCTCGTCGCGGTGCGGTACCGGACGTACCAGTCGGCGATGGCGGGCTGTGACCACCTGGCGGCGGCGATCCACGACGGGTTCCTCTGCGCGCGGGCCGTGGCGATCGTATGGCAGGACCGGAAGGGTCGCCGCCGGGTCCGCCAGGCGCTCTCGCCGTACCCGCAGCGACACTGGGGAGCCTGGCTCGCGCTGTCCGCGCTGCTCATGCACGGCGGCCCGGTCGACCTCGTCGAGCTGCACCGGGGCCCGCCAGTTCCGGAGAAGCTGGACGAGTCCCTCGCGCTGGAGACCGCCGACGGCCTGCGGTCCGGCGAGGCCGCCGTGGTCGTCGAGCTGTCCGAACCCACTCCCCTGCTCGTCGTCGAGGTCCTGCGGGTGCACGGGCTCGGCCTGCTCCGCAGCACCCTGCCCACCGCGGATCAGGCGCTCATGTCAGCACTGTTCGAGCAGGACCACTTCGCCTGACCCACCCCGACCGGCCTCGATCCACTGCGTTTGATCATCCCCGGCACCGCCGTCCGGCGCATCACCATACCCAGCTGAGTTGCATGTCGAGACCCAGAGCGCTAGCGTGCTGAGACAGGGGCGTTGGCCGGTCGCCGACCGTCACCGCCGGGGTCGCTACCCCGGGGACCTTCGCCCTCCAGCGAAGGGAGTCCCGACCATGGCCGCTCCGGAGATCGGACAGACCGACCTACTCGTCGAACGAGGTGAGCGAGGTCTGGTAACGATCACCCTGGACCGGCCCGGCAAGCGCAACGCGCTCACCAACGACATGTACGACGGGCTGGCCGACACGTTGACCACGCTCGACTCGGAGAGCGACGTCCGGGTGGTCGTGCTCACCGGTTCGGGCGGCAGCTTCACCGCCGGCAACGACCTCGCCGACTTCGTCAGCTCGGTGGAACAGGCCGGCGCGCGGCCGGCGGACCAGGACGCCCCGGTCACGCGGTTCCAGCACGCCGTGCTGCGCGCGCGGCCACTGCTGGTCGCCGCCGTGGACGGGCCGGCGGTCGGGATCGGCGCCACCCTGCTGCTGCACTGCGACCTGGTCTACGCCACCGCCCGCAGCTACCTGCAGACCCCGTTCGTGGACCTCGGACTGGTACCGGAGTTCGCGTCCAGCCTGCTGCTCCCCCAGCGCGTCGGGCCACAGCGTGCGGCTGAGCTGCTGCTGTTCGGTGACCGGATTCCCGCCCAGTACGCCCACGATCTCGGCCTCGTCAACGCCGTGCTGCCCGACGCCGACGCCCTGCACGAGCACGTCGACGCCCGCGTGACAGCGCTGCTCGCGAAGCCGGCCGGCGCACTGGCCCTGACCCGGAGCCTGCTGCGCGGTTATCCGGACGAGCGGATCAACGAACGCTCGGCGCTCGAGTCCACGCACTTCACCGAGCGCCTCGCCAGCCCGGAGGCAATGGCCATCATGCGGGGTTTCCTCAAGCGCTAGTCCGAATACATCGCGAACCGCGCATTCGAACTGTCGGTCAACGGCAATTGGGTCGTGCCCGTTGTTTATGTCGTGCGCCACAACCGCGCCTGGGCACGGAATGGGAGCCCGGCACGGCTGGTTGCGCTGAAGGGACAGGGCGTGCCCGGCACAGTTCGGAAATGGGGCCGGCGCCCGCTTTCTCGAACAGCGGGGGAAACGCGATGAACAGTCAGCCGCGATGATCACGGTGTCGGCGTACCTGCCGGAACGTCCACCCGGCCCGGGACGGTTGGCGGCGGTGGCGCTGGACGTGCTGTCCCTCGGTCCGGCCGAGCTGGTACTGCCGGGCGCGATCGTGCGCGACGAGCGGCCCCTCCCGCTACTCGACACGGCCGATCCCGGCGACCTGCTGGCCGATCCGGCGGCCGGTGGCGGCCCGCTGGGCAGCGCGGGGCGCGACCGGTCCGCGCGGCTGTTCGGGCTGACGAACGTCGCGTTCCACACGCAGCGCGCGCTGACCACGGCGGCGGAGCTGCTCGGGCGCCCGCTGCCGCCACTGCTGGTGCGCATCGGCAGGCACGAGAGCCCACGCCGGTGGGGCGGCGGGCACTATCGCGTTGCCGCGCGCCAGTACGACGAGCCAGAGCCGGGCGGCGTCCGGCCGACGGGCGAGGTCCACCTGGGCGGCGGCAGCGGCTTCGCGCCCGCCGAGGACAGCACGCCCTACTACGCGGCACCCGCGCACAACCTGGCGATCATCTACCACGAGATCGGCCACCACCTGACACGGCACACGGCCGACTTCCGGCTCAACCGGCTCCGGCCGGCGGACGGTCAGACCAACAAGAAGGTCGCCCTGGACGAGGGCACGGCGGACTGGTTCACCGCGATCATGCTCGACCAGTCGGACATCTACGGCTGGCACCGCGGCCACCTCGCCACCAACGACCCCGGCCGGCGCGCGCTGCAGCCACTCCGCACGATGGCCGACTTCCGAGGCGGGCAGGCCGACCCGCACACCGACGGCACAGTCTGGGCCTCCGCGTGCTGGACCGCCCG
>DATAYB010000166.1:0-7010 GCA_036272795.1 Pseudonocardia sp.
CGGCCGGCCACCGTCTCGACGGACCACGAGGTGCCCTACTTCTGGTCCGACCAGTACGAGTCGCGGCTGCAGTTCGCCGGCCACCAGGTGGAGGGCGACGAGGTCGAGATCGTCGAGGGCGACGTCGACTCGCGCAACTTCCTGGCGCTCTACCGCCGCGCCGGCGAGCCCGTCGCGGTGTTCGCGATGAACCGGCCGAGGCCGTTCGGCAAGTGGCGGCGCGAGCTGGCCGCCCGGGCCACCGCCACCGTCTGACCCGACCTCGCCCGTCCCGACCGCACCGCCCGCGCCACCCCGTCCGACCCGCCAGCCCAAAAAGGGGACCCTGTGGACACCAACACCGCGCTGCCCACCAGCCTCGTGGACACCACCACGGCGCCGCCCACCAGCCCCAACCCGGCCGGACCGGCAGCGACCCTGCCGGCGAGCCTGGTCGCCACCCCGCCCGGCGAGCACTACGCCGACCCGGCCGTCTTCGCCCTCGAGCAGGCCCGGATCTTCGAGGCCACCTGGTTCGCGGGCGCCCGCACCGCCGACATGCCCAAGCCCGGCGCCTTCCGCACCGTGCAGGTCGGGCGCGAGAGCGTGCTGCTCGTCCGCGACCGGCGCGGCAACCTCGGCGCCTTCCTCAACGTCTGCCGTCACCGGGGCGCCCGGCTGTGCACGGAGGAGTCCGGCTCGGTCCGCAACGCCGTGCGCTGCCCCTACCACGCCTGGACCTACGGCCTGGACGGCAAGCTCATCGCCGCGCCGAACCTGGACGCCATGGCCGACGTGGACCGGGTCGAGTACGGCATGCGCCGCGTGCACCTGCGCGAATGGCTCGGCACCGCCTGGGTCTGCCTCGCCGACGAGCCGCCCAGCTTCGCCGACACCGTGATGGGCGCGGTCACCGAACGCCTCGGCGACCCCACCACGGTGGACGCCTGGGGCGTCGACGACCTCGTGCTCGGCCGCCGGGTCGTCTACGACGTCAAGGCGAACTGGAAGCTCATCGTCGAGAACTTCATGGAGTGCTACCACTGCGCGACGATCCACCCCGAGCTCACCGAGGTGCTGCCCGAGTTCGCCGACGGCTACGCGGCCCAGTACTACGTCGGACACGGCGCGGAGTTCGGCGAAAACATCCAGGGCTTCACGATCGACGGCAGCGCGAGCTTCCCGAAGCTGCCCACCGTCGACGACTCGCACGACCGGCGCTACTACGCGATCACCGTGAACCCGCAGGTCTTCATCAACCTGGTGCCGGACCACGTGATCTTCCACCGGATGTACCCGATGGCCGCCGACCGCACGATCGTCGAGTGCGACTGGCTCTACGCCCCCGACGTCGTCACCAGCGGCGCCGACGTCACCAACTCCGTGGAGCTCTTCCACCGTGTCAACCAGCAGGACTTCGACGCCTGCGAGCGCTGCCAGCTGTCCATGACGTCCCGCATGTACGCGGGCGGGGGCGTCCTGGTCCCCAGCGAGCACCACATCAGCGCGTTCCACGACTGGGTGGCCGCCCACCTGGCCGACTGACCAGCGCCGGGTACGCCGCCCGAAATACGCGCCGCACACGCCTCACTGCGGCGGCCGCCGCACGTCGAGCGGCCCGCACTTCGCATACCGCGCCGCCACTTCGCACGCCGTGCTGCCACTTCGCATACTCCGCACACCGTGCGAAGTGAAGGCCCGGTATGCAAAGTGACACGGCGGCCGCCAGCGCGCACAGCGGCGCCCAGCTGACAAGGCACCGACACTGGCTGGGCGGGCGGCGGTGCGCGGTCCGAGGGCGTGGGCGGCGCCCTAGTAGCGCAGGGCGTCGATCGGGTGCAGGCGGGAGGCGCGCAGCGCGGGGTAGCCACCTGCCACGAAGCCGATGACCAGGCTGACGGCGAACGCCAGCAGCACGGCGGGCAGGGACACCTGCGGGGCGCCGAAGCGCGGTGCGTACTCCGGGATCAGTACCGCGCCCGCCAGGGTCAGGCCGATGCCGAGGCCCACGCCACCCAACCCACCGAGGCTGGACAGGGTCATCGACTCGATCAGGAACTGCTTCATGATCGCGCTGCGACGCGCACCGATGGCCTTGCGGATGCCGATCTCGCTGGTGCGCTCGGTGACGGTGACGAGCATGATGTTGGTGACGCCCAGCGCCCCGACGAACAGCGAGATGCCGGCCACCCCGACGGCGAACCACGTCAGGACGGCCAGGTACTGGTCGGTGTCCTCCATCTGGTTGATCAGCGCGGTGACGCTGTAGTCGCGGTAGCCGGCCTCCCGGATGCTGTGCTGCTTGTCGAGGATGGACTCGATCTCGTTCACGGCGGCCGGCACGCGGTCGACGTTGGTCGCCATCACGCCGATACCACTGAGGTAGTTCCCGCCCGCGCCCACGCCCCAGACGTCGGCCCGCGCTGTCGTCATCGGCATGACCCCGTAGTTGTCCTGGTCCCCCGCGGTCCGCAGCACTCCGATGACCTTGAAGGTTCCCCGGTCGACCTTGATGTTCGAGCCGACCGCGGCCGCCCCGTTGCCCCCGAACAGGTAGTTGACGGCCCTGGTGCCGATCACGATCACCTTGGCCTTCGAGCGGTACTCCTCGTCGGTGAAGAAGCGGCCGTACTCGAGCTCCCGGTTGCGGATCCTCAGCCAGCCGACCGACGTGCCGACCAGGGTCGCGCTGTAGGGGTTGCTGCCGTAGTGCAGCACGCCGACGCCGGTCAGCAGCGGCGTCAGGTCGGTGATGTCCGGCGCCTTGGCCAGTGCCGCGAGGTCGTCGTCGTTGAGGTTGCGCGCGCCGTTGCCGCCGGGTACCTCAGCGGTCGACTGGGCGATGGTGATGCCGGCCGCCAGGTCCCCCATCTGCTTGTCGAAGGACGTCCTCATGCCGTCGCCCAGTCCGACGAGCACGATCACCGCCGTCACGCCGGTGATGATGCTCAGCATGGTCAGTGCCGTACGCAGCCGGGCAGCTCCCATGCTCCGCAGCGCAATGATCAGTGCTTCTCTGACGTGCATCCCCGCACTCCCTGCTCGCCCTACAGCTCAGCAGCATTCAATAGCGCGCGTGTTGCTAAGGGAAGGCTTACCTTTCTAAGAAAAGCCAAAAGTTCTCAGGAGCGCTGGCCCGTCGCGCCATTCCCGCGCACGGGTGTGGCAGGTCACACGAAATGTTTGAAGAACGGAAAGATCAGCAGGTTGATCAGCACTCGATGACGTTCACCGCGAGGCCGCCCCGCGAGGTCTCCTTGTACTTGACCTTCATGTCCGCGCCGGTCTCGCGCATTGTCTTGATCACCTTGTCGAGGCTGACCACGTGCGTTCCGTCGCCGCGCAGCGCCATCCTGGCCGCGTTGATTGCCTTGATCGAACCCATCGCATTGCGCTCGATGCACGGGATCTGCACGAGCCCGCCGACCGGGTCACAGGTGAGTCCCAGGTTGTGCTCCATACCGATCTCCGCCGCGTTCTCCACCTGGCGCGGAGTGCCGCCGAGCACCTCGCACAGCGCACCGGCGGCCATCGAGCACGCCGAGCCCACCTCGCCCTGGCAGCCCACCTCGGCGCCGGAGATGGAGGCGCCCTCCTTGTAGATCGTCCCAATGGCACCCGCAGTGAGCAGGAACCGGACCACGCCGTCGTCGGACGCCCCGGGCACGAAGCGCTTGTAGTAGTGCAGTACCGCCGGCACGATGCCCGCCGCCCCGTTCGTCGGCGCGGTGACCACCCGACCACCCGAGGCGTTCTCCTCGTTCACGGCCAGCGCGTACAGCGACACCCAGTCCATCACCTGCAGCGGGTCGGCGCTGCCGCCCTCCGCGCACAGCCGCCGGTACAGGTCCGCCGCCCGCCGGCGCACGCGCAGCCCACCGGGCATCACGCCGTCGCGCTCGCAGCCACGCGCCACGCAGGCCTCCATCACCCGCCAGATCCGCAGCAGCCCGTCCCGCACCTCCACCTCGGGGCGCACCGCCAGCTCGTTCGCCAGCATCACCCCACTGACCGGCAACCCGGTCTCGGCGCAGTGCAGCAGCAGGTCGGCGGCCGTGCGGAACGGGTACGGCACGGGCGTAGCGTCCGGCACGATCCGGGCGGGCTGGCCGGCCGGGTCGTCCAGCACGAAGCCCCCGCCGACCGAGTAGTAGGTGCGCTCGGCCAGCAGCTCCCCGCTGGCCGAACGGGCCTGGAACAGCATGCCGTTGGGGTGCAGCGGCAGGGTGCGCCGCCGGTGCAGCACCAGGTCCTCGGCCTCGTTGAACTCGACCTCAGGGCCACCGGCACCCAGCCGCAGCCGGCCACTCTCCCTCACCGCCGCGACCCGCCGAGGTGCCGCCTCGGTGTCCACGGTCTCCGGCCGCTCGCCGGCCAGCCCCAGCAGCACCGCCGCCGGGGAACCGTGGCCGTGGCCGGTCGCGCCGAGCGAGCCGAACAGCTCGCACCGCACCCGCGCCACCGCATCGAGCTCTCCGTCGGCGGCCAGCCGCTCCACGAAGCGCAGCGCCGCCCGCATCGGGCCGACCGTGTGGGACGAGGACGGCCCGATGCCGATCGAGAACAGGTCGAAGACGCTGATCACCTCGGCGCGCCCGCCCAGCACTCCCCGGCGGCGTCGGCCAGCCACGCGGCCAGGTAGCCGGCGAACGACCCGCGCACCAGCACGCGGAACACCTCCCCCGTCGCCGGCCCGGGCGGCCGCCAGATCACGACCTGCGCCCTGGCCAGCATGGTCTGGAGGCAGCGGCCCGGTCCGAACGCGCGGGGGTGCAGGTCCACCGGGCAGCCCTGCTCGAGCACATCCCTGGCGAACGGGCCGGCCAGCTCGATCGTGGTCCGGTTGGCCGAGACGTCGACCGCCGAGCCCCGCTGGCCGGCCAGCAGCCCGCGCAGCAGCTCCACCAGGTCCGGCGCGGCCCCGTCCTGCCCCACGACCATCCACTCGTCCGGTCCCAGCCAGAGCACCGACCAGGCCGGCGAGGTCGCCACCGTGTTCGGCTCGGTGGGCAGCTCGGCGCCCAGCAGCGCGGCGATCCGCGCGGCCACCGGGCCGGCCGGGTCCACCCGCAGGTTCACCATGGACAGGTAGGGCAGCTCGGCGAGCCCGACCCCGTCCGGCCGGCCCGCCCGCCAGCCTTCGAGCGGGCTGTGTCGCACCTCGGGGCTGAGTTGCTCAACCGTCACGGCGGGCTCCCTCCTTGTCGTAGAACACCGGTTCGGTGACCGTCGCGGCGATGGTCCGGTCGCCCAGCGGGGCCAGCACGGTCTCACCGATCCGGTGCCGGCCGTTCTTGAGCAGTGCCAATGCAAACGTTCGCTCCAGCGCCGCGCTGTGATAGCTGGACGTGACGTGCCCGAGCATCGGCACCGGCCCCACCTCCGGGGTGACGGCCACCCCCTCGGCCACCAGTTGCACACCCTCCGGCAGCAGCGCCCCCCGGTCCACCGGGAGCAGGCCCACGAGGTGCTTGCGGTCGGTCCGCGCGGTGTCCGGCCGGGCCAGCGAGCGGCGCCCGACGAAGTCCTTGCGGGTGGAGACGACCCAGCTCATGCCCAGGTCCTCCGGGGTGACCGTGCCGTCGGTGTCCTGGCCGACGATCGGGAACCCCTTCTCCGCGCGCAGCACGTGCATCGTCTCCGTGCCGTACGGGGTGATGCCGTGGGGCCGCCCGGCGGCGAACACGGTCTCCCAGGTCGCCAGGCCGTGCCAGCTGGCCACGTTGATCTCGTACGCCAGCTCGCCGGAGAAGGACACGCGAGCGATCCGGGCCGGCACCCCGTTACTCAGGACGGCGTCCCGCACGGTCATGAACGGGAAGTCCTCGGCGGAGCAGGCCAACCCAGGGGCCACCGCCGACACCACGGCGCGCGACCGGGGGCCGACCACGGCGATCGTCACCCACTGCTCGGTGACCGAGGTGAAGGTGACGTCCAGCTCCGGCCATTCCGTCTGTGACCACTCCTCCAGCCAGTCCAGCACGTGGGCCGCGTTGCCCGTGGTGGTGGTCATGTAGAAGTGGTCCTCGGCCAGCCGGATCGTCACACCGTCGTCGAACACCATGCCGTCGGCCTTGCACATCACGCCGTAGCGCGCCGAGCCGACCTTGAGCTTGGCGAACGCGTTGGTGTAGATCCGGTTCAGGAACTCCCCGGCGTCGCGGCCGACGATGTCGATCTTGCCGAGGGTGGTGGCGTCCATCATGCCGACCCCGGTGCGCGCGGCCCGGCACTCGCGCAGCACCGCCGCGTGCAGGTCCTCGCCGTCCTGGGGGTAGTACCAGGGCCGCTTCCACTGGCCGACGTTCTCGAACTCCGCGCCGGCGGCCACGTGCCACGGGTGGACCGCCGTGGTGCGCACCGGGTCGTGCAGCTCGCCCCGGTTGCGGCCGGCCATCAGCGCGAACGAGACCGGCGTGTACGGCGCACGGAAGGTGGTCGTGCCCAGCTCACCGGGCGAGGCGAGCCCCAGCGCGGCGGCGATCACCCCGTTCGCGACCACCCCGGAGGTACGCCCCTGGTCCTGCCCGGTGCCGATGGTCGTGTACCGCTTGACGTGCTCAGGAGAGCGCATGCCGGCCCCGGTGGCCCGCCACACGTCGGCCACCGTGGCGTCGCGCTGCAGGTCCACGAAGTGGTCCCGCCAGCCGCCCGGCTCGCCCTCCGCCGGCACCAGCCACACCGGCCGGTCCGGGGCGGCCTGGCGAGTGGCCACGGCCGGCAGCTCGGGCCGCGTACCCGGGTACCCGGAGCCCTCGGCCGCCTCGATGCCGGCGTCGGCGCCCTCGGCCAGGCACCCGGCGAGGTCACGCGTGCCGTTCGCGGCGCCCACCACGGCCAGTCCGTCGACGGTGGCGGCCGGCACGAACGCGGCGCGCTCCTCTTCCCACCGCAGCGTGCCCCTGGCCTGGCTGAACAGGTGCACGACCGGGTTCCAGCCACCGGAGACGGCGAGCAGGTCGCAGTCCAGTGCCCGCCCGTTGTCGAGCCGGACGGCGCTGATCCGGTGCTCGCCCTCCGTACCCGCGACG
>DATAYB010000167.1:0-2060 GCA_036272795.1 Pseudonocardia sp.
GTGTGGCCGTGCTCGCAGGTCAGCTGCACGGTGACCTCACCGCCGCAGCCGGCGTGCTCGACCCGCAGCGGTGGGCCCTCCGGTCCGGCCAGGTGCGCGTCGCCGTAGGTCATGACGGCGATCAGGACCGGGCGCAGCGCCCAGCCGGACTCGGTGAGGCGGTACTCGTGGCGCGCCCGCTGGCCCGGCTCGCGGTAGGACACCTTTTCGACGAGACCCGCGTCGACCAGACCGGTGAGTCGCCTGGTCAGCACGTTGCGGGCGATGCCGAGGTGCTCGGCGAGCTCGTCGAACCGGCGGACCCCGTTGAACATGTCACGCAGCACCAGCAGGGTCCACGGGTGGCCGATCAGCTCCATCGTGCGGGCGATCGAGCACACCGAGCTCTCGAGCTGTCGAGGGTCCATGACGGCTGGCATGACACTCATCATACGCCTGGTCAGTTGCGCATCGAAACCCAGCGGACCATGCTGATGGGCACAGTAGCAATGTGGAACTCAGCTGGAGGCCACCATGGACCGCCGGACGACAGAAGAGGATGGCCGGACTGCCGCGACGCGCACACGACCGGCGATCCTGGAGGTCACCGGCTGCGCCGAGCGCCGGCTGGTGGCCCGGTTGGCCGCGAGGAGCAGTCAGGCGGCGCTGGCCGCGCGGTTCTTCAGGCCGGTGCACCACGCGGCGGACCTCACCCTGGTGGGACTGCTGCTCGGTCCCGCCGACGGCACCGCGTTCCTGGCGATGGACGGCGGCCGGCCGGTCGGGCTGCTGAACCTGGCGCCTGGCGAGACCGGTGACGTGGAGATCGCGCTGCTGGTCGCCGACGCGTGGCAGCGCCGGGGGATCGCCAGGGCGCTGCTGGAGCACGCGCTCGCCGACCCGCGCTGGGCGCGGCGCAACCTGTACGCCACGGTCCGGCCGGAGAACAGGGCGGTGCTCACGCTGCTGCGCTCGATGCCCCGCACGGTTCGCCTCGTGGACAGCGCGCCCGGCGAGCTCTACCTGGAGATGGCTCCGGAGCTCGAGGTGCTCCCGCTGGCCAGCTAGCCAGGCGCCGGTGCGGCGGCCGGCCCGGACGCCGGCCCGTCGGCCGGTCCGGAGGCTGAGCGACTTCGGCTGGCCGGATAGTCTCGACGGCGAGTATCACCCCTGCCCTGGAGACTGGTTAGCCATGCTCGACCGAGCCCTGCTCGACTCCCTCTTCCCCGCCGACCTGCCCGACCCGGCGCACTGGGAGGCGCACTACCCGGCCAGGGAGCTGCCCGAGGGCGCCCAGGTCACCCGGTTCGCGCCGAGCCCGACCGGGTTCGTGCACATCGGCGGTGTCTACACCGCGACCATCGCGAAGGACGTGGCGCACAGCTCCGGCGGCGTCTACTTCGTCCGTATCGAGGACACCGACCAGTCGCGCGAGGTCGAGGGCGTGGCCGCCCAGTTCGACCGCGCCTTCGAGTACTTCGGGATCGCCTCTGACGAGTCGGCGGACGCTCCGTGGGGCCCGTACCTGCAGTCGGCACGCGAGCGGATCTACCTCAGCTACGTGCGGGAGCTGATGCGCCAGGACCTGGCATACCCGTGCTTCTGCACCCGCGAAGAGCTCGCCGAGATGACCAAGCGCCAGCAGGCGACCAAGATCCCGACCGGCTACTACGGCCGCTGGGCGCGCTGGCGCGACGCCGACCCGGACGAGGTGGCCGCCAAGCTCGCGGCAGGCGACGACTACGTGGTGCGGTTCCGCACGCCGGGCGTCGAGGGGCGGGTCAGCTTCGTCGACGCCATCCGGGGCCGCCTCGAGCACGAGGCCAACCGCAACGACGTGGTCATCCTCAAGTCGGTCACGCAGAGCCCCCGGCTGCCCACGTACCACCTGGCGCACGTGGTGGACGAGCACCTGATGCGGGTGAACCTGGTGGTCCGGGGCGAGGAGTGGATCTCCTCGGTGCCGCTGCACCTGCAGCTGTTCGCGGCGCTGGGCTTCGAGCCGCCGACGTACGCGCACGTCGCGCCGCTGATGAAGACCGACGGCGGCTCGCGGCGCAAGCTGTCCAAGCGCAAGGACC
>DATAYB010000168.1:0-2103 GCA_036272795.1 Pseudonocardia sp.
CACCGTGGTGGCGGCCGGCTGCGGGACCGCGACGCCGCCCCTGTCCGACGGGGTGCTCGCCTCCGTGGCCGCCGACCGTGCGGGGCTGGGCTCGGGGCTGCAGAGTGTCGCGCGCGAGCTGGGCAGCGCCTTCGGCATCGCCGTCGTCGGCAGCGTGCTCAACGCCCGCTTCGCGGCGGAGCTGCCGGCTGGGCTGCGCGGACCCGGCGCGCCGTCCACGGTCGCCGCGGCCCGCCTGCGCACCGCCGACCCCGCGACCCTGCGCGCCGTGGTCACCGGGTTCAGCCACGCGATGAGTGCCGGGCTGCGCACGGTGGCCGCCGCCGTCCTCGTCGCCGCCGTGCTCGTGCTGCACTGGCTACCGGCCCGACGCTGCCGGCCCGGCCTCGGTCACCGCGCGCACCCGACTGACCGACCGTAAGGTGAGAACGCACGCTCCCCCACACCCAGCCACTCATCGCGGAGGGCTCCATGGTCGCCGTCGGTCCGATCGTCCTGCTGCACGGATACTGGCACGGCAGCTGGTGCTGGGCGCCCGTGACGGAGGAGCTCGCCGCCCGTGGCCTTGCCTCGGTCGCGGTCGACATGGCCGGCCACGGGCTCGACGCCAAGTCACCGACGACGCGCTGGCAGCGGCCGTTCGACGCGGCCGCGTACGCCACCGAGCCGGCCCCGTCCGCGGCCGTCAGCGCGAGCTCCGCGGCTGCCCGGCTGGTCGAGCAGGTGCGCAGGATCGGCGGCGGCCGGCCGTGCCTGGTGGTGGCCCACAGCATGGGCGGCACGGTCGCCACCGCGATGGCCGAGCTCGCCCCTGAGCTGGTCGCGGGGCTGGTCTACGTGACCGCGTTCGCGCCGACCGGCGGCCGCAGCGCGCTGCAGTACATCGAGCGGCCGGAGAACGCCACCTCGACGGTCCACAGCCGCCTCGCGGCCGACCCGGCCGTAGTCGGCGCACTCCGCTTCGACACCGGCGACGCGAGCGCGCACGCGGGCATCATCGAGACGTTCTACGCCGACGTGCCGACCGACCTGGCCACCGCCGCGATCGGGATGCTCAACCCCGACGCCCCTGCCGGGATCGCCGTCGAGCCACTCAACCCGACAGCGGACCGCTACGGCCGGCTGCCCCACACCTACGTGGTGTGCACGCAGGACAACGCGATCTCCGCCGCCCTGCAGCGGGCCATGATCGCCGGCATCGACGAGCTCTCCGCCAAGCCGACCACGGTCGTCGACCTGGAGTGCTCGCATTCACCGTTCTTCTCCCAGCCCGCCGCGCTCGTCGACGTGTTGGAGAAGGCCCACCACGGGGCGGCCGCCGGCGCCTGACCGGAGCGCGTCTTTGGTGATCATCAGGACGGCAAGGCTTTTCGATCATGCTCCGGGCGACCCTGGTGCCCTGATGATCACCGGCGAGCACGTGGGGTGGACTGACGGAATCCGCGACTCAGCCTGACAGAATCGCCGACTCCCGAGTGCCGGAGTGGTCGATGCCGTCCGTGCCGCCGGCGCCTTCGGCCAGGTTGGGCTGCGTCGAGCCGGCCGGGGCGGCCTGTGCGCCGGTGAGCAGCTGCAGGCCGAACCCGCCGGCGCTCACCCCGGAAGCCGTTGTGGTGCCGTCCGTGTCGAGAGACGAGGTCAGGCCCGTGAGGTCGGTCGGGAAGCCGGACGTCACGACGAGCAGCGCCGACAGCGCGAGCAGCACCCAGCCCAGCGCCAGCAGCGTGCCGTCCCGACGCTGTCCCCGGGGGCCGTGCTGGTGCGCGAGCACGATCCACAGTCCGAGGACCAGTCCGAGCGCCCCGAATTCGGCCATACCGCCATGTTTACCCCGGCGCGGGGCCGGCTCCAACGCGTGACGGCCCCGCCCACCCCGACAACGGATGGTTTCTCAGCTCCGGCCCCTCCCGGAGGAGTCGCGTTCCGCCGACCGACCCAGCGGCGTTGCCCCAGCCGTTGACAATGCCGGCCGCACCGCGGACCATGCGGCATGCCCATGGCCGTCACGGACTCCATGTTCCTGCTCGGCGAGTCCCGGGAGCACCCCACGCACGTGGCCGGCCTGCAGCTGTTCAAGCTGCCGCCCGACGCCGGGCCCGGCTA
>DATAYB010000169.1:0-3553 GCA_036272795.1 Pseudonocardia sp.
GGCGGGCCGGTCAGGCGCCGTTGCCGCCCTCGGCGCGGCTGGGCGCCGGCAGTTCGCTCCGGGGCTTCTCGATCGGGGGCTCCTCGGTGCGGGGTGTCCCGCCAGGCCTTTCGGCGTGCGGCATCTCGGCCCGTGCCGACGCGGCGCGCTCGGCGCGTTCGCGCTGGGCGGCCTGCGACTCGGCCAGCTGGGTCTCCGCCATCTGGGTACTGAGCTCCTGGTCGCGCATCCTGGACAGGACCGCCATGGTCGCGGCGTGCCCGACCGCGGTGAGCAGCAACAGAACGCCGGTGCGCGCGATGATCGACCGGACGCCGGGATCGGTGCCGAGCCCTATCGAGGCGACCAGGGCGACGACACCGAGCATCACCAGGTGGAACAGGAACGCGACCATCATCGCCACCTGCCTGGACCGGGCCGGGTTCTGGTAGACCTCGTCCAGGTAGGCAGGGCTCTTGCGCAGGATGAGCTGGCCATCGACCACCACGATGACCGCTCCGATGAACAGGACGAGCAGATAGGGCGAGCTGCCCATGGCGAGACCCTCCAACACTGCTGACGGGTGACAGGACCGGGCCGGTCGGTCCTTGCCTGACGCGGAACGTTACCCGACGCCGCGCCGGACCGTCGGGCGTCGATCTTCCCCGATACAGGTGCTTGCGGCGGCAAGCATGATTACCTGGCTCGCCTCGTGGTATCCGAGTGGCGAGCTCGTCCTCCGGCGGGTTCGACCTGATGCGACGAGAGAGGAGATCTACATGGCTGTCACTCCGCCGAGCTCGGCCGATGTCCGCGAGGTTCGCGCTCGGACCCGTCGGGCAGCGTCCGCCCGGCTCGACGTTGTCCGTACTCCGCTGCTGGCCTGGCTCGGAGTCGGTGACCTCGCCCTGCGCAAGCTGGGCGAGCTGCCCGGCGAGCTGCGCACCCGGCTGTCCGCCGACGAGGTGCGCAAGACCTACTCCGACCTGGCCGACCGAGGCGCGGACACTCTGGACCGGATCCGCCACCAGCCTCAGGTCGCCCGGGTGCTCGGCGACGCGCGGGACGCCTCGGCCCGGCTGGACCGGCGTGTCGAGCGCACCGCCGACGAGGTGCACGACGCGAGTGAGGAAGCTCTCGGCCGGCTCAGCACCGCGACCAGGTCGGCAGGGGAGCGGGCCGCCCGCGCGACCGAGCGCACCGCGAGCAGCACCGCCGAAGCCGCCAGCAGGGCCGGGGAGGACATCGCGGAGTCGGTCGAGTCGGCAGGCGACGAGGTCGCGCACGTCACACGCGGCGCGAGCCGCAAGGCCGCCAACCGGGCCTCCGCGCCCAGCCGGCCGTCCACGGGCCGGTAGCTCAGCCGGGCCGTCGGGATGGCCAGGCATGGCGCGTGCGCAGCCGGGCCAGCTCGGCGGCCACCTCTCGCATGCTCTGGTAGGTCCGCGCCGGCAGCTGGGTCAGCTCGGCCGTGTAGGCCGGGCCGGCGCCGTAGTACTGCGCCTGCGCGATCAGCTGCCAGCGCTGGGCCGGGAAGGTCAGGCCGACCAGGACCTGCTGAACGCCGATCGAGAGGGGATCGAAGGTGTGCCGCATCGTCGTCATCCGCCCTGCCCGTCCGTGATGTGACTGGTGTCACTCGGGATTGCCCCCGGCGGTGCCCGGACAAACCTGGGCGCACCCGGAGGGTGAAAATCCGGCGGTTGGAACGGCTCCTGGGTGGTAACCAATGGCCGGGTGAGCTGGGGAGTCAGAGGAGAACCGGATGTTGACCGATCGGGAACGACAGACGCTGCGCGAGATCGAGCGGGGGCTGTCCGTCGACGCTCCCGCTCTGGCCCATTTGATGCGGACCCGGCGCGTGCGGCGCTCGGTGAACTGGGTGAGGCTCACCTATGACGCGGTGGCGGCGGTCGCCGTGCTGTCCGCGGTCGGCTGCGTCCTCCTGGGAGTGGTCGGTTCGGCGGCGGTCGCCGCGCTGTTCGCGGCGGTCGTGCTGGGCGCGCGCCACCTGCGCTTCGCGCCGAAGGCCGGCGGTTCCCGGAGACCCGGCCGCCGCCCGGGACCGGGCTGGCGCCAGGGCCGTGGTCGCCCCGGCGGCCAACGCTGACCGGCCGCCAACGCTGACCGTGACTCCGGGGCTGGCCGATGTCCGGCGGCCGGCGCCGATCATCGTGGGCTGCCCCGCACTCGGGGCCGTAGCCTGGCCGGGGGGACCTGTCGGTGTCCCGCCGTGCTGGGAGCGACGAGATCGGTGGTCGAGGGCGTGGGCGACGGCGCAGTGGCCGAGTCGGTGGGGCAGGAAGATCCGTGCGCGGAGTCGGGTATGGAGTCGGAGCCGACCACGATCAGCGCGGTGGGCGTTGTGCTGCACCCGCGCCGGGACAACGCGCAGGCGGTGGAGGCCATCGCGGCCTGGGCGGCGCGCCACGACATCCGGCTGCTCGGGGTGTCGGAGGAGCTCGACCGGCTGCGTGACCTGGCCGAGCCGGTCGAGGCCGAGGAGTTGGCCGCCCAGGTCGACCTGCTGGTCAGCCTGGGTGGCGACGGCACCATGCTGCGGGCGCTGCGTATGGTGCACAACCGCAAGGTGCCGGTGCTCGGGGTCAACCTCGGCCGGCTGGGCTTTCTCGCCGAGGTCGATGTGCCCGACCTGGCCGCCGCGCTCGAGGCGATCGTGCGGGGCGAGCACCGGGTGGAGGCGCGGGTCTCGGTCACCGCCAACCTGGCCGGCACTGCGAGCACCGCGTACAACGACGTGGTGCTGGCGCGGCGGCCCGGCCAGGGTATGGCGGCGGTGGCGCTCTGGGTCGAGGGCAAGCCGTTCGTCCGGTACTCCGCCGACGCGATCATCGTGTCCACCCCGACGGGCTCGACGGCGTACAACTTCTCCGCGGGCGGGCCGATCGTGTCGCCGAGGGCCCAGGGGCTGCTGGTCACGCCGGTGGCGCCGCACTCGTCGTTCAACCGCTCGCTGTTCCTGAGCTGCAGCGAGCCGCTTGCGCTCGAGGTGCTCACCGGCAGCGGCGTGCTCGCGGTGGAGGTCGACGGCGAGGTCCGCCACGACGTGCGGCCGGGCGACATCATGCGCCTGGGCGTCGACCTGGACGGCGGCCAGGTGGTCCGGTTCGCCGGTTCCAGCTTCTACGACCGGGCCCGCCGCAAGCTGCGCGTCACCGACTCGGCCGAGCTCGGCTGACGCCCGGCCCGTCCTTCGTCGAACCCTGGTCCGACCCCGTTCGGTCACCTCTGGGGTGAGTGCGCCGTTGCGAGCCTAACCTATACAAGGAATTTGACAGGTTAGTAGAGGCATGTTTTGCTGTGTCTAACCGAATCTTCGGATGTAAGGGGTTAGTCATGGTTCAGGTCAGCCACCGCTTCGAGACCGTGCAGGGGCGCCAGCTCTTCTACCGCGAGGCCGGGCCGGCCGATGCGCCGACCGTCGTGCTGCTGCACGGCTTCCCGACCAGCTCGTTCATGTTCCGGGACCTCATCCCGAAGCTGGCCGACCGCTACCACGTGATCGCCCCTGACCACCTCGGCTACGGGTTCTCCGACGCGCCGTCGGTGGATG
>DATAYB010000170.1:0-8132 GCA_036272795.1 Pseudonocardia sp.
TCCGGCCACGTGACCTCGGCGGGCATCGGGGAGCAGCGGTGAGCCTGCGCTGGATCCGGGTGCTGCTCGGACTGCTGTGTGCCGGGCTGCTCGCCGGCTGCGCCACCGTGCCGAGCGAGTCGCCGGTGCAGGTGCTGCGCAAGGTCACCGAGGGCGAGGGCCCCGCGCTGCCTCCGGGGCCGGGCACCAACGCGAACCCGCTGGACCTCGTGCGCGGCTTCGTGAACGCGTCGGGCAGCAGCGAGAACCATCACGCCGCCGCCCGCCGGTTCCTCACCTCGGGGGCGCAGAGCTGGGACGACGCCGCGTCGCTGACCGTGCTGGCCGAGCAGTTCGACACCGTCTACGCGCGCCCGCCGGGTGACGGCACCAGGGCCGTGGTGCGGCTGCGCGGCAGCCAGATCGGCCGGCGGGGCCTGGACGGCAGCTTCATGCAGGCGGAGGCGCCGGTCGAGGTCGACATCCAGGTTGCCAAGGAGGGTGACCAGTGGCGCATCGACGGGCCGCCCAGCGGCACCATCGTGCGGCTCTCCGACTTCCAGGCGAACTACAAGGCGGTCCGCACCTACTTCATGGACCCGGTGCAGGACAGCCCGGTGCCGGACCTGCGCTACCTGCCGGCCAACCCGTCCCGCACCATGCCGTCCCGGATGGTCGACGCGCTGCTGGCCGGCCCGTCCGATGCGCTCGCCGGCGCCGCGACCAGCGCCATCCCGCGCACCGCGCACCTGCGCTCGAACGTCGCCGAGACCCCCGACGGCGCGGTCATCGTCGACCTCACCGAGCTCGGTGACCTGGACGACAGCCGGCGCAGGCTGCTGGCCGCACAGGTCGCCCTCAGCCTGGCCGAGGTCAACGTGAACCGGGTGCGGCTGCTCGACGACGGCGCCCCGATGCTGCCCGACCACCCGATCGTGACCAGGGAGACGTTCGCCGACCTGGCCGGCGCCGACGACCCGAGGCCGGACGTCGCCGGGCTGGTGGTGGTCGGCGGCAAGATCCGCACGCTGACCGCAACCGGGCTGGGCGACCCGCTCGCCGGGCCACCCGGTACCAGTGGCTTCGACCTGCTCTCCGCAACGCTGTCCGCCGACGGGCAGCGGCTGGCGGTGGTGAACCGGAGCGCCGGGCGGACGCTGCTGGTCGGGCGGGTCGGCCTCCCGCTGATGCCGAGCGCCGTACAGGGCAGCACGCTCACCCGGCCCACCTGGACGCCGTCCGGCAACGAGGTGTGGACGGTGCGTAACGGCACGTCGGTGATCCGGATCGTGCTCGACCAGTCGGGTCGGCCGTCCGTCCAGCCGGTGGACGACTCGGCTCTCACGGCCCTCGGCCAGCTCAGCGACCTGCGGCTGTCCCGGGACGGGATGAGGGTGGCGGCCATCGCGGACGGCATGCTCGCGGTCGGGGCGGTGGCCCGCTCGCCCGCCGGCGCGGTGACCATCCGTAACGTACGGATGCTGCTGCCGACCAAGCTGATCGCGCTCGTCGCCGTGGACTGGCGGGCCGCCGACCAGATCGCCGTCGCCGGCCGCCGCCCCGAGAACGCCGTCGCGCTCGTCTCCGTGGACGGCCTCGACCTGCACCCCCTGCCGACGAACAACCTCACCCCGCCGCTCAGCGCCATCGCCACCGGCCCCGGCCGCCCCCTGCTCGTGACCGACCAGAACGGGCTGTGGAGCTTCGGCGCGGACGATCTGGGCAGCTGGCGGCAGATCGCAGGCGGCGCGGCCAGCTCCGTCGCGGGCTTCCCGGGCTGAGTCGGACTCCCCGGCTGAGGTTCGGCTCGCCGGGGTTGGAGCCGCCACCGCCGTGGCGTGGTCATCAGGACCGGAGGGTTGTTTCCGGGCCGGCGATACAGCCCTGACGTCCTGATGATCAGCGCGGAGTGGCCGTACCCGCCGGCGCTGTGGACAACCGCGGCTCCTGGGCGCTCGGGCGCGCCGGAGCGTCGGGGCGGCGGGACATGCTGGGGTGGTGTCCTCCAGCCCGACCTCGCGTGCCCGTGGCCTCTTCGCCGCACTGGCCGACCTGGTGCTGCCGGCCGGCTGTGCGGGCTGCGGTGTGCCCGGCCGGCCCTGGTGTGCCCGCTGCGGCGCCGGCCTGGGGCCACCGACGGTGCTGGCGCCGGCCGACGGTGACGCCTGGCCGCTGACGGTCGCCGTCGGCGCCTACCACGGGCCGCTGCGGGCCGCCCTGCTCGCCTACAAGGAGCGGGGTCGCCGCGAGCTGGGTCCGCCGCTGGCCGCGCTGCTCGCCGCCGCGCTGGTCGCCGGGCCGCTCGCACCGCTGCTGGCCGGGCCGTGCTGGGTGGTGCCCGCGCCCTCCAGGGCGGCGGTGGCGCGGGCTCGCGGCGGGCAGCACATGCTGGCGCTGGCCGAGCGGGTCGCTGAGAGGTTGGCGCCCCGGTGCGCCGCCGAAGGTGGCTCGATTGGGTTAACTCCGTCGCTGCGGATGCGTCCGGGTGGGCGTGACTCGGTGGGCCTGGACGCGGCGGCGCGGGAGGCTAACCTGAGCGGCCGGGTACTGGCGCGCGCCGATCGGCTGCCGCCGCCGGGGGCCGCCGTGCTGTTGCTGGACGACGTGCTCACCACCGGTGCGACGGTGCGCGGCTGCACGGCCGCGCTGCGCGGTGCCGGCGTCCAGGTGCGGGGCGCGCTGGTGCTCTGCGACGCCACCGGCGCGTCGACATACCACAACACCCGGGCGGGCTTCCCAACCGGCCCACTCTAGTGGCTCGCGGCCGTTCGGGGAACCGTCACAATCCGAGTCCGCCCAGGTGGGGGCTCCTCTTCAGTAAGGACTGTTGCCCGACCGTGATGCGAGTTACCGTGCCTCCCACGGCTTGAACACGTGGTGAAGGACACGTAACCAGCGAGACCGGTCTAAACAACCAAACGAAGAGTTTCCCGACGCGAGAGCTACTGCGAGTGCGAGGGAGGTCCGAGTGGAGATAGTCGTCACGGGTCGGAACGTCGAGGTTCCGGATCATTTCAGGGTCCATGTCGGAGAGAAGCTCGCCCGGCTGGAACGGTACGACCACAAGATCGTCGGAATGGAAGTAGAGCTCTTTCACGAGCGCAACCGCCGGCAGTCGAAGAGTTGCCAGCGAGTCGAGATCACCGGGCGCGGATGCGGGCCGGTAGCTCGCGCTGAGGCCTGTGGGCCGGACTTCTACGCGGCGCTGGACAGCGCCATCGGAAAGTTGGAATCGCGGCTTCGCCGCGCGCACGACCGTCGCCGGGTGCCCTATGGCCGTCGAGCCAGAGGCACCGTTCGCACCATGGTGGGCATGAGCCCGACCGCCACCACCGTGGTGCTTGAAGAGGAACTCAGCTCCGAACAGTTTGAGCAGCAGTTCCCCGAGGTCGCTATTCCGATGCCCAGGGGCGCGGCGGATATCGAGAGCCTCCCTGGCCAGATCGTGCGTCACAAGGAGCACGCAGCCAAGCCCATGTCAATCGACGACGCGCTCTCCCAGATGGAGCTCGTCGGCCACGACTTCTACCTGTTCTCCTGCGAGGAGACCGGCCTGCCGAGTGTTGTGTACCGGCGCAAGGGCTACGACTACGGAGTGATCCGGCTGGCCTGAACCAGCTGACCGCCATAACCACCGCTGCCGAGGGCACGGGCTGACCAAGCCCGTGCCCTCGGTATGTTGCGCAGTGCCTACCATGGTGGGAAGGCGACCGCGGTCATGCGGTTGCATCGCGAATATGAGCTGAGGTCATCCGGTGGTACTGAACCGTCTGCTCCGTGCCGGTGAGACAAAGTTGGTGCGGCGGCTCAGCCGTATCGCCGACCATGTCGATACCTTCGAAGCCGACGTGCACCGGCTCAGTGATGACGAGCTGCGTGCGAAGACCGAAGAGTTCCGCGCCCGCTACGCCGAGGACGAGACGCTCGACGACCTGCTGCCGGAGGCGTTCGCGGTGGTTCGCGAGGGCGCCAAGCGCACTCTCGGCCAGCGCCCGTTCAAGGTCCAGCTGATGGGCGGCGCCGCGCTGCACCTCGGCAACGTCGCGGAGATGAAGACCGGTGAGGGCAAGACGCTGACCTGCGTGCTGCCCGCCTACCTCAACGCCATCTCCGGCGACGGCGTGCACGTGGTCACGGTGAACGACTACCTGGCCAAGCGCGACGCGGAGAACATGGGCCGGATCCACCGGTTCCTCGGCCTCACCGTTGGGGTGATCCTCTCCGAGATGGCGCCCGCCGAGCGCCGGGTCGCCTACAACGCGGACATCACCTACGGCACGAACAACGAGTTCGGCTTCGACTACCTGCGCGACAACATGACCTGGCTGACCGAGGACATGGTGCAGCGCGGCCACAACTTCGCGGTCGTCGACGAGTGCGACTCGATCCTCATCGACGAGGCACGCACGCCGCTGATCATCTCCGGGCCGGCTGAGCAGAGCGCCCGCTGGTACACCGAGTTCGCCCGCCTGTCCCCGCTGATGACCAGGGACGTGCACTACGAGGTCGACGAGCGCAAGCGCACCGTCGGCGTCACCGAGGAGGGCGTCGCCTACGTCGAGGACCAGCTCGGCATCGACAACCTCTACGAGTCGGCGAACACCCCGCTGGTCGGCTACCTGAACAACGCCATGAAGGCCAAGGAGCTGTTCAAGCGCGACAAGGACTACATCGTCCGCGACGGCGAGGTGCTGATCGTCGACGAGTTCACCGGCCGCGTGCTGATGGGCCGGCGCTACAACGAGGGCATGCACCAGGCGATCGAGGCCAAGGAGAAGGTCGAGATCAAGGCCGAGAACCAGACCCTCGCCACGATCACCCTGCAGAACTACTTCCGGCTCTACAGCAAGCTCTCCGGCATGACCGGTACCGCCCAGACCGAGGCGGCCGAGCTGCACCAGATCTACAAGATGAACGTGGTCTCGATCCCGACCAACCGGCCGATGGTCCGGGCCGACCAGTCCGACCTGATCTACAAGACCGAACCGGCCAAGTTCGACGCCGTCGCCGACGACATCACCGAGCGCCACCAGGCCGGCCAGCCGGTGCTCGTCGGTACCACCAGCGTCGAGAAGTCCGAGTACCTGTCGAAGTTGCTGATGGCCCGCGGCGTGCCGCACGAGGTGCTCAACGCCAAGCACCACGAGCGGGAGGCCACGATCGTGGCCCAGGCCGGGCACGCCGGCGCGGTCACGGTGGCCACCAACATGGCCGGGCGAGGCACCGACATCATGCTCGGCGGCAACCCCGAGTTCATGGCCGAGCAGGAGCTCCGCGCCCGCGGCCTGGACCCGGTGGACACCCCGGAGGAGTACGAGGCCGGCTGGGACGCCGCCCTGGCCGAGGCCCGCGAGCAGGTCTCCGCCGAGGCCGAGGAGGTCCGCGACGCCGGCGGCCTGTACGTGCTCGGCACCGAGCGCCACGAGTCGAGGCGGATCGACAACCAGCTGCGTGGCCGCTCCGGCCGGCAGGGCGACCCCGGCCAGTCCCGGTTCTACCTGTCGCTCGGTGACGAGCTCATGCGCCGGTTCAACGGCCAGGCCGTCGAGGCGATCATGAACCGGCTGAACGTGCCGGACAACGTGCCGATCGAGGCCGGCATGGTCACCAAGGCCATCCGCAGCGCGCAGACGCAGGTCGAGCAACAGAACTTCGAGATCCGCAAGAACGTGCTCAAGTACGACGAGGTGATGAACCAGCAGCGCAAGGTGATCTACGCCTATCGCCGCCGGGTGCTCGCCGGGGAGAACCTGCGCGAGCAGGTCGACACCATGGTCTCCGACGTGATCGCCGCCTACATCGATGGCGCCACGGCCGACGGCTACGCCGAGGACTGGGATCTCGACGCGCTGTGGACCGCGCTCAGCACCCTGTACCCGGTCGGCATCCGCTGGCAGGACCTGGTCGAGGCCGCCGGGCACGACGACGACTCGTTCGGCGAGCCCATCGAGCTGACGCGCGACCTGGTCTACGAGGCAGTGCTGGCCGACGCGAAGGCGTCCTACCAGCGGCGCGAGGAGGAGATCGACGAGGCGATCCCCGCGCAGGGCGGCATGCGGGAGCTCGAGCGGCAGATCCTGCTCACCGTGCTGGACCGCAAGTGGCGCGAGCACCTCTACGAGATGGACTACCTCAAGGAGGGCATCGGGCTGCGCGCGATGGCCCAGCGCGACCCGCTGATCGAGTTCCAGCGCGAGGGCTTCGACATGTTCGCGGCCATGATGGACGGGATCAAGGAAGAGGCCGTCGGCTACCTGTTCAACGTGCAGGTCGCTCCGGTCGAGGCCACCACCCGCCCCGGTATGGCGCTGGAGAACAACGACGCGACCGAGCCGGCCAGCCCGGCCCGCCCGGCTTCCGGCGGGGGCGACACGGTCACCGCGGCCGGCACCGTTGGCGGCGCCGCGGCTCCGGCCGCTGAGGGTGCGGTCGGGGCGCCGACCGGCAAGCGCGGCCGGCACGCCACCCCGGTGCACGACCCGTCGGACCCGCCGACCGATCCGGGCAGCGCGGTGCCGGCGGCGCTGCGGGGCATCGGGGCTGGTGGCCCGGCGAACGCGACCGCGCTGCGCTACAGCGGTCCCGCCGAGGACGGCACGGAGACCCGCTCCGGCGCACCCGCGGCCGCCGGCAGCGCCAACGAGCCCGCGCGTAACCAGCCGTGCCCGTGCGGTTCCGGCCGCAAGTACAAGCACTGCCACGGCACGCGGACCGGCGCCAGGGGCTGAGCCAGCTCACGGTGGTGGCGCGCGGCCGCTGAGTGCGGCCGCGTGCTCGCCCCCGGCTGTCAGCCGACGCGCAGGGCAGTGCAGCGCCAGGGGAGCTCGCCCGTGGCGGGCTCGCCGCGAGTGGCCCCGGTGTCGGCCGGCTCGGTGTTGGCCGGCCCGTCGGATTCGAGCTGCTCGGGCCGGGACTGCTCGAAGCGGGCGGCCAACGCGCGGCACCGACCCCGGTGCCGCCACACGACGCTGATCTCTGCCACCCCGGCGGCGGGATGGCAGACGCGCATCGAGCGCAGCCCGACCGCGCGGGTGCGTTCGCCGAGACCGGCCAGTGGCACCAGGGGCCTCCGCCGGGCGCCACGAGGTTGGCGGAGCCCAGGATCGTCCAGCCGGGCCGCGACCGCGACGACGTAGCCGAGTACCGACTCGCTGACGAGGCCGGCCAGCTGCGCGGCCGGGCGGCGCCCGTCGAGCACCTCCAGCACCTGGCGCAGCACGATGTGGGCGTGCACCCTGGCGCGGTCGGACGAGGGGTCGGTGCCCGGGTCCGCCGGGCCCGCCTCCGCCAGCGGAGTCGGCGGAGTGGGGGGAGCCGCCCCCGGCTGTGGGGCCGTGTCGGGCTCGGGCTGCCTCGGCGCTGGGATGGCCGCAGGGCTGGGCTCCGGGCACAGCGCCGGCTCGGGCGCCGGGAAGGCGGCCCGGACGGCACCGGCCCCTGCGTCGAGGTCGGGTAGCCGCCGGACCACGGTCCGGACAGCGCGCATGGCCGGGGCGGGCATCGTGCCAGCGGCGGGCATCGTGCCAGCGGCGGGGCTCGAGGCGGCGAGCCCGGTCGTGGCGGGATCGGGCTCGGTGAGGGTCGTCGAGGTCATGGCTCCCCTGAACGGCGCGCCGGAGCGCGCATTCGTAGTGATGAACGGGGACGACCGGGACACGACCGGGCGCCGGGCAGACCGGCCGGCGGGCAACCGGCGGTGCGTGGCTCGCCCAGTATGCGGGCCGACCGGCCGCGCGCGGGCGGTTTCGGCCAAACCCGGCTCGACCGACTCCGACGGTGCCCGCTCAGGCGGCGCCTGCCTGACGGAGTCCGCGACTCACCCTGGCGGAATCCCCGACGCGCGGGGGCCCGCGGCGGTGGCGGGAACCGGTGGGGGCGGGGAGAGGTGGGTGAGGAGGGCGGCGGCGGCTGGGTTGGCGGGGCCGGGGACGCGGCTGGCGAGCGAGACCGACCAGCGCAGCCGGGGCTCGACCAGCTCGGCGACGGCGACGCCCGGCGCCGACTCGGCGAGAGTGCCCTGCACGATGGCCAGCCCGAACCCGTTGCGGACCAGCGCGAGCTGCAGGTCCAGCTGGCTCACCTGGCCGACCATCCGGCGGTGCAGCCCGAGCTGGCCGGACACCCGGTGCACGATCCCGGTCACCGCGGTGCCT
>DATAYB010000171.1:0-7227 GCA_036272795.1 Pseudonocardia sp.
ATCGCGGTGAGCCCGTCCACCCCGGGCATCCGCAGGTCCATCAGCACCACCCGGGGCCGGTGCCGCACCACCGCCTCGACGCCGGCCGCGCCGTCGTGCGCCGCTTCCACCACCTCTATGTCGTCGGCCGAGCCCAGGATGGTGCGCAGGTGCGCGCACACCATCGGCTCGTCGTCCACGACCACCACGCGGATCATGCATCCCCCCGTACCCGGTACGCGCCGACCGGGCCACCGGCCGGCCGCGTACGGTCGCGCGGCCCGGCCCGGTGGGCCCCGCGATGTTCCGCCGGCTGCTCGTCGGCGCGCTCGGCCGACGGCCCCGGCTGGTCCCTGGTCGGCACGTACGCCGGCAGCGTCGCGTCCACCACAAAACCACCGTCGTCGGTCGGGCCGGCGTAGAGCGAGCCGCTGACCAGCTCGACGCGCTGGCGCAGCCCGAGCAGCCCGGTGCCGGAGCCACTCGCGGTGAGCGCCTCGTCGCCGTTGTGCTCCGGCGCGGTGTTACGCACCGTCAGCCGCACGCGGTCGGCGCCGAACTGCATGGTCACCCGGGCGGTCGCGCCCGGCGCATGCTTGCGCACATTGGTCAGCGACTCCTGCACGATGCGGTACGCGGTGCGGCCGACCACCGGGGAGGCGAGCTCGGGGTTGCCGTGCTGCTCCAGCTCGACGTTCACCCCGACCGACTCCGACTCGGTGAGCAGCTCGCGGAAGTCCGGCGCCACCGCCTGGCCGCCGGCACGCGGGAACGCGAGGTCCTCCGCGGCGGCGCCGGGAGCTGAGCGGAGCACGCCGACCAGGTCGCGCAGCTCCTCCAGCGCCTGGCAGCCGGCCGCCCGCAGGTCCTCGGCGGCGGCACGGGTCGCGGCGTCGGTCGCGGTGACGCCCAGCGCGCCTGCCTGCAGCACCATCAGGCTGACCCGGTGGGTCACGACGTCGTGCATCTCGGCGGCCAGCCGGACCCGCTCCTCCACCCGGGCCTGGTCGGCCAGCCGGTGCTGGTCCCGCTCGGCGCGCTCGGCCCGCTCGGTCAGGTTCGAGACGTAGGTGCCCAGCATGGCGGGCAGCAGCACGATCATGGCCATCCCGATCGGCGCGGCGACACTGGGCTCCCAGGGGCGCGACCCGATCAGCGTGATCAGCCCGACCATCACCCAGGCCCTGCGGCGGTCCCGGCCGTAGGCCAGCCCGCTGTAGACGGCGAACGGCACCGCGAGCAGGATCCAGCCCTGCTCCCGGTCCCCGATCGTCGCGACCAGCAGGTTCGGCGCCCACTGGCCGAGGCCGAGCAGCAGGATCGCGCTGATGGCCATCAGCAGGAGCACGGTCAGCGGCGCCACCCGGCGGAACAGCAGGGCCAGCGCGAACGCGCTCTGGATCACCAGGCCCCACGGGCCGTGCTGGTGCGCGATGGTCCACAGCAGCGCCACCAACAGCAGTACGACGAGCACCACGACCGCCGCGTCGAACGCGGCCTCTCGGGGGGAGGCCCACAGCCGGGGCCACCGGCTCGCTCGTCTCGGATAGCTCACGGAGAAAACGGTACTCACCGAGATCCGCGCCAGCCCGGCCAGCCAGCACAAACACCTCCGATGGGCGCCGGCCATCCGACGAAAGTCGCAGCGCGCCCGGACGTGGCACACCTTCGCCACACGCGGGCGCACCTATCCCGCTGACAGCGCGGGGGTCACTGGGCTGAAATGGTGAAGGCGCAATCAAAAGGGGGAGACGTACGGGATGCGCGCGGTAGTGACCACATCACGGGACGGCGGCAGCGCACTGGCGCCGCTGGCAGCCGTGCCGGTGCTGACGGTGGCCGGCGGGTTCGCCGTGGTGCTGCTCGTGCTGAGCTGGCGGACCGGGCTGACCGGTGGCGAGCTCGGTGCGCTGGCCGCCAGTGACCACCTGGCCTGGGGTTATGCCGACCGGCCCCCGCTGCTGCCCGTGCTGGCCAGGGTGGCCGACGCGGTCACCGGCGACTCCACGGTCGGCGCCCGGCTGCCCGCCGTACTGCTGAGCACGGCCGGCGTCGTGGTCACGGCGCTCACCGCCCGCGAGCTCGGCGGCGGCCGGTACGCGCAGGTGCTGGCCTCGGCGGTGTACGCGAGCTCGGCGTTCCTGCTCAGCACCGGGTACCTGCTGGCCGCCACGACCGTGGACGCGTTCCTCTGGGCGGTCGCCGGCTGGCTGCTGGTCCGCTGGGCGCGCACGTGCGACGACCGGGTGCCGGTCTGGCTCGGGGTGGTCACCGCGGTGGCGCTGCAGGCCGACTACCTGATGGCCGCGCTGTGGGTGGTGCTGTGCGTCTCGCTGCTCACGGTCGGCCCGAGAGAGCTGGCCACCCGGACCAGGCTGTGGGTCGCCGGCGGCGTGGCGGCGCTGACCACCGTGCCCAGCCTGCTCTGGCAGGCCCAGCACGGCTGGCCCCGCCACGCCGCGTGGCACGCCACCGAGTCGGCGATGGCCGCCAAGCTGACCTTCCTGCCCGTACTGCTGCTGTCCGCCGGCCTGCTCGCCGGCGCGCTGGGCGCCTGCTACGGGGCCGCGCGGCTGCTGCGCAGCGACGAGCTCAGTGGCTACGCCTTCCTCGGCTGGACCGCGATCGGGGTCACCGCGACCTACCTGGCGCTGGACTTCCGGCCCTACAACGTGGTGGGGCTGCTGCCGGTGCTGTGGGCGGCGGCCGCCGTCGACCTGGAGCGCCGTCCACTGCCGAGTGGGCTGCGCTGGCTACCCAGCTGGCCGGTGCTGCTGGCGTCCGCCCTGCTCGCGCTCCCGGCGACGGCCGGGCTGCCGGGGCTGCCGGGCCTGGCGAGCTCGCCGCTGTCCCCGACCACCTGGCTGGCCCAGTACGGCGCCAAGGGTCCGCTGGACAGGCAGGTCGGCCCCCGCCCCGGGGACGCCGCGTGGACCGGACTGGCGGACGCGGTGGCCGCCCGCTACCAGGCGCTGCCGGCGGAGGTCCGGCCGCATGTGGTGGTCGTCACGCAGAGCTATTGGGCGGCCGCCGCGCTGGACCGCTTCGGAGGCTCGCGTGGGCTGCCCGAGGTGTACAGCCCGCAGGGCGGCTACTGGTACTTCGGCACCCCGCCCGAGGAGTCCGACCCGGTGCTCTACGTCGGCGACGCGGCCGGGATCCAGCCGTACTTCCACGACCTGCGGGAACTCGGCCGGATACCGCCCGGCACCCCGGGCGTCGCGGCACTGCCGGGCGGCGACATGCTCTGGCTGGCGAGCGGCCGGCGCGAGCCGTGGGCACGGCTGTGGCCCGAGCTCCGGACGCCCTGAATCCGGATCGGACCGAAACGAACCTGAGCTGACACTGGACATCCGGCACCGGGCGGTTCAGCCTGGAGAGCACGCGCAGGCATGCCACACGCTCGGAGGTTCGGATGAAGCTCGGGAAGATGCTGTCGGTCGGTGAGGTCGTCGAAACCGCCGCGACCGAGGAACCCGTTGTCGCGGAACCCACCGCGCCCGTCGCGGAGCGGGTCACCACACCCCCGGCCCCTGTGCCGACCCCGGAGCCCGCTCCAGTCCACGCCAGCCGCTAAGCCGATGCCGGGCTGGCTGCCCGCCCGGGGCACCCCCAAGGAGCGGCCGACGGCGCCGCTGCAGGGCTTCAAGCTGGCGCACCCCATGGTGTCCGCCGACGGCACCCGCGCCGGCTTCGGCGGGGTCACCCTCGGCCGCGCCAGCGTCTACGGGGTGGTCGCGGACGCCGAGTGTGCCCAGGGCGGGCGACACCAGAGCCCGTCCCGCTGGTGCGACTGCGGGTTCTACTGCGTGCACACGCTGGACGACGCCCGTGGCCTCGCCTGCGATCCGGACTACCGCTACGCGGTGTTGCTCGAGGTCAACGCGTCCGGCCGGTTCATGCGCTACGAGCGCGGCCTGCGCTACGGCAAGCAGCGGGTCACCACCGTGCGGGTCGGCAGGTGCGGCTGTGGCCACGCGGCCACCGTGTTCGTCGAGACCGGCGCAGGCTCGGTGGGCTGGCGGCGCGTGGTGGCGGTCTGCCCGGCCTGTGCCGGCCCGCGCCCCGGGCTGCCACTGGCCGGCCTCTCGCGGCTGCTCGGCGGCGTCCCGGTGATCCAGGACGACACCGCGCGCCCGTACGACCCGGTTCGCCCGTACGACCTGAGCAGCGAGGGCACGGCGGCCTCCTCGGCGGCCTCGCTGGCAAGCTCGTCCGGTACCACCCGCCCGGCGGGGAACCCGGGCACCGCGCCCGTCGCGCCCGCTCTCGACAGCGTCGCCCACGCCGAGCTCGTGCCGGTGCTCACCGCCGAGGTGGCGCTGCTGCAGGCCCGCCTCGACGAGGTACAGCGGCAACTGGTCCGCCTGACCGACGGCTGACCGGGTAGGCCCGGCGTCGGACCTACCCGGACCCGGGTCAGAGCCGCGTGGTCAGAGCTTCTCCTTGCGGCAGACGTTGCGGCACTCGCCGACGCCCGCGATGCGGGTGGTCAGCACCGCGCCGTCGCTCAGGTAGCGCGGGGGCTTGCGGGCGTGCCCGACGCCGCCCGGGGTGCCCGTGGCGATCACGTCGCCGGGGTTCAGCGTGACGATCTGGGAGATGTAGGCGATCAGGTCGTACGCGCCGAAGACCAGCTGATCGGTGTTCGAGCGCTGCAGCACCTCGCCGTCGACGTCCGTGCTGATCTCGGCGGCGAGCCCGGTGACCGGGTCGGCGGCCAGCTCGTCCGGCGTGACGAGCGTCGGCCCGATCGGCGTTGTCGCCTCGAACATCTTGCCCTGCAGCCACTGCAGCGTGCGGTTCTGGTAGTCGCGCACCGAGACGTCGTTGAGCACGGTGTAGCCGGCGATCGCGGCCGGCGCCTGTGCAGCGCTGACGTGCCGGGTGGGCGTGCCGATCACGATGCCCAGCTCGGCCTCCCAGTCCACCGCCTCCGACACCGCGGGCAGCAGGACGTCGTCGTGGGCGCCGACCAGCGTGGGAGGGAACTTCGCGAACAGCGTCGGGAACTCCGGGGGCTGGCGGCCCATCTCGGCGATGTGGTCGCGGTAGTTGGCCCCAACGCAGATGATCTTCTCGGGGGCCGGCACCAGCGGCGCGTAGTCCAGCCCGGCGACCGGGTGCGCCGGCCCGTCGGCGGTCGCCGCGCGGTCCCGCCAGTCCGGCCGGTGCAGCAGGGCGCCGAGGTCGGCATCCCCCGTCTCCACCGCGTGGTCCGCATCCACCCGCACCGCCCGGGTACCCGCCCCGGTACGGATCGTCGCCAGCCTCATCCCGCTCCTGACCTCGGCTCAATGGGTTCGAGCCGAACCTACCCCGCCTCCGGGCGGTCGGCCCGGGGGTGGCTGAGCGACCGGCTCAGGCGCCGGGGCACGCGCCAGCCCGGACGGGGGTAGCTCACGCGCGGGACGGGGTCAGAGTGAGGCGTAGAGCGCCTGCTCGAAGTCGACGTACATCTTCACCGCGCGAGGCTCGAGGAACGGCAGGAACTGGCTGTAGATCGCGCCGGTCACGCCGTTGCTCGGGTCCACCCAGAAGTGCGTGTTGAAGATGCCGGCCCAGCTACCGCTGCCGGGCGCCCGCATGCCCGGCTGCTGCAGGGTGTTCAGCAGCAGGCCGAGGCCCCACTTCAGGCCGGGGCCGAGGTCGCAGTCGCAGCTCATGACCGGGTCGGCGGTGGGGATGTGGGCGGGGAAGTCCAGCGAGCCGATCTGGTTGCTGAACGCGGCCGCCACGGTGGCCGGCTCGAGGATCGTCGCGTCGCCCAGGCTGCCGCCGCCGAGCAGCATGCGCTGGAAGGCCAGGTAGTCGCGCGGCGTGGTGTAGAGGCCGTGCCCGCCGGCCCACCAGTCGGGCTCCTGGTTGAAGTCGATGTCGGTGGCGACCCAGCCGCCATCCTCTCCGCGCACGTGCACCGGCACCGAGTTGGCCCGCTGCTCCTCGGTCATCAGGAACGCGGTGTTGTGCATGCCCAGCGGGCCGAGCACGTTGGCGTCCAGGTAGGCGTCCAGCGACTGCCCACTGACCGCCTCGACGACCTTGCCGAGCCAGTCGGTGTTGATGCCGTACTCGAAGCGGGTGCCGGGGTCGACGACCAGCGGGGCGTTGAAGATCACCTCTAGTCCCGAGGTCACGATGGGCGTGCCGGTGACGTCACCCCAGCGCTTGATCTCCTCGTTGAAGAACCAGTACGACAGCCCGCTGGTGTGGGTGATCAGCTGGCGGACGGTGGCGCGGGCGCCCGCGGGGCGCAGCTTCGGGGTGTCGCCGTCGAAGCCCTCCAACACCTGCCGCTCGGCGAACTCCGGCAGGTAGGTGTCCACGGGGGCGTCCAGCTCGAGGTTGCCGCGCTCGGACTGCTGCAGCGCCGCCACGGTGGCCACCATCTTGGTCATCGAGGCGATCCGGAACCAGGTGTCCGGGCCGATCGGGTCGTCATGGCCGGCCGCGCGCGGGCCGGCGGCCCCCTCGTAGACCACGCCGTCCCGGTCGGCGGCGATGGCGACCACGTTGGGCACGTCACCGGCCCGGACCGCGTTGTTGAGGACCTCGTCGACGGCTGCGGACATTCGATTGCCTCCAGGCGGGAGCGGCGTCGCTGTGACGCATCCCACCCTGGCGCGCCTGCGCGGACCGGTCAACACACAGCTCGGTGCGGCGTGCCCCGGCCCCGCCCGAAACTCCGCCGACGACGGCCGAGTGAGCAAGCCGCGCTCGACACGCGGGCGGCCAGCAGGTTAGCTGTCGTGCATGTCGCTCGGTTCCGTCCTCACCGCCATAGTAACGCCCTTCGATGACAACCTCGCCGTTGACGAGGAGGCGTTCGTCGAGCTGCTGCACCACCTGGCGGCACACGGGTCGGACGGTTTTGTGGTCTGTGGCACGACCGGCGAGGCCTCCACGCTGGACGACGACGAGCACCTGCGAGTGGTCGAGCTGGCATGCCAGCATCGCCCGGCCGGCACCACCATCGTGGCCGGCACCGGCTCGAACAACACCCAGCACGCGGTGCACCTGACCGAGCGCGCCACAGAGCTCGGGGCCGACGCCGTGCTCTCCGTGACGCCGTACTACAACAAGCCGAACCGCCGGGGCCTCGTCGCGCACTACCGCGAGGTGTCCAGGGCGACCGACAAGCCGATCATCCTCTACAACATCCCGTCCCGGGTCGTGCTCGACCTGCCGAACGAGCTGCTCGCCGAGCTCGCCCAGATCGACCACATCGAGTACGTCAAGCAGGCCAAC
>DATAYB010000172.1:0-6631 GCA_036272795.1 Pseudonocardia sp.
GGCCGTCTCCACCAGTTCCGGCGCGCCGGCCAGTGCCTTGTCGAGCACGCCGAGCGGGCTGCCCTGGTAGCCGGAGACGAAGGAGGCCGTGTGCAGCCCGGCACGCGCGTCCGCCGCGTGCTGCTCGACGAGCAGCCGGCCGATCGCCTGCACCCCGGTCAGCAGCACCGGACCCGCCCCGGCGCGGTAGCGCTGGTCCAGCGAGAAGTCGACTGGTGTGGCTGGTCCGGCCTGGTCCGACTGCAGGGTCACCGGGGCACTCCTGTGTTCGCTCCATCCCACCGAATGCTCGGCGGGCACTGGGGCCCACTCTGCCGCACAGCGGCCCGGCTCGCACCGAGAGCAGTTGGACGGCCAGGTGCTTGACGGCCCAGCGACCCGGCCCCTAGCTTGCCGGTGGAACGACGGGCGTTCCGGATATCAGAACACGACGGGCGGCCGGATGCCTGACGCGACGCTGACCACGGTGCGCAATGCCGCCCGGCTGCTCAAGGCCTTCCTGACCAGGGAGGAGGAGCTCGGGGTCGCGGAGCTGTCCCGCAGGCTCGGACTCGGCAAGAGCAGCGTGCACCGGTTGCTGGTTACGCTGCTCAGCGAGGGGCTCGTGGAGCAGGACGGGCGCACCGGGCGCTACCGGTTGGGCATCATCATGTTCGAGCTCGGTGAGGCGGTCCGGCTGCACATGGACCTGCACGGCGCCGCCACCGCGGTGCTGCTGGCACTGCGTGAGCAGACCGGGGAGAGCGTGCAGCTGGGCGTGGCGAGCGGGGACGACGTGGTCTATCTGGAGCGGCTGGACAGCGCGCACTCGCTGCGGCTGTTCGGCGAGCCGGGCCGCCGCGTGCCGCTGTACTGCACCAGCTCCGGCAAGGTGCTGCTGGCCTACCGGGCCGACCACGACCGCGCCGGCTACCTGGCCAGGGTCCAGCTCACCCCGCTGACCCGGCACACCATCACCGACCCCGTCCAGCTGCGCGACGAGCTGCACACCGTGCGCGGCCGGGGCTGGGCGGAGGCCATCAACGAGCGGCAGGTCGGAGTGGCGTCGCTGGCCGCGCCGGTCCGCGACCTCAGCGGGGACGTGGTCGCCGCGCTCAGCCTGAACGCGCCGATCAGCCGGTTTCGCGGGGTGCCGAGGCGCCGGTTGGCCCAGACTGTCATCGACGCGGCCGAAGCGGTGTCCCGCCGGCTGGGTTGGGCTCCCGAACATGGCCACCGTAAGGAGAGTTGACCGATGCCCGTGACGGACGCGCCCGGCAAGGCCCGCGCGCTCTACGAAGCCCGCCGGACCAGGGTGCCGATCCCGCCGTTCACCGACGCCGACCCCACGCTCGGGATGGCCGACGGCTACGCCATCCAGCGTGAGCTCGTGCCGCTGCTGCTCGCCGACGGCGACCGGATCATCGGCTACAAGGTGGGGCTGACCTCGAAGCCGATGCAGCGCATGATCGGCGTCGACTCGCCGGACTACGGCCCGGTGCTGGCGTCCACGGTGTACGGCGACGGCGACGCGATCCCGCTGAGCCGGTTCATCGCGCCGAAGCTGGAGGCCGAGATCGTCTTCGTGCTCGGCGAGCGGCTGGCCGGCCCGGGGGTCAGTCCGCTGCAGGCGCGGCGGGCCATCGCGGGCGCGGCGGCGGCCATGGAGATCGTCGACTCCCGGATCGAGGACTGGCGGATCAAGCTGGCCGACACCGTGGCCGACCTGGCCTCCAACGGCGCGGTGGCCACCGCCGGCCGGGTGGTGCCGATCGGGGACCTCGACACGCGGCTCATCGGCATGACGCTCACCCGCAACGGCGAGCTGATCGACACCGGGGCCGGCGCGGCGGCGCTCGGCGACCCGGTCGCCGTGGTGGCCTGGCTGGCGAACGTGCTCGGCGAGAACGGGGTCGCCCTCGAACCGGGGCACCTGGTGATGACGGGGGCGCTGCACTCCGCGGTGCCGATGACCGACGGCGACGTGTTCCGGGCCGAGTTCGACCGCCTCGGCGCGGTCACCGTCCGGGTCGTCCAGGGTGGGGAGGCCTGAGATGGCGAACGTGACCGAGCTGGCCGCCCGGCTGGGCAAGGCGGTGGCCGACCGCACCGCGATCGAGCAGCTCTCCGACGACGTGCCCGAGCTCGACCTGGCCACCGGCTACGCCGTGCAGCGCGCGCTGCGCGAACAGGCCGGCCCGCTCGCCGGCTGGAAGCTCGGGGTGACCTCGCGCGCCAAGCAGGCCCAGGTCGGGGTGAGCTCCCCCATCTACGGTTTCCTCGCCGCCGGCAACGCCCTCGACCTCGGCGCCCCGCTGGCGACCGGCGAGCTGATCCAGCCCAGAGCCGAGCCCGAGATCGTGTTCACCCTGGGCGCCGACCTGTCCGGCCCGCACGTCACCGCCGCCGACGTGCTCGCCGCGACCGCCTCGGTGGCCGTCGGCCTGGAGATCCTGGACTCCCGGTACCGGGACTACCGGTTCACCATGGCCGACGTCGTCGCCGACAACACCTCCGCCGGCCGGTACGTCGTCGGCGCACCGGTGTCGCCGGCCGGCATCGACCTGCGCCTCGTCGGCGTGGTGCTCGAGCACAACGGCGAGGTGGTGTCCACGGCGTCCGGCTCGGCGTCGCTCGGCCACCCGGCCGCCGCGGTGGCCTGGCTGGTCCGCACGCTGGCCACCGAGGGCGAGGGGTTGCGGGCGGGCGAGGTGGTGCTCTCCGGCGGCCTGACCGCAGCGGTCCCGGTCGGCCCCGGTGACGTCGTCGTCGCCTCCATCGACCGGCTCGGCACGATCGAGCTGAGCTGCGCCTGACCCGGCGGCGACTCAGCACCCCGACCTGTTTCGTCAGAATCGAGGAGGAGTAATCCCTACCCAAGAGTAGGGATCTCGACACCCCCCTCGGGTGCTGTCTCCACAGTGCCGACCGCCCTCCGCGTCGCATGGTGATCAGGCCGATCCCAGAACGCGGGAGCCGGCTCGGATCATCGGGGGGACACCATGCGGGATACAGCGGAGCTGGGTACGCGGCGGGCGCCGGCGAGCTCATCCCCCGAGCCACCGGTGTCCGCGTCGAGCCTCCCGGTGTCCACGGAGCGGACGGATGTTTCCCCGCCGCCGGTCGCCCCGGCCCCCCAACGGCCCTCGGCTCCGGACCGGTGGCCTCCCGCCGGGCAGCCGGCTGTCGGCGGTCAGGCGGCCTCCGCCGGTCAGGCGGCCTCCGGGCAGGCGGTCGGGTCCGCGGCGGAGGCGGCCGCCGGGCGGGGCTGGCTGGTCCCGCTGGCGGTGCTGATCGTCGGCAGCTTCATGTCCGTGCTGGACACGAGCATCGTGAACGTGGCGATCCCGCGCATGCAGATCGACCTGAGCGCGTCCCTGAGTGACATCGAGTGGGTGGTCACCGGCTACACGCTGGCGCTCGGTGTGGTCGTGCCGGTGTCCGGCTGGCTGGGTCTGCGCATGGGCCAGACCCGGCTCTACATCATGGCCCTGGTCGGCTTCGCGCTCGGTTCCGCGCTCTGCGGCCTGGCCTGGAACCTCGACTCGATGATCGCGTTCCGCGTGCTGCAGGCGATCCCGGGCGGTGCGCTGCCGGTGGTGACGCTCATCGTGCTGTACCAGATCGTGCCCCCGGAGAAGATCGGCCTGGCGATGGGCTTCTACGGCCTGGGCCTCGTGCTGGCGCCGGCCGCCGGCCCGACACTGGGCGGGTTCCTGGTGGAGTACGTCGACTGGCGGCTGATCTTCTTCATCAACGTGCCGATCGGGCTGATCGGGACCGCGCTCGCGGCCGCGGTGTTCCCGCGCATCCGGCCGACCAGCTGGCCGCCGTTCGACCTCTGGGGCTTCGTGACCATCGCGTACGCGCTGTTCGCCATGCTGCTGGCCTTCTCCGAGGGCGAGGACTGGGGTTGGACGGGGTACCGGATCCTGGCCCTGTTCGTCTCGTCGGCGCTCAGCTTCGCGCTGTTCGTGGTCGTCGAGCTGGAGGTCGACAACCCGCTGCTCGACCTGCGGATCTTCCGGTCGCTGGTCTACTCGCAGTCGCTGCTGCTGCTCGGGCTGGGCGTCGCCGGGCTGTTCTCCTCGCTGTACTTCCTGCCGCAGTACCTGCAACTGGTCAAGGGGCTCCGCGAGCTGAACTCCGGGCTGGTGATGCTGCCGGCGTCCCTGGTCCTGGTGGTGCTGATGCCGGCGGCCGGCCGGATCTACGACCGGATCGGGCCGCGCTACCCGATCACGGTCGGACTCGCGGTCATGGGGTACGGGTCGTGGCTGCTGGCGCACCTGACCCCGGACACCCCGCAGCTGGACATCGAGCTGTGGCTGGTGATCCGCAACATCGGTCTCGGACTGTGCCTGATGCCGATCATCACCGCCGGGGTGTCCGCGCTGCCGGGCCAGCTGACGGCGGTGGGCAGCACGATGAACAACGTCGTGCAGCGGGTGGCGGCCAGCGTGGCGATCGCGGTGTTCGGCAGCCTGAGCGCCAACTGGGGCGCCCAGCTGATGTCCGACCGGGGCGCGCTGGTGAGCGCCGCGATCCGCTCGACGCCGATGGCCGCGGCGGCCCAGCACAACCCGGCCACCGCGGTCGCGCTCTACCAGCACCTGCTCAAGGCTGTGACCACCGAGACATACGCCAACATCTTCTACGTGGTGGCGGTGCTGTGCGGTGGCGGCGCACTGATCGGTTTGACCATGCGGTCGGGTCGGGTCGGGCACACCGGCGGCGCGGTGCACGCCGAGGTGTGAACGTCGCGGCGCCGCATGTCGAGGTCGAGCGTGCGCCGTGCTCTGCCCGGCGGCGGCTTCTGCTGCCGCGCACCCCGGCACAGGTTGTGCCGCCGTCCTCGCGCCGGGAGTGAATATCCTCCGGTTGTGGTCGCTAAGTCGGATTCGATCGTGACGGTGCTGCGTGCGGAGATCATTGACGGCACGCTCTCGGCGGGCTCTCGCCTGAAGGAGGAGGCGATCGCCTCCCGGTTCGGGGTCTCGCGGGTCCCGATCCGCGAGGCGCTGCTCCAGTTGGAGAGCGAAGGTTTCATCAACACGGAGAAGTACCGGGGCGCCACGGTGTCGGCCCGCTCGGAGCGCGACGTGGTCGAGCTGATGCAGGTGCGGCGCGGGCTGGAGGTCCTCGCGGCCTCGCTCGCGGCGGAGGCACGCGGCGGTGCCGAGGCGGACAACCTCCGCGCAATCGTCGACCGCGGCCGCCGGGCGGGCGAGTCGGGGGCCGTGGACCAGCTTCCGCCGCTGATCCTCCAGTTCCACGAGATCGTGGCCAGGGCGTCGGGCAACGCCGAGCTCGCACGGATGCTCGACGGCCTGCTGCGGCGGATCGCCTGGGGCTTCGAGCTGGAGATCGAGGACCGGATCGACACCTCGTGGGCCGACCACGCAGCGATCGCCACCGCGATCCTGGGTGGCTCCCCGGTCCAGGCCGGCTATCTGATGGGCGAGCACATCCTCAAGGACGAGGTCATCTTCCGGCGCCAGGCGGGCACCACATCCCGCTAGTTCGTATACGAGAATCGAAGATATATCTGCTGTGTCACACGAAAGAGACACGATGACACACTTCGGAAACATGTTTCGTATACAAAATAGCTGTTCGTTGCGTGGCCTCACTGTTCCCTACGGTCACTGGCCGGGGGACCCACCGACGCGGAGCCCATCCCATGACCACCAATGCCCTCCCGGAGCAGCATGCCTCGGGCACCCTTGCTGACACCCTCGACCGGATCGGGTTCAGCCGCGCCCAACTCCGGGTGCTGATCCTGATCCTCGCCGGAATGTTCTTCGACACCCTCGAACAGAACTCGGTGGGCGCCATGGGCGCCAACCTCAAGCTCGCGCTGGGGATCACCGACACCCAGCTGACGGTCATCAACACCGCCACCGTGGTCGGCGGGCTCGTCGGCCGACTGGTCGGGGGCTGGCTGGCCGATCGGTACGGCCGCCGGACCTCGCTGTCGGCCAACCTGTTGATCTACACCCTCGGCGGCGTGATCAGCGCACTCGCTGTGAACCACGAGATGCTGCTGGCCAGCCGGTTCATCGTCGGTATCGGCCTGGGCGGTGAGTTCACCATCGGCATCGCCATGCTCTCGGAGATGGTCGCCACCCGGCATCGGGGAGCGCTCGTCGCGACGTTGAACATCGGGTCAGGCGGCGTCGGCAACTTCCTGTCCTACGGCCTGTTCTTCCTGCTCCTGGGCCCACTCGCGCCCACTCTCGGCGGGGACCGCCTGGTGTGGCGCTGGAGCTTCCTGCTCCTCGCCGCGCCCGCCCTGCTCGTGGTCACCTACCGCCGCCGGCTGCCGGAGACCCCCCGCTTCCTGCTCTCGACCGGACGCGTGGACGAGGCCAACCGGTCGCTGGCGATCCTCGGGTCGGACTCGTTGCGCCCGCCCTCCGATGCGGCGATCATGGGCCCGCTGACCGCTGCCGACATCCCGCCGCGCCAGCTGCGCTCCTCACCCTGGGCCGTGTTCGACCGCTGTGTGCTGTCTCGCACGCTCTCGCTCGGCGCGGCCTCGTGGATGGCGTTCGGCGCCCAGGTCACGCTCAACTTCCTGATGCCCACCCTGCTCGTCGAACACGGCTACTCCATCTCCCAGAGCCTGCTGTTCACGATGATCATGAAC
>DATAYB010000173.1:0-4304 GCA_036272795.1 Pseudonocardia sp.
TAGCCGACGAGCGTGATGTTGAGCCCCTGGCCGTCGGTGATCACGGAGACGGGGTACTGGGCGAGGAGCTTGGCGCCGCCGAGGTACACCGGCACGTTGGGGCCGGGCACGTTGGAGATGACGATGTTGAACGGCGGCAGCCGGTGCAGCAGGCCGGTGGCGAACACGACCCGGGCGGCGCGCGCGGTGAGGGCGGGCGGGGCGTAGTCGGAGATGTCGTCGACCAGTCCCTGCGGGATCGCCGCCTGCTGGGACTTGGCGAGCTTCGTGGCCTCGTGCACCAGGGTGAGCCGGTGCTCCGGGTCGTCGAGGTGCGTCGGCAGCATCGCGAGCATCGCCGAGACGCGGTTACCGAGCGCGCCCTTGCTGGCCTCGTCACGCACCGACACCGGGATCATCGACACCAGCGGCACCGTGGGCAGCGCGTCGTGGTCGTGCAGCCACCGCCGCAGCGCCCCCGCGCACATGGCCATCACGACGTCGTTCACCGACACCCCGAAGGCATTCTTCACGGCCTTCACGGTGCCGAGGTCGACGCTGCGGAACGCGACCCGGCGGTGCGGCGTGATCGCCTTGTTGAACGGGGTGGCCGGCGCGGTGCCGGAGGGCGCGCGGATCACGTCGCCGTCGCCCCGGTTCAGCCCGAGCAGGCCGCCGACGAGCGGCGTGATGGCCGGCGCGAGCGTCGGTACCGCCCTGATCAGCCCGGTGGTCAGCCGGACCGTCTCGACCGGCCGCCAGACCAGCCGGGCCGCCGCGCGCGCCGCGAGCGCCACCCGGTTGGGCATACCGCCGGGCAGGAACGCCTTCGGTGCCGGCAGCTCGCGGCCGTTCGGTGAGAGGTCCAGCAGCACCGTGAGCAGCTCGGCGCCGGACCGGCCGTCGATCGCCGCGTGGTGGATCTTGGTGTACACCGCGACCCGGCCACCGGTCAGGCCGGTGATCAGGTAGAGCTCCCAGAGAGGCCGGGCGCGGTCCAGCGGGCGGGCGTGCAGCCGGGCGATCTGCTCGCTGAGCTGCGCGTCCGAGCCCGGCTGGGGCAGCGCGAGCTCCCGGATGTGGTACTCGAGGTCGAAGTCGGGGTCGTCGACCCAGTAGGGCTGGTCTAGCCCGAGCGGCACCTCGAGCAGCTTCTGGCGCAGCACCGGGACCAGGTCGAGCCGCTGGCCGAACAGCTCGGTGAGCAGAGCCAGGTCCAGCGGTTTCGGCGCCTCGGACGGGTCCAGCACACAGACCCCGCCGACGTGCCCCGTGGACGTCGTGGTCTCCAGCGCGAGAAAGGCTGCGTCGAGCCCGCTGAGCTGGTTCATGATGCGGCTCCTCTGCCGGTACGCAGCTCGGCGTGGCCGGCCAGCCAGCCTCGCACCGCGTCGATGACCACTTCGGGCACCTCGAGCTGTGGGGTGTGCCCGACGCCGGGCAGGAACTGGGACTGCCAGTGCGGGTTCGCGGCCGCGGCCGCACGCGCCGAGGTGATCGACACCAGCCGGTCCTGCTCGCCGTTGATCAGCAGCACGGGGACGCGGATGCGGTTCATGATGGCCTGGTAGCGGCGCGGACTGGCCACCGTGCGCATCGTGGACCGGGCGGCGGCCAGGAACGGGGCCTCCGTGCCGACCAGCAGCCGGCGCTGGCTGGTCAACTGGATCATCGCCTCGACCAGCTGGTCCGACGCCCGGGACGGGTCGGCGAAGCACAGCGCCAGGATCTGCCGCACGGCCAGCGCCGGCGGGACCCGGGAGTTGGTGGCGCGCAGGAACAGCTCACCCGCGCCGGGCAGCGCGTACGTCAGGAACTGGCCGATCACGCGCGGATCGGGGCGCTGGCCGAGCTGCGGCAGCGCCGGGTCCAGCAGCACCGCGCCGGCCACCGTCTCCGGGTGCCGCGCGCTCTGCAGGATCGAGATCAGCCCGCCCATCGAGTTGCCGACCAGCACCGCCGGGACACCGACGACCTCGCGCAGGAACCGGTCCAGCAGGGCGGCGTTCGCGGTGACCGTCGAGTTCCGCCGCAGGCCCGGCGTCAGCCCGAAGCCATGCAGGTCCAGGGCGACCGCGCGCCGGTCGGCCGCGAGCGCCGACCCGATCGTGACCCAGTTCAGGTGCGAGCCGCCGAGGCCGTGCACGAACACGATCGGCGGCGCCGAGTCTCGGTGCGCCCCCGAGCCGTTCGTGCCGGAACCGTTCGTGCCGGAACCGGTGAACTCGATCCAGTGCACGGGGCCGTCGAGGTCGGTGACCCAGCCGCGAGCGCCCCAGGGTGCGCTGAACGTCCACGGTGCCTCGCGGGTGTCCAGCACCCCGGTCGACGGTGCCCCGGCGGCGGCCGCGGTCATCGGGGCATCGGGTAGAGGGCGCGCAGCCAGAGCGGTGGCTGGAACGGTTGCCGCCCAGGTTCTGGCTGGGCGAGCCGGTCGGCCGTCACCCACAGGGTCGCCGGGTCGACGCCGAAGCCGAGGTGGCTGCAGCGGACCGCGACGTTCTGGTGCCGCACGCTGGTCGACTCCACACACGCCCGCCAGGACACGATGCCGTCGAACCGGGAGTACACAGCGGTGGAGGGTACCGGGATCGGCTGGCGCATCCGCTCCCGCGAGGGCAGCCGGCCGGGCGCCACGTGCAGGTGGTCGCGCTTGTGGAAGGTCCGGTCCGCCCTGCTCTGGCGGGGGTCGACCAGTGCGAACGGGCTGCCCAGGGTGATCACCTGGCGGACCAGCTCGGGATGGTCGCGGGCGAGCTCCCTGGCGAAGATCCCGCCGAGGCTCCAGCCGACCAGGGAGACCTTGCCCCCGGTGCGCTCGGCCAGCGCGGACAGCGCACCGGGCAGCCCGGCGACGACCTCCTCGGTCGGCCCGAGGTTGCGCCCGAGCCGCCAGCCCCTCGTGTAGTAGCCGAGCTGGCGCAGGTACGAACGCAGGGGCCCGGTGCTGACGTCGTCGGCCATCAGCCCTGGCAGCACCAGCACACCGTGGCCGTCGCCTCGTGGGGCCAGCGCGAGCCACGGGCGGGCCAGCGGCAGTGTGGCCAGTTCGGCGACACCCCGGGCCGGCTCGGTGACGAAGAGCGCCAACGAGGGTGGCCTGGCACCGCGGCGGCGGGATCGGCCGGGCCTGGGGGCGGCCGCGATGTCGGCCTCGCCGGTGAGGTGCATCCGCCCACTCTAGGCGTTGATACCGGCCAGTACCCAGAGCTCGTTGCGCAGCTCGGTGGCCGGTCCGCCCCGCTCCAGCTCGTGCAGCGCGACCTCGGCCGCCATCGCCACGAACAGCACCGCGCGCGCCGGGGGGTGGGCCGCCCCGAGCGCGGCGAAGTCCGGCTCGGTCTCGGCGGCGAACCGCTGGTTGCTCGTGGCCACGCGGGCCGCGATGGCCGGCTCGCCACGCGCGGAGACCAGCATGGCCTTGACGCCTTGGGCGGTCAGGCAGCCGTCCAGGTAGGCGACGGTGCCGGCGCGCAGGTGATCGGCCCCGGGCGGCAGCCCGTCGGCGGCCTGGGCGATCGCGTCGCGCAGCCGGTCGTGGAAGCGTTCGTGCAGCGCCGCGAGGTAGGCGGTGCGGCTGGGGAAGTGCACGTAGAAGGTGCCTTTGGCGACCCCGGCGACCCGGACCACCTCGTCGACCGGGAAGCCGCCGAGCGAGGCACGCTCGGCCAGCCCGAGCCCGGCGTCCAGCAGCAGGATCCGGGTCGGGTGGCTGGCGTCGGGCATCGGCTGGTCCTCGTGCTGGTAGGTGGGGAGCAGGTCGGGCGGCCGGGTCAGCCGGTGGGCACGGTCGCCAGGAACGGCAGCACGTGGGACAGGAACCCCGCCGGGTCGCTGGAGTACGGTACGTGCCCGGTGTCCATCGAGACGAACCGCGCGCCGGGGATCAGCTCGGCCGCCCGCCGCCCCGCCGCGATCGGGATCACCGGGTCCCGGCTGCCCCAGACGATCAGTGTCGGGGCCGTGATCGTGGGTGCCCAGGCCTCCAGGTTGTGGTCCGGGCCGGGGAAGCTGCGCCAGAGCCCGGCGACCACCTCGGCCCGTTCGGGCAGCCCGCGCAGCTGCTGGGCGGCGCGCAGCACTTCGCGGTCGTGCGTGGAGCTGGCCCGCATGTAGGTGCGCGCGAAGGCCGGGTAGATCATCCGCAGCAGCGCGGGCGTGCCCATCACCCGGCAGAACAGCCGCACCCCGAGCGAGTACTCGCCGAAGCCGCCGTGGTCGACCAGCACCAAGGCGCGCACCACCTCGGGCCGCCGGATCGCCAGTCGCGCCGCCGAGAAGCCGCCGATCGAGGAGCCCAGCACGGTGGCCGGGCCGAGCTGCAG
>DATAYB010000174.1:0-9795 GCA_036272795.1 Pseudonocardia sp.
ACCGGGGCCGAGCCGCCGCCGAACCGGGTCGCGGCCCGCTCGGCGGTCGGCCGGTCGCCGGGAGCGGTCTGGGTCATCGCGAGCAGCGTGCCGGCGAGTGGGCCCGGCACCTCGTTGGGCACGACCGGCGGCGTGGCCAGGCGCTGCTCGGCGGCCTCCCAGCTGGAGCCGGGGTAGGCCGGATAGCCGGTGCACGCCTCCAGCAGCACGAGGCCGAGCGCGTAGACGTCGGAAGCGGGGATCGCCGGGTCGCCGCTGACCTGCTCGGGGGCGAGGTAAGGCACGCTGGCCGGGTCGAGCGCGTCGGCCGGTGTGTCCGGCGGGTCGAGCAGCCGCGCGCGGCCGGTCGGCAGGATGCGCACGGTGAGCGGCGTGAGATGGCCGTGCACCTCGCCCCGGTGGTGCAGCGCGGCCAGCGCCTCGGCGAGCTGGAAGCCCAGCCGCGTGGTCTGGCCCGGCTCCAGGTGGCGCTCGTTCAGCAGCTCACGCAGGGTCTGACCGTCCTCGATCGGTGGATCGTGATCGACCTCGTCGGCCACGGCGACACCGGTTTCGGCGTCGGCGCCGGCATCCCTCGGTTCGGGGATGTCGTCGTCACGATCGGTCTCCGGGCGACTGTCGGTGACGAGACCCCGGATGCCGTAGCGCTTTCCGGAGTCGTCATCCGACCGCTCGACCGCCCGGTGCGCACCGATACCACGAGGTCGGCGCGGGACCGCTGCGCCGAAAGGACTGTCGCCAGCGGTGCCGTACCGGCCGAACTTGTCGGATCCGTCCTGCACGAATAGCAGTATTGCCAGCTGGGCCGGTGTTATGACAGTGACTGGGGTGACTCGTGGGGAATTTGTTATCACTTTGACCCGGTCGAGGGACGGGCGGAGTTGCCACTCACCGACGGTCACCGATCGCTCGCCAGCCCGCTGCATCGTTTGGCGCAACCCGATCAGGGGGATCTTGTCGGCCGCCGTCGCGGAACGACCGGCCACCGCACGGGTATGCCCGACGCTGTCACGGATTGGTTACGGTCTTGTCTAGCTGGTCGGCACCCCGCCGACTGGTGCGCCTGGCCGGTTCGTCATCCCCCCGCCCACCGGCTCTCCCCCAGGTGCTCCGGCAGCAGGTTGGGGCGGGGTGCACGGCGCGTCGCCGCCTTCGGGCTGGCTGACGGCTGTGCTGACGCGGAGGAACGGCCGATGGGCGCTCATAGCGCGCGGCACCGTGCTGCCCCGGGAACGTCCGGGGACGCACCACGCAGGACGGTCAGTGAACTGCTCGCCGAGGCTCAGCAGTTCCAACCACGGGTACCTCGGCTCCCCGAAGCCGTCCCGTCCACCCCGGCGTACATCCCCGCGCCGGCGCTCGCCCGGGAGATCCCCCCGCTCTCCCGGGCTCTTCCGCCACCCCGCTCCCCGCACGCGAGGCCGGCACCCCGTACCAGGCACGGGGTGCCGGCGCCGCGGTCGCCACGCTCGGCGTTCGCCGTGGTGGCGGCGTCCGCGGTGGGCGCCGGCACGGCCGCCGCGAGCATGTCCGGCGCGTTCACCGCCGTCACTCCGGCGCCTGCCCGCGACCTCGGCGACACCCAGTCGTTCAGCCGCCCCGTCGACCTGGCCACCGCGAACGGCCCGGTCGTCGCCGCGAACACCGCGACCGCCACAGCCGCCAGCACCGCCGGCACGATGGCCACCGGCACGGTCACCGCCGCGCCGGCCACGCTGGTCTCCACGCTGCCGCCGGCCGCGCCCGCGACCGGCACGGTGATGGCCGCCGACCTGCACCAGACCGACGCCAAGCAGATCGCCGACCTCTCGCGCGCGGTCGAGCTGGACCGCGTGCAAGCCGTTCAGCAGGCCGCCACCCAGGCCGCCGAGGCCGTACAGTCCTCGCTGATCAACAAGGTCACCTCGCTCACCGGCGGCGTCCGGCCGCTGTTCGACGCCAGCAGCCCGGTCGCGGCGAAGGCCCTGACCACCGCGATCAGCAAGATGGGCGTGCCTTACGTGTGGGGCGCGGTCGGGCCCAACGCGTTCGACTGCTCCGGCCTGGTGATGTGGTCCTACCGCAAGCAGGGCATCAACCTGCCGCGGACGGCGGCCCAGCAGTCCAAGGTCGGCACGCCGGTCTCCCGCGACCAGCTGCGGGCCGGTGACCTGGTCTTCTTCTACTCCCCGGTCAGCCACGTCGGCATCTACCTGGGCAACAACAAGATCCTCAACGCCTCGGAGTCCGGCCAGCCGGTGAAGGTCTCCAGCATGGTGAACATGCCGTTCCACAACGCGCGCCGGATCACCTGAGCCCGCCGGATCACCTGAGCCGGCCTGAGCAACTGCCGGCCCGTAGATTCGGGCCATGGTTCGGACGATCAGGTTCCACGAGCTCGGCGGCCCGGAGGTACTGCGGATCGAGGACGTGCCGGTCCGTTCGCCAGGGCCGGGGGAGGTGCGGATCCGGGTCGACGCGATCGGGCTGAACCGTTCCGAGGTCAACTTCCGGCGCGGCCACTACCTGGAACAGCCGAAGCTGCCGGCCGGGCTGGGTACCGAGGCCGCCGGCGAGGTGCTCGAGGTCGGCCCCGAGGTGGACCGCTGGCAGCCGGGCGACGCCGTGAGCGTGGTGCCGGCGTTCTCCCAGAACGACTACCCCGTGTACGCCGAGCAGGCGGTCGTCCCGGCCGCCGCACTGGTGGCCAGGCCGCCCGGCATGGACGCGGTGACCGGCGCGGCGATCTGGATGCCGTACGTGACCGTCTACGGCATGGTGGCCGAGGTGGTGCGGGTGCGCCCCGGCGACCACGTGGTGATCACCGCCGCCAGCAACAGCATCGGCATGGCCGCACTGCAGGTGGTCCGCCAGCTGGGCGCCGTACCGATCGCCACCACCCCGAACGCCGCCCAGCACGACGCCCTGCTCGCCGCCGGAGCCGCCGAGGTACTGGTGACCTCGGCGCTGACCGGGCCCGGCGCGCTGGCCGGCGCGATCCGGGCGGCGACCGGCGGGCACGGCGCGGACCTGGTGCTGGATGCGGTCGGCGGCCAGCTGGTCGAGGAGCTGGTGCGGGCCTGTGCGCCGGGTGCGGCGGTGATCGTGCACGGCGGGCTGTCCGGGGAGCCGACGCCGCTGCCCGGTGGCCGGTACGCCCCGGTGTGGCTGCGCCGCTACACCGTCTTCGAGATCACCGGCGACCCGGCCGCGTTGCGCCGCGCCGAGCACTTCATCCGGGCTGGCCTGGCCACCGGCGCGTTCGCCCCGATCATCGACCGCGTCTTCGACTTCGACGACGTCGCCGAGGCCCATCGCTACGTCGACTCCCCCGACCGCGCCCCCGGCAAACCCGTCCTCCGCGTCCACCCGGCCTGACCTCTCGGGCGGGCGGCCGCGCGCCTGGCCCGTCGGCGGCCTCCTGTTACCGAGCTGCACAGGGGGCAGGATTTTGGCGCCCAAAACCTGCCTGCCGTGCAGCTCGGTAACAACAGGCCGGACAGGCAGGGCGCCGAGCACGCGGGGCGGCCCCCTGTTACCCAACTCCACAACAGGCAGGATCTCCGCGCCCACAACCTGCCTGCCGTGCAGCTCGGTAACAACAGGCCGGACAGGCAGGGCGCCGAGCACGCGGGGCGGCCGCGCTGTCAGGCGCGGGCGAAGCGGACCGTGCGGTGGTCCTCGCCCGGCAGGTAGCCGATGCGCTGGTAGACCTCGTTCGACGTGGGGTTGGCGAGGTCGGTGAAGAGCACGACCTCGGTGGCGCCGGCACGCAGCGCGCCCTCGGTGCAGGCGGCCGTGACGGCGGCGCCGTGGCCCCGCCGCCGACCCACCGGCGGCACGTACACCGGGCCGAGGCGGGACACCCCGGCCACCACCCGCGTGTGCGCGGCGAGCGCGACCGGGGCGCCGGCGCGGTCGCGCCACAGCCACACCGCGCCGTGCTCGACGGCGTCCGAGGCGATGGGCTCGACGTCCACCGGCGCGGTGCCGACCTCGCGCTGGAACGCCGCGTACCAGTTCGCCACGAGCACGACGTCGTCCGGCCCGGCGAGCTCGGCGCGGCCGGGCGGCGGCGGGTGGGGGGCGCACAGCGTGCCGAGGCGGTACAGCCGCTGGCGCATGCCCGGCTCGCTGCGCAGCCCGGTCGAGGCGGTCCACAGGGCGGCGAACCGGTCGACCGTCGTCGCCACGCCCACCGCTCCCGGCACCGGCACCTCGGCGGCACGCAGCGCGTCGACCAGTGCCTGCATGGTCGGCTCCGGGACGGCGGCGAGCAGCAGGTCGTAAGGCGGCGTCATGCTCACGGCTCCGGTCACGGCGCCGCTCACCTCGCCGGCCACCCCGACAGCCACCTCGCCGCTCACCCCAACAGCGTTCGACCGCTCGTCGACGAACCAGCCGAACACGCTGTCCTGGTCTGACCAGCGGCGACCGCTGCGGACGTGGTCGATCGTGGTCAGCGCGACCGAGTTCGCGACGGGCCGCGCGACGAGCAGGTCCCAGACGTGCGCCGTATAGGGCCGCACGTCAGCGCTGAACCGCCAGGGCACCCGTTCACCTTGGCGTACCGGCCGTTGGGCGCGTCAGTTGGGTGGGCCGACGACCAGTCCGACGGGGGCGCTCTGCCGCTGGCCGGTGCTGTCCACCCACTGCAGCGTCACCTGGTCGCCCGGGTGGTGCTGGCCGATCAGGGTGGTCAGCGTGGTGGCGGAGTCGACCGTGGCACCGTCGAGCGCCACGATCACGTCGCCCCTGCCGAGGCCGGCCTGCTCGGCGGGTGAGCCGGCCTGCACGCCGGCCACGACGACGCCGGCGGGCACGTAGCGGCTGCTCGCGTCGCCGCCGTCGTAGCGGCTGCCCGGGTAACGGCTGCCCGGCGAGCTGAGCACGGACACCCCGAGCATCCCGGTCGGCCCGATGTGCACGGTCTCCGTGGCGCTGCCGCCCTGGATCTGCCGGGCGATGGCCATCGCGTCGTTGATCGGGATGGCGTAGCCGGTGCCGCCGGTGGCCTGGTAGCGGTAGTTGGCGGACGCGGCGGTGTCGACGCCGACCACGCGCCCCGCGCTGTCCACCAGCGGGCCGCCGGAGTCGCCGGGCTGCACGTTCGCGGCCACCTCGATCAGGCCGCTGAGGCGCTCGACGCTGCCGGTCAGCTCGTCGCTCGGGCTGATCGAGCGGTTCAGCGAGGTCACCTGGCCGCCGGAGGTCGTCGGTGTGCCGCCGACGCCACCCGCGTTGCCGATCGCGGCGACCGGGTCACCCACCTTGACCGTGCCGGAGTCGCCGATCGTGGCGGTGCGCAGCCCGGTGGCGCCCTTCATCTGGAGCACCGCGATGTCGTGCGCCCGGTCGTAGCCGACCACGGTGGCGCGGTAGGTGCGGCCGTTGCCGATACTGGTGACCCGGATCGCGGTCGCCCCGTTGATCACATGGTTGTTGGTCAGCACCTCGCCGTTCGGGGACAGCACGATGCCGGTGCCGGCGCTCGCCGCGTTCTGGTAGCCGAGCTCGGTGTTGATGTTCACGAGGCCGGGGGCCACCTTGGCCGCCAGCGCGGTGAGGTCGGTCTGGCCGAGGGCTGCCCTGGCCGGTTCCTCGACCTGGTCGGTGCCCGTGCCGGTGTCGGGTGCGGCGACGGGGGTGTCCGACGACGACGTGAACGCGGACAGCGCGCCGCTGTGCAGGATGCCCCGGCCGACACTGACGGCAGCCACCGCGAGCAGCGCGACCAGTATGACCGCGAGCAGCGCGCCGAACGGGCCACGCCGGCGGGGCTCCGGAGGGGCGGCCCAGTGACCTTGCTCGCGGGGCGGCCATGAGGAGTAGTGGGGGTAACCGTCCGGCCCCGGTGTGCCGGCGGACTGCCGCCAGACACCGTCCGTCGCCTCCGGTTCACCCGGTCGACCGATGTGACTCACCGGTCCCTCCTCTCAGGGGCTACCCGGTAGATAACTACTTCAGTTAGCAGTCCGACGCCTGAGAGCACCCTGAAAGCTCGCTCCGAAGTTACTGTGCATTGCTATCCGGTGGCCAGGACTTAGAGATTCCTACCCAGCAGAGTGGCGTGTTCGGCAAGGATTGGGCGGAAACGGTCACGCAACTCACTCGCGCTCACCCGAGCGGTTGACGTACTGACGCTCATCGCCGCCACCGTCCGACCCCGGCTGTCGAGCACCGGAACGGCCAGCGCGCGCATGCCCAGCTCGAGCTCTTCGTCACTGGTCGCGTAGCCGTCCGTGGCCGCGCGGTGCACCGACTGGGTGATCCGTTCGGTGTCCAGCAGCGTGTGCGGGGTGCGGCGGGACCGGCCGGGGGCGGCCAGGAACGCGGCGACCTCGGCCTCCGGCAGCCCGGCGAGCAGCACCTTGCCCGTCGCCGAGCAGTGCGCCGGCAGCCGCGCGCCGACCCGCACCCCGGTAGACACCAGCCGCTCCGCCTCCGCACGCGCGACGAACAGCGCGGCGCCGTCCTGCCAGACCGCCAGCGACACCGACTCGCCGAGGGCGTCCCGCGCGGCGACCAGGTACGGCTGGGCCAGCGTGGGCAGCGGCGCGGTGTCCAGGTAGGCGCCGCCGAGCCGGAGCATCCGGGGCGTCGGGTGGAAGTGCTTGCCGTCGTGGCTGAGGTAGCCGAGCTCGGCCAGCGTGAGCAGGCAGCGCCGGGCGGCGGCGCGCGTGATGTTCGTCATCCGGGCCGCGTCAGCCACGGTGAGCGGTGCCGCCGCCGCGCCGAACGCCTCGATCACGGCCAACCCTTTGGCCAGGCCCGCCATGCCCTCGGGAGCGCGCGCGGTGACCCCGGAAGGCGCCGGCGGCACCTCGGCAGGGCCCCCGCTGGTCTTGACAGCGTCGGCGCCGCTGGGTTCCATTGTTCGAGAATCAGACACTTGTTCGTTATACGAACAGATTCGGCAGGCGTCAAGCCCATGACGCCGGATTGAGGTGACGGCGTGACCACCACAGCGCCAGGACTGCCCCCACGGCCCGCGCCGCCCGAGCTGCCGCCCTGGCCCGAGGGGCTCACCCGGGTGCCGTACTGGGTCTTCCAGCGCGAGGACGTGTACGCCGCCGAGCAGCAACGACTGTTCCGGGGCCCGCACTGGAACTTCCTGTGTCTGGAGGCCGAGCTCGCCGAACCCGGCCGCTACCGGACCACCTGGCTCGGCGACACCCCCGTCATCGTCAGCCGAGGCCGCGACGGCGAGCTGTACGCGTTCGAGAACCGCTGCGCACACCGGGGCGCCCTGATCGCGCTGGAGGACCGGGGCTGCGCCATGGAGTTCACCTGCGTCTACCACGCGTGGACGTACTCGGTGGAGGGCGAGCTGACCGGGGTGGCGTTCAAGGACGGCATCAACGGCAAGGGCGGCATGCCGGACTCGTTCCGGATGGCCGAGCACTGGCCGCGCAAGCTACGGCTCGCGGTGCTGCACGGCCTGGTGTTCGGCAGCTTCGACAACGACGTGCCGGACCTGGAGGACTACTTCGGCGAGCAGATCATCGACCGGATCGAGCGCGTGCTCGGCGGCCGGACCCCGGTGGTACTCGGCCGCTTCACCCAGATGCTGCCGAACAACTGGAAGCTCTACGTGGAGAACGTCAAGGACTCCTACCACGCCAGCATCCTGCATCTGTTCTTCACGACGTTCGAGCTGAACAAGCTGAACATGCGCGGCGGCATCATCGTCAGCCCCGGCGGTGGGCACCACGTGAGCTACTCGGCGATCGACCGGTCGCCTGAGTCCGGCACAGGCTCCGGCTCCGGCACCGCCGCCGACCCCGCCGCCGACAACGGGGGGTACGCCGACCAGGGCATCCGCTCCGACAGCGGCTACCGGCTGGCCGACCCCTCGCTGCTGGACGGCTTCGCGGAGTGCGGCGACGACACCACACTGCAGATCCTGTCCACGTTCCCGGCGTTCGTGCTGCAGCAGATCCAGAACTCGGTCGCGGTCCGGCAGATCCTGCCGCGCGGGGTCGGGCGCACCGAGCTGAACTGGACCCTGCTCGGTTTCGCCGAGGACACCCCCGAACAGCGCCGGGTGCGGCTCAAGCAGGCCAACCTGGTCGGTTCGGCGGGCTACATCTCGATGGAGGACGGCTGCGTCGGCGGCTTCGTGCAGCGCGGGGTGGCCGGCGCGGCGGACCAGGCGGCGGTGCTGCGGATGGGCGGCGAGTCGGCGGAGTCCAGCGAGAGCCGGGTGACGGAGGCGTCGGTGCGCGGCTTCTGGCAGGCGTACCTGGCCGCGATGGGCATGCGGTCGGAGGTGCCGGCATGAGCACGGACACGGCTGGGAGCCACACCACCGGCACCGAGCCGACCCGAGCCGAGCCGACCCGGGCCGAGCCGACCTGGGAGCAGCTGTGGCGGCTGGCGATGGCGCAGGCCGAGTACGCCCGGTGCATCGACGCCGACGAGCTCGAGCGCTGGCCGGACTTCTTCGCCGACCAGTGCTTCTACACCGTGACCACGGCGGACAACCACCGCAATGGCCTGCCCGCCGGCCTGATCTGGGCGGACACCAAGGGCATGATCCGCGACCGGGTGTCCGCGCTGCGCGAGGCGAACATCTACGAGCGGCACAGCTACCGGCACGTACTCGGCCAGCCGCTCCCGACCGCCGCCCAACCCGGCGACCCGCCCGACCAGCCGCGCACCGAGACCTCGTTCCTGGTCGCGCGGATCATGCGGGACGGCGCCACCGACGTGTTCGCCTCCGGCCGCTACCTGGACCGCTGGACCCTCGCCTGCGGGCCACCGAAGCTCGTCGAGCGGATCGTGGTCTGCGACAGCAGCCGGATCGACACCCTGCTGGCGCTGCCGCTATGACCGGGCGAGCGAACCGGGTGCTGCTCACCCTCGGCGACCCCAACGGGATCGGCCCGGAGATCGCGGTGAAGGCGGCCGCCGCGCTGGACGGCGACCCGGCACTCGCACCCGTGCTCGTCGGCGACCCGCACCTGGTCGCGGGCTGGGCGCGCGAGCAGGGCATGCGGGTGCGCGAGGTGGACGGGCCGGTGGCACCGTGCCGAGGCCAGCTGGACCTGCTGCCGGTGCACGCGCTGCCGGCGGCCAAGTCGCTGCCCGGGCTGGTCAGCGCGGCGGCCGGACGCGCCACCGTGGCGTATCTGCGCGCCGCGGTCGACGCCGTGGCCGCCGGTTTCGGCGACACGATCATCGGCTGCCCGCACTCCGAGCGCGCGGTGAACTCCGCCGGCATCCCGTTCGACGGCTACCCGGGGCTGCTCGCCGAGCTGGCCGGCGTGCCGAGGGACCGGGTGTTCCTACTGCTCGTCGGCGGTGGCCTGCGCATCGTGCACGCCACCCTGCACGAGAGCCTGGCCTCGGCGGTCCGCCGGCTGACCCCGGAGCTGATCACCGCCGCCGGCCTCGCCACCGCCGAGTTCCTGCGCTCGCGCGGCAACGACCAGCCCCGGATCGGCGTGTGCGGCATCAACCCGCACGCCGGCGAGCAGGGCCTGTTCGGCGACGAGGACGAGCGGATCACCCGGCCGGCGATCACCGCGCTGCGGGCCGCCGGGGTCGACGCGGAGGGTCCCCTCGGCGCCGACCTGCTGCTCGTGCCGGAGCGCCGGGGCGACTACGACGCACACCTCGCCATGTACCACGACCAGGGCCACATCCCGGTGAAGGTGCTCGCCGGCCGGGCCTCGTCGGCCGTATCCATCGGCGCCGGGCTGGCGTTCTCCAGTGTCGGGCACGGTGCGGCGTTCGACATCGCCGGCCAGGGCCGCGCCGACCCGAGCGCCGTCCTGGGCGCGATCCAACTGCTCGGCGCGCCCAGCTCGC
>DATAYB010000175.1:0-1661 GCA_036272795.1 Pseudonocardia sp.
CTGAGCGGGGCGGCCCGTCCGGCGCTCAGGCCGGCCGCGACCTCGACGCGTTAACGGCGCTGTTCGACGCGACCGAGCAATATCTTGCCCGCACCGCCGGTGCGTCGCTGCGCGGTTTGATCGATCACCTGACCGCGCTGCAGGTGTCCCCGGCCGGTCCCGAGCCGACAGTCGCGACCGAGCAGGTCGCCGTGCTCAGCGCGCACGCCGCGCTCGGCCACGAGTGGGACCTGGTGGTCATCGCGGGTCTGCAGGAAGGGTTGTGGCCCAATACGATTCCGCGCGGGGGAGTGCTCGGCACCCAGCGGCTGCTCGACGTCCTCGACGGGGTCGGCGAGAACACCTCGATGCGCGCACCGCTGCTCGCCGAAGAACGGCGGCTGTTGGTGGCCGCGATGGGCCGGGTGCGCAAGCGCCTGCTGGTGACGGCCGTCGACGGCGAGGCGAACGGTGTTGGTGAGGCCGACATGCCGTCACCGTTTTTCGCCGAGATCGCGCAGTGGGCCACCGGAACCGATGACGCCGAGCTACCGCCGGTCACCGCGCCGCGGGTGCTGTCAGCAGCCGCGGTGGTGGGCCGGCTGCGCGGGGTGGTGTGTGCACCGCATGGCGCAGTGAGCGACGCAATGCGTGCTTGCGCCGCAACACAATTGGCCCGTTTGGCCGCAGCCGGCGTGCCGGGCGCCGACCCGGCCGGCTGGCATGGCATGACGCCGGTGAGCACCACCGAGCCGTTGTGGGGCGGTGACGATCACACGGTCACGCTGACCCCATCGACCCTGCAGACGCTGACCGACTGCCCGCTGCGCTGGCTGGCCGAGCGCCACGGCGGGACCGATGCGCGTGACCTGGGGTCCACCGTCGGGTCGGTGCTGCATGCGCTGATCGCCGAGCCGGCCGGCAGCGAGACGCAGCTGCTGGCCGCCCTGGAGCAGGCCTGGCAGCAGCTGCCGTTCGAATCCCGTTGGTATTCGGACAACGAGCTGGTTCGGCATCGCGCGATGATCCAGGCTTTCCTGGAATGGCGTGCCCGGACCCGCGGCGAGCTGACCGAGGTCGGCGTCGAAGTCGATATCGACGGAGCGGTCGACCCGAACGTTCGGCTGCGTGGCCGGGTCGACCGGATCGAACGCGACGGAGCCGGCCGGCTGGTGATCGTCGACGTCAAGACCGGCAAGACGCCGGTCAGCAAGGACGATGCGCAGCGGCATGCCCAGCTGGCGGCCTACCAGCTGGCGGTCGCCGACGGTCTGGTAGCCCAGGGCGACGAGCCCGGCGGCGGGCGGCTGGTGTACCTGGGCAGGACGGGGTCCGCTGGCGCCACCGAGCGTGAGCAGGACCCGCTGACACCCGAGGCGCGGGCACAGTGGCGCGACCGGATCCGGCAGGCGGCCGGCGCAACGGCCGGGCCGGAGTTCATCGCCCGGATCAACGACGGCTGTGCGCACTGCCCGCTGCGGCCGAACTGCCCCGCCCACACCGGCGCCGACCACGAGGGGCCGGTATGACCGTCGTCGCGCCGCCGTCAGCGCGCTACAGCCCGGCCGAACTGGCATGCGCCCTCGGTCTTTTCGAGCCCACCGAGGAGCAGGCGGCGGTGATCACCGCCCCGCCGGGACCGCTGGTGGTCATCGCGGGGGCCGGCGCCGGGAAAACCGAGA
>DATAYB010000176.1:0-8601 GCA_036272795.1 Pseudonocardia sp.
GCCACCAGCTGCGGCACGATGTTGCCGCCCATGTCGTGCTTGGAGTCGTCGTCCGCCGCGTCCCGCCTGAGCGCCTCGCGCAGCGCGTCGGCGGAGAACACGTAGTTGCCCATCGAGACGAACGACTGCTCCGGTGCATCCGGCAGCCCCGGCGGGTCGGCCGGCTTCTCCAGGAACTCCGAGATCGTGGTGCCGTCCTCGGTGTGGATCACACCGAACGCGCTGGCCTCGGAGCGCTTCACCCGGATGCCGGCGACAGTCACCCCGGCACCGGTCTCGAGGTGCTGGTCGATCATCTGGGACGGGTCCATCCGGTACACGTTGTCCGCGCCGAAGACCGCGACGAAGTCGGGCTGCTCGTCCCTGATCAGGTTCATGCTCTGGTAGATCGCGTCGGCGCTGCCCAGATACCAGTGCGGGCCCCGGCGCTGCTGTGCCGGCACCGGGGTGACGTAACCGCCGGTCAGCGAGGCGAGGCGCCACGCCGTGGAGATGTGCCGGTCCAGGGAGTGCGACTTGTACTGCGTGAGCACGGCGATCTTGTGTATCCCGCCGTTGACGAGGTTGGAGAGCACGAAGTCGATCATTCGGTGCACCCCGCCGAACGGCACGGCGGGTTTGGCCCGGTCCAGGGTGAGCGGCATCAGCCGCTTGCCCTCACCGCCGGCCAGCACGATCCCGAGCACCCTGGGCCGCTTGGCCATCTACTTTCCTCTTCTCAGCTGGTCGGTCAACGCTGGCTCTCCAGACTCCGGTAGATCGCGACGGTGCGCGCGGCGATCGCGCTCCAGCCGTACTCCTCGACGGCCCGCTTGCGGCCCGCCAGCCCAATCGCCCTGGCCCGCTCGGGGTTGTCGAGCAGCTCGTTGACCCGCTCGGCGAATGCGTTCTCGAAACCCCGGGGGTCGGCGGCGCTGTAGGGCACCAGCAGGCCGGTCACCCCGTTGCGGACCACGTCGGGGATGCCGCCGACGTCGCTGGCCACGACCGCGGTCTCGCAGCCCATCGCCTCCAGGTTCACGATGCCCTGCGGCTCGTACACCGAGGGGCAGGCGAACACCGTCGACCCGGAGAGCAGCTGGATCACCTCGTCGCGGGGCAGCATCTCCTGGATCCAGTGCACGCCGTCGCGGCTGGCCTGCAGCTCGTCGACCAGCCCGATGAACTCCTTGGCCAGCTCCGGGGTGTCCGGCTCGCCCGCACAGAGCACGAGCTGCGCGCGCGGGTCGAACTTGGCCGCCGCCCTGACCAGGTGCGGCACGCCCTTCTGCCTGGTCACCCTGCCGACGAAGAGCACGGTCGGCCGGTCCGGGTCGAGGCCGTGCCTGACCCACGCGGTGCGGTCGCCGGTGTAGGCGTAGAGCTGCGAGTCGATGCCGTTGGGCACGATCCGCACCTTCTCCGGGTCGACCGTCGGGTACACCTTGAGGATGTCCGAGCGCATGCCGTGGCTCACCGCGATGATCGCGTCGGCGCTCTCGATCGCCGTCTTCTCCGCCCAGCACGACAGCGCGTAGCCGCCGCCGAGCTGCTCGACCTTCCACGGCCGCAGGGGTTCCAGCGAGTGCGTGGTCACCACGTGCGGGATGCCGTAGAGGAGTTTTGCCAGGTAGCCCGCCATGTTGGCGTACCAGGTGTGGCTGTGCACGAGCTCGCGGTCGGCCACGGCGGCGGTCATCGACAGGTCGATGGACAGGGTGGCCAGCGCCGGGTTCGCGCCTGCCATCGCGGAGCTCGGCGTGTGCCCGTGCGCGCCCTCCCGGTCCTCGCCCCAGCACTGCACGGTCAGGTCGACCAGCGGCCGCAGCTCCCTCGAGAGGAAGTCCACGTGCACCCCGGCGCCGCCGTAGACGTTGGGTGGGTACTCCCTGGTCAGCAGCCCTACCTTCATCCGGCGTCCCCCAATGCCGCCGATACGACACTCTGCGCCTCGGACTGGATCTCGGCGAGGTGCTCCGGGCCCTGGAAGCTCTCGGCGTAGACCTTGTAGACGTCCTCCGTGCCGGATGGGCGGGCGGCGAACCAGCCCGACTCGGTGACCACCTTCAGGCCGCCGAGCGGGGCGCCGTTGCCAGGTGCGCTGGTCAGCTTCTGGGTGATCGGCTGGCCGGCGAGCTCGGTGGCCGTCACGTCGTCGCCGGACAGCTTGCCGAGGCGCGCCTTGGCCTCCCGCGTGGTGGCCACGTCGATGCGGGCGTACGCAGGCGCGCCGAACCGGTCGGTGAGCTCGGCGTAGTGCTCGCTGGGGCTGCGCCCCGTGGTGGCCAGGATCTCCGAGGCCAGCAGCGCCATGATGAGGCCGTCCTTGTCGGTGGTCCACACCGTGCCATCCGAGCGCAGGAAGGACGCGCCGGCGCTCTCCTCGCCGCCGAACCCGATGTCGCCGCTGATCAGGCCGGGTACGAACCACTTGAAGCCGACCGGCACCTCCACCAGCCGCCGCCCCAGGTCGGCCGCCACCCGGTCGATCATGGACGAGCTGACCGCCGTCTTGCCGACCCCCGCACCGGCCGGCCAGCCCTGGCGGTGCCGGTACAGGTAGCCGATCGCCACCGCGAGGAAGTGGTTCGGGTTCATTAGGCCGGCGTCGGAGGTCACGATGCCGTGCCGGTCGGAGTCGGCGTCGTTGCCGGTGGCGATCTGGAACTCCGCCTTGCGCGCGACGAGCGAGGCCATCGCGTAAGGCGACGAGCAGTCCATCCGGATCTTGCCGTCCCAGTCCAGCGTCATGAACGCGAACCGGGGGTCGACGGCCGGGTTGACCACCGTCATGTCGAGCTTGTACCGCTCGGCGATGGCGCCCCAGTAGGCCACGGAGGCGCCACCCAGCGGGTCCGCGCCGATCCGCACGCCGGCACTCCGGATCGCGTCGAGGTCCACCATCGCCGGCAGGTCCTCGACATACGTGTTGAGGTAGTCGTACCGGTGCACGTGGTCGGAGTCGACGGCCCGCTCGAACGGGATCCGCCGCACCCCCGCGAGCTTCGCCTCGAGCAGCTCGTTGGCGCGGTCGGCGATCCAGCCCGTGGCGTCGGTGTCCGCCGGCCCGCCGTTCGGCGGGTTGTACTTGAAGCCGCCGTCCGCAGGCGGGTTGTGCGACGGCGTGACGACAACTCCGTCCGCGCGGGCCGCCGGGCCGGACGCGTTGTGGCGCAGGATCGCGTGCGAAACCGCCGGCGTCGGCGTGAACCCGGGCACGCTGCCGGCGTCGTTGTCGATCAGCACGTCGACCCCGTTGGCGGCGAACACCTCCAGCGCCGTGCGCCAGGCCGGCTCGGAGAGCGCGTGGGTGTCACGGCCGATGAACAGCGGCCCGGTGGTGCCCTGGCCGGCCCGGTACTCACAGATCGCCTGGCTGGTCGCGGCGATGTGGTCGTCGTTGAAGGTGTTGTTCAGCGAGGAGCCCCGGTGCCCCGAGGTTCCGAACGCGACCCGCTGCGCGGCCACCGACGGATCCGGGTGCCCGTCGTGATAGGCCGTGATCAGCGCGTCGAGATCAACAAGATCCTCGGGCAGCGCCGGGGTGCCGGCGCGCGGGTGGACGGCCATCAGAAGATCCTTCCTGCGTCGGTGTCGACGACAGCATCAGAACCCTAATGCCGCTCGACCGGTCTGTGCCGTGCGTCACGTCGCGTTGTTGCGCACGCCCGCTGGAGGCTGCCGCCGCGTCATCCGGGCGTGCTCGTTCAACGTCGCCACCACCGGGAGCAGGCATGATCGCCGAGCTCGATCGGCTGAGCGACGTATCGGGGTTGCCCACGAGCTGGGCGCGATCCCCGTGACCGAGCACCGGCCCGGTCAGGCTTCCGGGCGGGCCAGGTCCGCGGCGCCGACTATGCCCGCCTCGCCGCCCAGCTGCGCGATCAGCACCTTGGCGGCGGGCCGGCGCCCTCGGCCGGTGAGCCGTTCCTGGTACGCCTTCTCCACCGGTTCGCGCAGCAGCTCGCCGGCGTCCGCCACCCCGCCGCCGATCACGAAGACGGCCGGGTCGAGCGCGGCGGCCAGGTCGGCCATGCCGTAGCCGATCGAGCCGGCGATCACCCGGTAGATCTCCAGGGCGGCCGGGTCGCCCTCCTTGGCCGCCTGGGTCACCTCAGGCCCGGTGATCTTGTCGGGGTCTCCGCCGGACAGCTCGAGCATCCGCTGCGCCAGCGACGGCGAGATCCGCGCGAAGTCCTGCGCGTCGCGGACCAGCGCGCGGCCGCTGCCGTACTGCTCCCAGCAGCCCCGGTTGCCGCAGCCGCAGCGCAGCCCGCCCTCGATGACCACGTTCATATGGCCGATCTCGGCGGCGACACCGAACTCGCCTCGGACCAACTGGCCACCGATGATGATCCCGCCGCCGATGCCGGTACCGATGGTCAGCACAACGACGTTGCTCTCGCCCCGGGCGGCGCCGAACCGGACCTCCGCCCACGCCGCGCAGTTCGCGTCGTTCTCCACGACGGTGGGCAGCTTGAGCCGCTCGGTCATCTCGGCGCCGAGCGGCTCGGCCCGCCAGGACAGGTTCGGCGTGAACAGCACGGTGGAGCGGTCCGCCGAGACGAAGCCCGGCGCGCCCATCCCGACCGCCTCCACCTCGTGCTTCTCGCGCAGCTTCCAGACCAGGTCGGCGATCGCATCGTTGACGGCGCCCGGAGTGCTCACCGGGGTGTCCACCCGCAACTTCTCGATCATCATGCCGGCTTCGTCCACCACGGCGGCCGCAACCTTCGTGCCACCGATGTCGACCCCGATGACCAGCCCCATCGCCTGCTCTCCTCTGTTCAACCCACGTCGCTGGTCAGCCGAGCCGCACGTCAGGTGCGCTCAGACCATGTCCTCGAGTTCCTTGCCCTTGGTTTCCCGCACGTACCTGACCACGAAGATCACCGCGAGGAAAGCGAACAGTGTGTAAATCCCGTAGGCCAGCCCCAGTCCGACGCTGGAGAGCGGCGGGAACGTGGTGGACACGACGAAGTTCGCCACCCACTGCGCCGACGCCGCGACCGCGAGCGCAACGGCCCGGATCTTGTTGTTGAACATCTCGCCGAGCATGACCCAGACCACCGGGCCCCACGAGCAGCCGAAGAACACCACGTACAGGTTGGCCGCGAACACCGCCACGATGCCGGTGCCACCGAGCTGCGGCACCCCGTTGACCACCGGCGCGATGCCGAAGAGGATCGCCATGATGAGCAGGCAGACGCCCTGCCCAGCGGCGCCGACCAGCAGCAGCGGCTTGCGCCCGACGCGGTCCACCAGCGCGATGGCGATCAACGTGGTGAGGATGTTGGTCACCGAGGTGATCACGGTGGTGAGCAGCGCGTCCTTCTCGGTGAAGCCGACCGCCTGCCACAGCACCGAGGAGTAGTAGAAGATCACGTTGATGCCGGTGAACTGCTGGAACACCGAGAGCAGGATGCCCACCCATACGATCGGCAACAGGCCGCCGCCGGGCTTGCGCAGCACCGAGAAACCGGCGTGCTCCTGCCTACCTTCCAGCGACTGGCGGATCTCGGCGATCTTGTGGTCGACGTTGCCACCGACGTACTTGCGCAGCACGTCGGCGGCCTTCGTCAGGTCGGCCTTGGCGACGAGGTAGCGCGGCGACTCCGGGATGGTCAGCGCCATGCCGCCGTAGAGCAGCGCCGGGATGCCGAGCGAGAAGAACATCCATCGCCAGGTCTCCAACCCGAACCAGAGCGGGTCGGACGCCGAGCCGGAGCCCAGTACCAGGGCGTAGTCGACGAGCAGCGAGGCGAAGATGCCGGTCACGATGGCCATCTGCTGCAGCGAGCCGAGCCGTCCGCGCAGCCTCGCGGGCGAGATCTCCGCGATGTAGGCGGGCGCGATCACCGACGCCGCGCCGACGCCCATACCGCCGATCAGTCGCCAGAACGCGAGGTCGTAGATGCTGAACGCGAAGCCGGAGCCGATCGCGCTGACCAGGAACATCGCGGCGGCGATCACCATCACGGGGATCCGGCCGAACCGGTCGGCCAGCCCGCCCGCGTACCAGGCCCCGATCGCCGCACCGATCAGGGCGATCGCGACGGCCAGGCCGAGCATGAAGGCGCCGGCATGGAAGAACTCGCCGACGGACTTCACCGCCCCGTTGATCACTGCCGTGTCGTAGCCGAAGAGGAAACCGCCGAGCGCCGCGGTGCCGGTGACGAGAACGGTGCGCCCGATCCCCGCTCCCCCGGCCTGCTGGGTCCGACCGTCCGATGCTGTGGCCATCACAGATCCTCCTTGATCCTGGCAGCCCTCACCGCGTGCGCCTCAGTGTGTTCGGAGCCACACGTTGAAATCAAGACTTGCATGCGTAAACCCATACCCATGCTAGTTGTCTTCGACCATTCGGCGCATCGTCAGCACCGGTGAGTGAGCCGTGAGTTAGCCGACCGAGCTCTGGCCGGCCCCCGACTCCACGTCGCCGACGCTATCCCTCGCCGCCGCCAGAACGGCGGGTGACGCGCCGCCGGAAGCGATCACCAACGCGCCGAGCAGCTGAGAGCGCGAGCCAAGCTCGGCCAGCACCATCTGCACCGCCTGCGCCGCGCTCGGGATGCCCTGGCGCTTCAGCGCGCGCTGCATGGACTCCACGATCAGGCCCTCGGCCTGCGCCAGCTCGCCGCCGACGATGATCCGGTCCGGGTTGAAGATGTTGCACAGGTTCGCGACCGCGACGCCGACGTGGTGCCCGGCGTCCTCGAGCACCCGCCGGCAGGCCACATCGCCGGCCTGCGCCAGCCGGACCACGTCCGCGACCGTCAGCCCGGTGCCGTGCGTCGGCGCCAGCTGGCCGAGCAGCGCGGGAGTGCCGACCAGGGTCTCCAGGCAGCCCCGGTTGCCGCAGCGGCACAGCTCTCCGAACTCGTTCATGGTGGCGTGCCCGATCTCGCCCGCGGTGCCGATCGAGCCCTGGTACAGCTCGCCCCGGATGACCAGCCCGGCGCCGACGCCGTCGGACAGCTTGAGGTAGGCGACGTTCTCCGCGCCCCGGCCGGCGCCCCAGCGGTCCTCGGCCAGCGCGCCCAGGTTGGCGTCGTTGTCCACCCGCACCGGCACGCCGAGCGTCTCGGTGGCCAGCGCCGCGGCGTCCACGCCGACCCAGCCCGGCAGCTGCGAAGGGGCACCCACCTCGCCGGTGCGCACGTCGATCGGGGCCGGCAGGCCCATGCCCACGCCGACCACCAGCTCGCGGGCCAGGCCGAGGGTGGGCAGCACGTCGTCCATGATCCGGTCGATCTCGGCGAGCCCGTCGCGCACGTTGTGGTCCCACTCCAGGGTCACCCGCTCCTCGGCGAGCACCTCGTAGGCCAGGTCGGCGACGGCCACGGTCAGGTGCCGGTGCCCGAAGTCGGCGGCCACCAGCACACCGGCGCCCCGGGACAGCCGGACGGCCTGCGCGGTGCGCCCGTGGCTGACCGTCGGCGACACCCGCAGTAACCCGGAGGCGGTCAACTCACGAACGATGTTGGACACCGTGGACGGCGCCAGCCCGGTGAAGCGCGACAGCTCCGCCTGCGTCATCGTGCCGCTGAACTGCAGCGCTTCGAGCAGCCGAGCCTGGTTCGCCTCCTTCAACGAGGTGGGCGAGCCGGGGCTGGACCGGCGTGCACTGGGCTCCACTCGGGGCAGCATATCCATCGAACGTACGACTGTGCGGCTTTCTGCGCCGTTAGCGTTCATCTCGTGACCGCTCCAACCCCGTAGACCCGTGAGTGCCGAGTGGGGTCTATAGGACCCACTCGGCACTCACGGGTCTTGATCAGCGGTTACCGGTCGGCGTAGCGGCGGACCAGCGCGATCAGGTCGGCGGTGCGGCGCCTGCGGGCCCAGGCGAGCACCGAGACCACGACCAGCACCGCGGCCGGCATGATCAGGATCGGCCCACCGCCGACGAAGATCAGCGTGGTGAGCACGGCGCCGATCATCAGCGCGACCTGGCACAGCGCCGCCAGCCCGCAGAGCACCGGGATCAGCAGCGCCACCGCGCCCAGCAGCTCGAGCGTGCCGACGATGTACATGCCGGTGGTGCCGAGACCCATCAAGGTGAAGCCGGCGACTGCCATGGGGTCGGCGGTGATCTTCGGGACGGCGGCGAACACGAACAGGGCCGCGGTGAGTACCTGCAGTACCCAGAGCGCCCGGTTCGCCGCGCGACCGGTGGTGCGGCCCTCGACCGCGCCAGAGTTGGTGCCGGCCTGAGGCCGGCCGGCCGGGTCGGTGCTGGTCCGAGTCATTGTCCTTGTCCTCCCGCTCAACGTGTCCTGTTGCCTACGCGTCGAACGGGAGGACCGGGTTTTGACATCTGAACGGAAAAATCTTGAAAGACTTCGCCGGCCAGGTATATGGCCAGGTCAGCGGCGCCGACCGGTGGTGGTGACCGGGAGCGTGACCGGGCCGCGCAGGTTGATCCGGCCGTTCCAGGTGATCTCGCCGTCGAGCGCCAGGTCAGGGAACCGCCGCACGAGCCGGCCGAGCGCCACCCGCCCCTCCAGCCGGGCCAGCGCGGCGCCGAGGCAGTGGTGCACGCCGCCGCCGAAGGACACCTGGGCCCGCGCGTTCGGCCGGTCCAGCCGCAGCTGGTCGGCGTCGGCACCCCAGAACGCC
>DATAYB010000177.1:0-9454 GCA_036272795.1 Pseudonocardia sp.
GACTTCCGGGGCGTGGTCAACCAGCTCGACGAGGGGGAGCGGATCGGCAGGGCGCTGGGGCCGCACAAGGCGGTCATCCTGCGCAACCACGGGCTGCTCACCGTCGGGCGGAGCGTGGCGGAAGCGGTCTGGTGGTTCATCACGATGGAGCGGTCCTGCCAGGCGCAGCTGCTCGCGATGGCCGCCGGCAAGCCCGTCCAGATCGACCGTGACACGGCACTGCAGGTGCGCGACGAGATCGGTACCTCGGACGCCGGCTGGTTCCAGGCCCGCCCGCTCTGGGACCAGATCGTCGCCTCGGACCCGGACCTGTTCGACTGACCCAGGTCAGCGGAGCTGACCGGCACCGGCGTACGGGTGTGCGCTGGTCAGGGGTGTGCCATCGGCGAACCGGTCCAGGCGGAAGTCGGTGGCGGGCACGTCGGGATCGCGGGAGTCGCCGTGCAGCAGCAGGTCCGCGACCAGCTCGCCGACCGATGGCGCGATCTTGAAGCCGTGCCCGCTGAAGCCGGCCGCGACGAGTAGGCCGCCGATCCCGGTAGCACCGATGATCGGGTTGAAGTCGGGTGTGACGTCGTAGCAGCCGGCGTAGCTGGTGGCCACCGAGGCGCCCGGCAGGCCTGGCAGGCGGTGCGCCAGCTTCTGCACCGCCTGGTCGAGGAAGTCGCCGTCGGCGCGGTCGGGGTAGCGGTCGGGGTCGGCCGGCTCGAGGCGGCTCAGGTCGCTGTTGCCGAACAGCAGCCCGCCGGACCGCTCGCCCCGGATGTACTGCAGCGACACGAGGTCGGAGAACACGGGCAGGCCACCCACGTCGAGCCCGGGCCCGGGGGACACGAGCACGATCGGCTCGCGGTGCACCGAGATCGGCAGGTCCACGCCGAGCGGGGCCAGCAGCGCCACCGACCACGGTCCCGCCGCGACCACCACCGCGCGCGTGGCGATCTCCTCTCCGGTGGCCAGCCGGACGCCGCTGACCTCGGCACGGTCGGTGCCATCGGTGAGGACCTCGGTGATCGCGCAGCCCTGCCGGATCCGCGCGCCGGCGCTCCGGGCGGCGGTGGCGAACGCCTGCGCGGTGCGGTAGGCGTCGCCGTAGCCACCGCGCGGCTCCCATCCGAAGGCGGCGAAGTCGGCCAGCTCCGCCACGGGCCACAGCCGCGCCACCTCGTCGGCGCCGATCTCCTCGGTCTGCACGCCGACCGCGCGCTGTGCCGCGAGGTTCGCCCGCAGCGCCGCCACGTTCGGGTCGCCGACACCCACCACGTAGCCGGTCTGCTCGAAGCCGATGTCCTGCCCGAACACCTCCTCGGCCCGCTCGAACAGGCCGAGCGCCTTCCACGCCATGGCGGCCAGCGACGGCACGCCGTAGTGGCAGCGCACCACCCCGCTGGACTTGCCCGTACCGCCCGAGCCCACCGTGTGCCGCTCGCACACCACGACGTCCCGGTAGCCCCGCCGCGTCAGCTCCCACGCGACCGCGGTGCCCTCCAGCCCGCCGCCGACGATCACGACGTCCGCCGTGCTCACCATCGCGCACCGTCCCGGGCTCCGGGGATCCAGGAGGTGCCGGCCAGCGGGACACCGGCCATCGCCGCGGACTCGATGGTGAGCGCGACCAGGTCCTCCGGCTCGAGGTTGCGCAGGTGTGCCTTGCCGCAGGCGCGGGCCAGGGTCTGGGCCTCCATGGTCAGCACGCGCAGGTAGTTCGCCACCCTGCGGCCGCCCTCGACCGGGTCCAGCCTGGCGGCCAGCTCCGGGTCCTGGGTGGTGATACCGGCGGGGTCGCGGCCATCCTGGTAGTCGTCGTAGCAGCCGGGTGCCGAGCCCAGCGCCGCGTACTCGGAGGCGTAGCGGGGGTGGTTGTCGCCGAGGGCGATGAGGGCGGCGGTGCCGATGGCCACGGCGTCGGCGCCCAGCGCCATCGCCTTGGCCACGTCCGCCCCGGTCCGGATGCCGCCGGAGGCGATCAGCTGGACCTTGCGGTGCAGCCCCAGCTCGCTGAGCGCCCGCACCGCCTGGGGGAGCGCGGCCAGGATCGGGATGCCGACGTGCTCGATGAACACCTCCTGGGTCGCCGCGGTACCGCCCTGCATGCCGTCCAGCACCACCACGTCGGCGCCCGCGGCCACCGCGAGCTTCACGTCGTAGTACGTGCGGGTGGCCCCGATCTTCACGTAGATCGGTTTCTGCCAGTCGGTGATCTCGCGCAGCTCGAGGATCTTGATCGTCAGGTCGTCAGGCCCGGTCCAGTCCGGATGCCGGCACGCGCTGCGCTGGTCGATGCCGGCCGGCAGGGTGCGCATGCCGGCCACCCGGTCGCTGATCTTCTGGCCGAGCAGCATGCCGCCGCCGCCCGGCTTCGCGCCCTGGCCGAGCACGACCTCGATGGCGTCGGCGGCGCGCAGGTCGTCCGGGTTCATCCCGTACCGGGACGGCAGGTACTGGTAGACGAGGTGCTTGGACTGGCCGCGCTCCTCGGGGGTCATGCCGCCGTCGCCGGTGGTGGTGGACGTGCCGACCTCGCTCGCGCCGCGCCCCAGCGCTTCCTTGGCCTGGGCCGACAGTGCCCCGAAGCTCATCCCGGCGATGGTCACCGGGGTATCCAGGTGCAGTGGTTGGCGCGCGTTGCGGTCACCGAGCACGACGTCAGTGTCGCAGCGCTCCCGGTAGCCCTCCAGCGGGTAGCGGGACATGCTCGCACCGAGGAACACCAGGTCGTCGAAGTGCGGCACGGCGCGCTTGGCGCCCCAGCCGCGGATGTCGTAGACCCCGGTCTCGGCGGCGCGTTGGATGGCGGCGATCGTGGCGCGGTCGAACGTGGCGGACTCGCGCAGGCCGAACTCGGTCATCGGGGCTGCTCCTGGTCAGTTCGAGCTTGGTCAGTACGAGTTGTGGGCCGCGAAGTGGTACAGCTGCCGGGCCGAGCCGTAGCGGCGGAACTCCTCGGGGCGGTGCGGCAGGCCGGCGGCGGCGAGCAGTTCGGCCAGCTCGGCGCGGTGCTCGTCCCGCATCGGCTTCGGCACGCAGTCCGCGCCCAGCTCTCCCACCGCGCCCCGTACGTACAGCCGTGCCTCGTAGATCGACTCACCGAGCGCGTCACCGGCGTCGCCACACACGACCAGCCGGCCGGCCTGCGCCATGAACGCGCTCATCGGTCCGACGTCGCCGCCGACGACGATGTCGACGCCCTTCATCGAGATCCCGCACCGCATCGACGCGCTGCCCTCGATGACGAGCAGCCCGCCGTGCCCGGTCGCGCCGGCGGACTGCGACGCGTCGCCCCGCACGCGCACGGTGCCCGACATCATGTTCTCCGCGACCCCGACGCCCGCGCTGCCGTCGATCGTGACGTCTGCCAGCGCGTTCATCCCCGCGCAGTAGTAGCCCGCGTGCCCGGCGACCCGGACCTCGACGGGGTGCCGGAGCCCCGCCGCGATGGCGTGCGCGCCGCGCGGGTTGCGCACTTCGTACCAGCGTGCGGTCGGCTCGTGCAGCTCGGCGTTCAGCTCGCGGATCGGCGTGGTGGCGAGGTCGACGACGTACGGCGTATCGTCCGGCGCCGCGCCGTTGCGCCGCTTCCCGGTGTCCTGCCGCGCGCCCGCCAGCCCGGGCATCACCGCGTCCATGCGTACACCCGCTCCGGCTCGGGCTCGTAGATCCGCGCGTTGTCGATGCCGGGCAGGGTGGCCAGCGCGCGGAACTCCGAGGCCATCGCCACCCACGCGTCCGTCTCGGCGATGATCGCGGGCTTGCATGCGATCGCGTCCCGGACAACGGCGAAGCCGTCTGCGCTGGTCACGAGCAAGGTGTAGAAGCCGTCGAAGCGTTCGCAGAGCGCGCGCAGCGCCTTCTCCAGGTCGGCGCCCTCGGCGAGGCGGGCCGCCACGAACCGGGCGCCGACCTCTGAGTCGTTCTCGCTGTCGAACACCGCACCCTCGGCGGCCAGCTCCCGGCGGATGGTGGCGTGGTTGGCGAACGAACCGTTGTGCACCAGGCACTGGTCAGGGCCGACGGAGAAGGGGTGGCAGCCGGCGGGCGTGATCGCCGACTCGGTGGCCATCCGCGTGTGCGCCAGGCCCTGCCAGCCGGCCGCGCCGGCCAGCCCGTACGTGTCGGCGAGCTGCCGGGGCGCGCCGATGCCCTTGTACACGGTCAGCTCCGTGCCGGAGCCGACGACGATCGCGTCTGGCGCGGCCGCCCGTACCGCCGCCACCAGCTCGGACGGCGACATCGGAGCCGCCACGACCGTCGTCGCCCCCGCCTCGGTGACCAGCACCTCCGGGGGCCGTGAGTGGCGAGTTGGGTCAGGACCCAACTCGCCACTCACGAGCTTCGACAGGTCGGGGGGAGCGTCGAGCACGGAGACGGCGGCGTAGCCCTCGGGGCAGCGCCGCCGGTCGCCGTACACCGCGACGCCCGCCGAGTCCGGGCCGCGCTCGGCGACCTGGCAGAGCATGGCTTCCAGCAGCTGCCCGAGCGTGGGGTAGAGCCCCGGGTCACGCAGGTGCAGGCCGACGATTCCACACACGGGTGGAAACCCCTCTCTCGTGATCTCTAGAACGCGGTGAGGTAGCGGTCGAGCTCCCAGCGGCCGACGCTGCCGTGCCAGTCCAGGAACTCGTCGCGCTTCACGGCGCCGAAGTACTCCGCGACGCCGGGCGCCACGCCGTCCAGCACGCCGCTGACCACCTGGTCGGCGGCGAGTGCCTCGACGGCGTGCAGCAGCGTCGGCGGCAGCTCGGGCCCGGCACTGGCACCCGGCGGGCCGGGGTCGAGGTCGCGGGAGATGCCGTCCAGGCCGGCGGCCAGCGCGACCGCCAGCGCCAGGTACGGGTTTGCGGAGCCGTCGGCCCCGCGCAGCTCGATCCGGTGCTCGTCGGGCACCCGGATGAAATGGGTGCGGTCGTTGCCGCCGTAGGTGGCCCGCCGGGGCGACCAGGTAGCCCCGGAGCGGGTCGCGGTGGCGCCGGTGCGTTTGTAGGAGTTCACGGTCGGCGCGATCACCGCCTGCAGCCCGGGGGCGTGGTCGAGGATGCCGGCCAGGAACGACCGGGCCAGCGGGGACAGCCCCAGCGTGTCGGACTCGGGGTGCGAGGCGGGGAACAGCGAGGCGCCGTCCCGCCATAGCGACAGGTGTAGGTGCAGGCCGCTGCCGGTGCGGTCGGCGAACGGCTTGGGCATGAACGTCGCCGTCATGCCTCGCCGCTCCGCCAGCACCGAGATCAGGTAGCGGGCGGTGATCACCCGGTCGGCGGTGGTCAGCGCGTCGGCGTAGGCGAAGTTCTGCTCGAACTGGCCGTTACCGTCCTCGTGGTCGTTCGCGTAGTTGCCCCAGCCCAGCGCGTTCATCGCCGAGGACACCTCGGTCAGGTGGTCGTACATCCGGGTCAGCCCGCGCGCGTCGTAGCACGGCTGGGCGGCCGTGTCGCGGGAGTCGGCCGGCGCCAACTGCCCGTCGGCACCCCGGCTGACCAGGAAGTACTCCACCTCGGCTCCGGCATAGAGCTCCAGCGCGCCGGCCTCGGCCAGTGCCTGCTTCAGGATCACCCGGGGCGCGAAGGGCCAGGGCCGCCCCTCGACGTGCGGGTCGCAGTGCACCAGCGCCAGGTCCTCGCGCACCCAGGGCAGCGGTGTGTAGGACGCCACGTCGGGCAGGGCGATCAGGTCGGGGTCGCGGGGCTGCTGGCCGATCGCACCGACCGCGTAGCCCGCGAAGCCGACGCCCTCGTGCTGCAGCTCGTCGGCGGCCTCGACCGGGACCAGCTTCGCGCACGGCTTGCCGGTCAGGTCGACGAAGAGGGCGAGCAGGAAGCGCACCCCGTCGGCGGCTGCTCGCGCGGCCAGGTCGGCGGCCGGTTCGTGGCCCGCACGGACGGCGGTGGACGGTTCGGTCGAGACGTCGAGTGCCATGGCGTGCTCCCGAGGTTGCCTGTTTCATCGAGTGAAACAGAGAATCCCATCAAGAAACAAGCCTTGGGTTACGCCGCTATGAAGTCCCGCCCCAGGAGTACCCCACCGGCCTATTCGGGGTCGCGCTCGCCGTACGCCACCACCGACAGGAACCGGATCGGCAGCTCGAGCAGCTCCTGCGGCCCGTGCACACCCTCGCCGTCGAGCTGCAGCGCGTCACCGGGGCGCATCGGGTAGCTGGACTCGCCGTGCCCGTAGACCATCGCGCCCTCCAGCATGAACAGCAGCTCGGTCCCCGGGTGCTGGAACAGCGGGAACTCCTCGCTGCGCTCGGTGAGCGTGACGAGGTGCGCCTCCATGCGCTTGTGCGGCCCGCGCAGGCCGCCGAGCAGGGTGTAGTCGTGACCGACGCGGGTGCCGCGCTGCACGATCCGCCCGCCGCTGCCGGCCGGCGTGAACACCGCCTCGCGCTGCGCGTCGGCACCCCGGAACAGCGAGGTGACCGGGACGTCCAGGGCATTGGCCAGCCGAGCCAGGGTGGTCAGGCTGCACGAGGTCGCGGCGTTCTCGATCTTCGAGAGCATCGCCTTGGAGATACCCACCCGCAGCGCCATCTCACCGACGGTCAGCCCGGTGGCCTGCCGCAGCCGGCGCACCTGGACGGCGATCGCCCGCTCCAGCTCGCCCTCGTTCGGCGCCGGCCGGTCGACCTCGCGGGCCGCCGGGCCGTGGTCCACCCGCGCGGGCCCGAGCTCGTCGGCCTGGCTCACGACCCCTCCTCGAGGAAGCTGCGGGCCGCGGCGGCCGCCCGTCGCGGGCCAGCGTAACCCCGGCCCGCACGCCGACCGGACAGCCAGCACCCGGTCGCGGGGCTCGACTCAGCGCGCCTCGCGCGGTCCGAGCAGCAGCCGGACGGTCAGCTCCAGCCGGTTGGACACGTCCTCGGCGGACGCCCGGTGGGTCACCCACGCCACCAGGTTGGACAGCCAGACGTCGCCGATCACCCTGGCGATCGCCTTGTCCTCCTCGGACGGCTCCTCGACCCCCATGGCCGCGGTCAGCATGCGCTCCAGCAGCCGGCCGACCTCGGTCACCTCGGCGGCCACCGAGGTGTCCGCGAACATGAACGCCCTGGTCATGGCCTCGGTGAGCTGGGGGTCGCGCTGCAGCGAGCGGGTGTTGCGGCTCAGCACGTAGAGCACGCCCTCGGCCTGCGTCTCGCCGGGGATCGGCGTGCGCTCGAGCCGCTCCAGCGCCCGGCCGAACTCGCGGATCAGCGCGGTGACCAGCAGGTGGATCTTGGAGGGGAAGTACCGGTAGAGGGTGCCGAGCGCGACGTCGGCCCGCTCCGCGACCGCGCGCATCTGCACGGCGTCGAAGCCGCCCTTGGAGGCCAGCGCCATCGTCGCGTCGAGGATGCGCTTGCGTCGGTCGCGCTGCGCGGGGGAGCCGAGGTCGTCCTCGGTCAACGCGCTCAGCGGGCCGCCGGTGGTCGCCGGTCGTGGCTCTGCGGTCATCTGGAGGCTTCCCTTGCTGGTCCACGCTGGTGTCAGCAGCGCTAAGTTAGCATCGCCAGTATAAGAACGTGTTCCAGTTCAGCCGCAACGTGCCGTGGTGAAGTGAGTTTCCGCGCCCCGCCTGCCTCGGCAGGTCTCCTACTGGGCCAAAACTGAAACACGTTCTATGCTCGACGGCGTGCCGACCGAGAGCATCTCCTCCGTCGCGGCCACCGCCGAGCAGCTGGCCCTGCGCGCCGCGGTGCACGACTGCGCCGAGCGCACCACACCGATCGCCGCCGCCCGCGCCGGCAACCCCGCCGCGCTCCGCGCCTGCTGGACCGCGCTGGCCGAGGTCGGCGTGTTCGGGGTGGCGCTGCCGGCCGAGCTGGGCGGCGCCGGGGGCACCGTGCCCGACGTGGCGGCCGCGCTGGAGCAGGCCGGCGCCGAGTTGCTGCCCGGGCCCGTGCTGCCCACTGTGCTGGCCGGTCTGCTGCTGGCCCGGTGCCCGGATACCCCCGCGGCCAAGGAACTGCTGCCCGGGATCGCCGAGGGCGCCGTGCCGGTCGCGGTCGGCCTCGACACGGGGTCACTGCGCGCCACGGGCGACGTGGACCGGGTGACGGTGTCCGGCGAGGTGGGGGCCGTGCTCGGCGCCGGCCCGTCCGGCGGTATCGGACCGGGCCCGGATGACGACGCGGCGCCGGGGCCGACCGCGGTGCTGCTCGGCGCCCTCGGCTCGGACGGCGCGGAGCTGTGGTTCGTGCTCGACACCGACGACCCCGGCGTCACCGTCACCGGCCGGCCGTCGGTGGACCTGTCGCGCTCGCTGGCGAGGGTGACCCTGGATGACGTGGCGGTCGCGCCGGGGCGGATGCTGCCCGGGCTGACCGCCGCGACACTGCGCGACCTGGCGGTGACGCTCGCCGCCGCCGAGGCCACCGGGATCGCGGACCGCTGCCTGCGCACCGCGACCGAGCACGCCAGGGTGCGTGAGCAGTTCGGCCGGCCGATCGGGTCGTTCCAGGCGGTCAAACACCTGTGCGTGGGCATGCTGTGCCGTGCCGAGCAGGCGGCCGCCCTGAGCTGGGACGCCGCGCGCGCCGCACAACAGGCGCCCGACGAGCTGCCGCTGGCCGCCTCGGCCGCCGCCGCGCTCGCCCTGGATGCCGCCGTGGACAACGCGAAGGACGCCATCCAGGTGCTCGGCGGGATCGGGTTCAGCTGGGAGCACGACGCCCACCTCTACCTGCGCCGGGCGCTCTCGCTGCGCCAACTGCTCGGGTCGACGGGCGGCTGGCGGACCCGGCTGGCCTCACAGGCGCGGGCCGGGGCGCGGCGCACGCTCGCCGTCCCGTTGGGGACCGACGTCGAGGCGGAGCGCGCCGGCGTGCGTGCGCTGGTCGACAAGGTCGCGGCACTGCCGGAGGGGGAGCGTCGGGTCCGGCTCGCCGAGACCGGGCTGCTCACCCCGCACTGGCCGGCTCCCTACGGCCAGGACGCCTCACCGGCCAGGCAGCTACTGATCGACGAGGAGCTGGCCCGCGCCGGGGTACGCCGGCCGGACCTGGTGATCGGCGGCTGGGCGGTGCCGACGCTGCTGCGGCACGGCACGCCGGCCCAGGTCGACCGGTTCGCGCTGCCCACGCTGCGCGGCGAGCTGACCTGGTGCCAGCTGTTCTCCGAGCCGTCCGCCGGCTCCGACCTGGCCGGGCTGCGCACCAGGGCGGAGCGCGTGCAGGGGGCAGGGCAGGCAGGTGGGGGCTGGCGACTGTCCGGACAGAAGGTGTGGACGTCATTGGCCAAACAGGCTGACTGGGCGATCTGCCTGGCCAGGACCGACCCGGACGCACCCAAGCACCGCGGCATCAGCTACTTCATTGTCGACATGCGCAGCCCCGGCATCGACATCCGGCCCCTGCGCGAGATCACCGGCGAGGCGCTGTTCAACGAGGTCTTCCTGGACGGCGTGTTCGTGCCGGACGACTGCCTGGTCGGACCACTGCACGGCGGCTGGGCGCTGGCCCGGACCACGCTGGCCAACGAGC
>DATAYB010000178.1:0-7348 GCA_036272795.1 Pseudonocardia sp.
TGAATGTGTATGACAACACGGCGTTCCCGCTGCGGAAGCACACCGACAAGTCCGAGGATGAGATCCGCGAGATCGTGATGAAGCGGCTCACCGAGGTGGGGTTGGAGAAGTCCTGGGCGAAGTTGCCCAACGAGGTGTCCGGCGGTATGCGGAAGCGGGCCGGGTTCGCCCGGGCGCTGGTGATGGATCCGTCGATCGTGTTCTTCGACGAGCCCGACTCGGGTCTGGACCCGGTGCGCACCAGCTTGCTCAACGACCTGATCCTGGACATGCATGCCGAGCACAAGGGCACGTATCTGCTGGTGACGCACGACATCCGGACCGCCCGCAAGGTCAGCGACTATGTGGGGCTGATCTGGAAGGGCAAGGTCGTGCACTACGGCGAGGCGGAGGAGGCGTTCGCCTCGGAGGACCCGTTCGTGCGCCAGTTCCTCTCTGGTGAGTCCGCCGGCCCACTCGGCATGGACTGAGGGCCGCCGACGATGCCGCGCGACCGCGGGGTGGCGATGACGCCGGACGAGGTGGCCGAGCTGCTGGAGGCGCAGCGCACGGTCACCCTCGCCACCATCGGACCGGACGGGCTGCCGCACCTGGCCGGCATGTGGTTCGTCCCGGACGGGGCCGACCTGCTCATGTGGACCTACGCGACCAGCCAGAAGGCCCGCAACATCGAGCGCGACCCCCGGGTCAGCGTGATGGCCGAGACCGGCACCGGCTACGGCGAGCTGCGCGGCGTCTGCCTGGACTGCTCCGTCGAGCTGGTCCGCGACCCGGAGCAGGTCTTCCGGGTCGGCAGGGCGCTGCTGGCCCGCAACCTCGGCCTCGACCCGAGCAGCCCCCAGGCCGAGGCCGGCGTGCGCGCCCAGGCCACCAAGCGCGTCGGCATGCGCCTGCACCCGGTGCGCACCCGCTCGTGGGACCACCGCAAGGTGGGGAACCCCCTCGGCTGAGCTCAGCCCGGTCGGCTGGACCCGGCCGGGTCCAGCTCAGCCCGTCAGGGTCGACTCCAGGAACGAGTACGGCGTGTGGCTGGCGACGACCCGGTCGAGCGTGAAGCCACCCTTGCCGAGCAGCGTGCGGAACTCGGCGACCCCGCGTTCCCGACCGGTGGTCATGGCGAGCATCGTCAGGTCGATCATCTTGGCCATGTGTGGCTCGGGGCCGTCGGGCACGACGAGGTCGATCACGACCAGCCGCGCTCCCGGTGTCGCCGCCGCGCGGATATTGTTCAGAATACGGAGGCAAGAATCGTCGTCCCAGTCGTGCAGAATGTGCGACAGAATGTACACATCGGCGGCGGGCGCTGACTCGAAGAAGCTGCCACCGACAATGTCGACCTGGTTGGTCAACCCATTCCGCTCGAGCGTCGGCACCGCGCCGGACACGACCTCGGGCAGGTCGAACACGATGCCGCGCCGGTCGGGTTCGGCCGCGAGCACCTTGGCCAGCACGGTCCCGTCGGCGCCGCCGACGTCCGCCACCACGTCGCCGGCCGGCAGCCGGTAGTCGTCGAACATGCCGACGCGCATGGATTCGGTGATGCCGGCCATCGCGGTGTTCAGCAGGTTGACCCGGCCGGCGTCCGCGCTCAGCCAGTCCATGAACGGCATGCCGAGGTGGTGGTCAGCGGCAGGTTCGCCGGTCAGCGCGGTGTGCAGGAGGTCACCGAACGACCCGTAGTGGGTCTCCATCCAGAACAGCGCGACCGGCAGGCAGGACTCGGGATGCCGCGCGGCGAGCGTGGCGCCGAGCGTGGTGACCTCGGCGGTGCCGTCCACATCGAGCCGGAACACGCCGAGCGGGGCCAGCGTGCGGATCAACCGGCGCACCACGTCCGGGTCAGCGCCGAGGCCCGCCGCCAGGGTGTCGACCGACTTCGGGCCGTCGAGCAGTGCCGAGGGGACTCCCAGCTTGGCCACCACGTACAACGCCTGCGAAATCTGGAACCCGGCGAGCAACTGCATCATCTGGGCCGACTCCGGCGGTGCGGGCGGCGCTGCGGCGGATTCGGTGGACGCAATTGTCACGATGGTTTCCTTGCATTCCGGGGAAATGATTGTGCACGTTACCGCCGCGCCGTGGATGTTCGATGGACGGTGCGTGGACGCCCCCGGATCGGGGTCGTGCTCCGGAGGGCGGAATAACTCGGCGCGGAGCCCGGTTCGCCGAGACATGAAGGCTGTGGGCGTGTGGGAGTACGGCGGGCCGGAGGCCCTGCAGGTCGTTGAGCTGCCGGACCCCGAGCCGGGTGCGGGCGAGGTCCTGATCCGGGTGCACGCGGTGGCGGTGAACCCCACCGACACGCTGCTGCGCGCCGGTGCGCACGCCGCCCGGCTGGCCGGCGTGGCGCCGCCCTACCGGCCGGGTATGGACGCCGCCGGGGTGGTCGAGGCACTCGGCGCCGGAGTGCCCGACCGGCTCAGGGTCGGCCAGTCGGTGATCGCGCTGGTGCTGCCGACCGGTCCGCACGGCGGCACCTACGCGGAGCGGATCGTGGTGCCGGCCGAGTCGGTGGTGGCCGCGCCGGCCGGTGCCGACCTCGCAGCGGCAGCCACCCTGCTGATGAACGCGATGACCGCCCGGGCCGCCCTCGACGAGCTCGCCCTGCGCCCCGGACAGGCCCTTGCGGTGACCGGCGCGGCCGGTGCGTTCGGTGGCTACGCCGTGCAGCTGGCCAAGGCGGACGGGCTGCGGGTGATCGCCGACGCCTCGGTGGCCGACGAGAAGCTGGTCCACACGCTCGGCGCGGATGACGTGGTGGCCCGCGGCGACGACGTGGCCGACCGGATCAGGGAGCTGGAGCCCGCCGGCGTACCCGGGCTGGCCGACGGTGCCGTCTTCAACGAGCGCGCGCTGCCCGCGGTCGCCGACGGTGGCAGGCTGGCGACGGTGCGGTTCTGGTCGGGCGAGGCCCCGCGCGGCATCACCGTGCACCCCGTGCTGGTGTCCAGCCGCGCCGACGACACCGCCGCGCTGGAACGCCTGAGCCGCCAGGCCGAGGAGGGTGTGCTCACCCTGCGCGTCGCCGAGGTGCTGCCGGCCGCCGAGGCCGAGCGCGCCCATCGCCTGCTCGCCGCGGGCGGCATCCGGGGCCGCCTCGTCCTCGACTTCACCCAGCCCCTCTGACCCTCCGGCCCCTGCCAGAATCCGCGACTACCCTGACAAACTCGCCGACTCGCGGAGTAATGCCCACGAGCGTGGGCCAACTTGTGTTGGCATACACTTGTTTCATGGCGTTCACCGCGCGGTCCGAGCCGACCAGGACGGCCATCCTCGCGGCGGCCAGGCGGTTGCTGGCGGAGAAGGGCTACGAGGGCACGACGATCCGGGCGGTGGCCTCGGCGGCGGGCGTCGATCCCTCGATGGTGATGCGGTACTACGGCAACAAGGAGGGGCTGTTCAGCGCGGCGGTCGACCTTGACCTGCACTTTCCGGACGCCGCCGAGTGGCCGCGCGACGAGCTCGGCATCCGGCTCGCGCGCCACGTGCTGGCCCGGTGGGAGGGCGAGCTGTCCGACGAACAGATCCAGCTGCTGCTCCGGTCGGCCACCACCAACTCGGCGGCCGTCGAGCAGATGCGGGCGGTGTTCGGTGGCCAGGTGTTCCGGTTCGTCCAGCAGGTCACCGGCGCGGACGCCGCGGAGGTGACGCGACGGACGTCGATGCTGGCCACCCAGGTGCTCGGTGTCGCGCTCTGCCGGTACGTGCTGGCACTGCCACCCATGGCGGCGATGGACGCCGAGACGCTGGCCACCATGCTCGCGCCGGTGATCCAGCACTACCTGACCGGCGACCTCACCGCCGCCGTCTGACGGTCAGCTCCGGAAGTAGTCGCGCGCCCAGGCCGGGAACTGCTCGGCCGTACCGACCCAGCCGAGGTAGCCGTCCGGGCGCACCAGCAGCAGCCGGTCCACGGGCCTGGCCGGAACGACCGCGTCCACCTGAGCGGGCAGCGGAAGCGGCAGCTCGTCAGCCGAAGCGCCGACCAGCACGAACCGGCCCCCGTGCAGCGCGTCGTAGAGCCGCCCGGTGCGCAGCGCGAGGTTGGGTACCCGGATGCCGACCCGACGGTCCGCCCCGCGCGGCGCCCGGTAGCGGAACCCGATCGCCGAGACCGAGCCGGTCGCCGCCGCCCGTACCGGGGGCACCCGCAGGAGCAGGCCGCCCAGTGTGTTGCGGGCCGCGCGCCCCCACCGGGACCGGATCATGGCCAGCCGGATGATGGCCCCGCTGCTGCGCAGCACCGTGCGCCCGACGGGGTGGCGCTCGGCGTGGTAGGTGTCGAGCAGGGCGTCGTCGCCCCAGCCGCGCACGGCGGCGGCGAGCTTCCAGCCGAGGTTGGCGGCGTCCTGCAGGCCGGTGTTCATGCCCTGGCCGCCCGCGGGGGAGTGGCAGTGTGCGGCGTCGCCGGCCAGGAACACCCGTCCCACCCGGTAGCGCGGCACCTGGCGCTCGTCACTGTGGAACCGGGACAGCCAGCGCGCCTCGGCCATGCCGAAGTCGGTGCCCAGCGCGCGGCGGGTGACCTCGCGGACCTCCGCCAACTCGAGCGGCGCGGCGTCGTCGACCTGGTGCTCGCGGTTCCAGGCGAACACGCGGTGCCAGCCGTCGCCGAACGGGGCCACGAAGGCGAATGCGTCACCCACGGCGTTGACGGTCAGCACGTCCGCCGGCGGGTCGGTCAGCCGGACGTCGGCCAGCATCATCGACTTGACGACGGAGTGACCGGGGAACGGCAGGCCGAGCGCGCCACGCACGGTGCTGCCCACGCCGTCGGAGCCGACCAGGTAGGCGGCGCGGTACCGGGTGGTGGATCCGTCGGCGGTGAGCGCGCCGACCTCCACCCCGTCGGCGTCCTGCGTCAGGCCGAGCACCCGGACGCCCGCGAGGACGGGCACCCCCAGCTGGTCGACGCGCTCCCGCAGTACCCGCTCGGTCTGGTACTGGGGGGTGACCAGCAGCGAGCCGTACTCGGTCGGCAGGGTGCCCAGGTCGAGCCGCACCTTCGCGAACAGCCGCAGCTCCCGCACGGTGCTGCCGGTCTTGGCCAGCTGGCCGGCGAGGCCGCGGATCTCCAGCTGTTCCATGGTGCGGGCATGCACGGCGAACGCCCTGGTCATGTTCGACTCGCTCGCGCGCCGCTCGAGCACGGTGACCCGCACCCCGGCCTCCGCCAGGTCGCCGGCCAGTAGCAGACCGGTGGGGCCGGCGCCGACCACCAACACATCCGTGTCCATCGCGGAACCTCCCAAGTCAACAACTGTTGTCAACTTGACGGCGACCGTAGCCCGACTCCGGAGAGTTTGTCAACGACTGTTGGCCAACGATCGTTGTCGATGCTCGGTGCGGACGATGGGGCCCGGAGTTGTCCGGGCAACCGGCTCGCCGGCGATGCCACTGCCAGGCGATGAGTAAGAACCGGAGTAGTCGAATAGGCCATTTGGCCTATATGTCTTTTCAGTTACAGACGGACTCCCGAAAGGGCACTGACCGTGACCGGGTAGAAAGGTACGGCCGCGATTTGACGATCGCGGAGTAGCGAAAGTGGAGAGGCGCTTGTTGACCGCATTCGTGAAGAGCCTGGTGGAAACCCGCTCCCACCGCCCGGCACGTTCCGGCTGCCCCGTCAATGGTCAGTCTGTCAATGGGCAGGCCGCCAACGGCCGGCCCGCCAATGGGCAGGTTGCACCGGCTCAGCGCAGTGCGCCGCCGGTTACCGAGCCGGTCTGCCTGCCGGTCGACGAGGCCGAGGCGCACGCTTTTCTCGAGCAGTTCTACGCCGAGACGGCGCCGTTCGAACCGTTCGAGGCCCGGCTGCGGGAGATCCGCGACGAGATCGCCGAGACCGGCAGCTACGAGCACACCCCGCAGGAGCTGACCTTCGGTGCCCGGGTCGCCTGGCGCAACTCGGCGCGCTGCATCGGGCGGTTGTACTGGCACGGGCTGCGGGTACGCGACCGTCGACACCTGAGCGCGCCGGAGGACGTGGCAGCCGAGTGCGTCGAGCACCTGCGGCTGACCACGCGGGGCGGCCAGATCCGCTCCACGATCACCGTGTTCGCCCCCGACCGCCCGGGCAGCCCCGGCCCCCGCATCCACAACGAGCAGCTGATCCGCTACGCCGGGTACCGCAAGTCGGACGGCATCGTGCACGGCGACCCCCGCAACGTCGACTTCACCGACCGGGTCACCGCGATGGGCTGGCAGCCGCCGACCCCGCCCGGCCGGTTCGACCTGCTGCCGCTGATGATCTCCGTGCCGGGTACGCGGGCGGAGCTCTTCGAGGTGCCCCGGGACGCCGTGCTGGAGGTGACGCTGCGCCACCCGGACTATCCGCGGTTCGCTGACCTGGGGCTACGGTGGCACGCGGTGCCGGCGATCAGCAACATGCCACTGGTCATCGGCGGCGTCCAGTACTCGGCGGCACCGTTCAACGGCTGGTACCTCAACACCGAGATCGGCGCCCGCAACCTCGCCGACGGGGACCGCTACGACCTCCTGCCGGTGATCGCCGAGCTGCTCGAGCTGGACACGAGCTCCGTGCGCACCCTGTGGCGGGACCGGGCACTGGTCGAGCTGACGCGTGCGGTGCAGTACTCGTTCGACGCCGCCGGGGTTCGGATGGCCGACCACCACACCGAGTCCGAGCGGTTCCTGGTGCACGTGGCCAACGAGCAGAAGGCCGGCCGGGCCTGCCCCGCCGACTGGAGCTGGATCGTGCCGCCGCTGTCGGGCGGGATCACCCCGGTGTTCCACCAGTACTACGACGAGCCTGACCCGGATGCCAGGCCGGCGTTCCTGCCACCGGTCGCACCGGTGGGCTGACCACGCCTACTTTGCGGCACAGGTAACTACTCGACGATGTCAATAGCCCTTCGCTGAGAAAAGGCCGCCGTTGTCAAATGGTCGGCGGGCGGCGTATGTCGAGCTCGATGAAGGACCGCCGAACGTTCTCCGACGCGATAATCCGACGTCGTCCTATTTGGTGGCGCAACGTCGCGCCGGGCCGAGCCGAATTGGCTCGGCTAAGGGCGGCCCCGTACGTCGAGTTCAACCACACCGGCCTTCACGCCATGATCGAAAACCGGTGTGGGTGAACTCGGCGATAACGCCGGGCGGCTCGGGCCGGACCCGAGCCCGGTGTGTGAACCAGGCGGAGAGCCCGGGCGAAGAACCGGCCGGCAGCCGGGGCGGGGAACCGGCCGGGAGCCCGGGCGACACGCGGGGGCGCTACCCGAACGTGGCACGGCGTTCGGCTCGCCGTTCGGGCTAACCTGATCACGGCGCCAGCACACCGAGCGGCCGATGCGCGGCCCGTCCCGACCGCGAGGGAGCCGACGATGACGAT
>DATAYB010000179.1:0-10772 GCA_036272795.1 Pseudonocardia sp.
CATCCACCTGTACGGCATCACCGAGTGCAGCGGTTCGGTGTGCCAGCTCGAGCCGCGGTTCCACGACCCGGAGCACCGGCCGGACCTACTGCGCTCCTGTGGCCGGCCGCTGCCGTGGAACGAGGTGCACGTGGTCGACCCGGACACCGGCGCGCGGCTGCCGTCGGGGCAGGTGGGCGAGATCCTGGTGCGGTCGCCGCAGAACATGCTGGGCTACTGGCGGCAGGAGGCTGAAACGTCGGCGGCCATCACCGCGGACGGCTACTTCCGCACCGGCGACGCGGGCTACTTCGACGACGAGGGCTTCCTCTACCTGCACGACCGGATCAAGGACATGATCGTCTCCGGCGGGGAGAACATCTACCCGGCCGAGATCGAGAACGTCATCGCCCGACACCGGGCCGTCGCCGACGTGGCGGTGATCGGCGTGCCCCACGAGCGGTGGGGCGAGACGCCGAAGGCACTGGTGGTGCCCCGGCCGGGCGCGAGGGTCGACGAGGCCGAGCTGCTCGCGTTCTGCCGTGCGCAGCTGGCCGGCTACAAGTGCCCGACCTCGGTGGACACCGCGACGCAGCTGCCCCGCAACCCGGCCGGCAAACTGCTCAAACGCGAGCTGCGCGAGCCCTACTGGTCCGGCCTCACCCGCCGCATCAACTGACCGACCGCGCCTCGACACCCCGGATCGAGAGCCGATGACAACGTCCGTCCACCGTGCCTGCGTCTACGGTGTTGCTGACCCGCGAGATCGGTGGCGACCCTCGTCGAGCAGGTCCCGCCCGATGATCTCCTTCATGATCTCGGTGGTGCCGCCGTAGATGGTCTGGACCCGGGCGTCGACGTAGGACCGGGCGATCGGGTACTCGGTCATGTAGCCGTAGCCGCCATGCAGCTGCAGGCACCGGTCGACGACCTTGGTGAGCAGCTCGGTGGTCCACCATTTCGCCTTCGCCGCGCGCTGTGGGGTGAGCCGGTCGGCGACGTGCGCGGCGAGGCAGTCGGAGACGAACGTGCGCGCGATGTCGACCTCGGTCGCCAGCTCGGCCAGCAGGAACTTGCTGTTCTGGAACGTGCCGATCGGCTGGCCGAACGCCCGCCGCGCCACGACGTAGTCGAGCGTGCGCTCCAAGGCACCGGCCGCCGAAGCGGTCGCGTTGACCGCGATCGTCAGCCGTTCCTGGGGCAGGTTGCGCATGAGCCAGCCGAAGGCCTGGTTCTCCTCGCCGAGCCGGTTGGCCACCGGCACCCGCACCTCCGTGAACGACAGCTCGCTGGTGTCCTGGCCGTGTTGTCCGATCTTGTCCAGGTTGCGGCCCCGCTCGAACCCGGGCATGCCCCGCTCGACGACGAGCAGCGTGAGACCGCGGTGCGGGTGCTCGCCGGTACGGGCGACGACGATCACCAGGTCGGCGTTCTGGCCGCTGGTGACGAACGTCTTCGCGCCGTCCAGCACGTAGTGGTCGCCGTCGCGGCGGGCCCGGGTGCGGATGCCGGCCAGGTCACTGCCGGCGCCGGGCTCGGTCATGGCGATCGCGGTGACCAGCTCACCTGCGCCGATGCCGGGCAGCCACCGGGCGCGCTGCTCGGCATCGCCTGCCAGGAAGTACGGCAGCACCACATCGTTGTGCAAGGACAGGCAGCTGCTCGCCGAGGTGAAGCCGGCGTACCCGAATTCCTCCTGGATCACCGCGTTGAACCGGAAGTCCCGCACACCGGCGCCGCCGTAGGTCTCCGGCACCTCGAAGCCGATCAGGCCCTGGGCTCCCGCATCGGTGTACAGCGCGCGATCCACCACTCCGGCGCGTTCCCACTGCTCGTGGCACGGCCGCACGCGCGTCTCCACGAAGGTGCGGACGGTGTCGCGGAACTGCTCGTGCTCGTCGCCGTACACGCCCCGGTACGGGCTCCCGATCCGGTCCGTGGTCATCGCGCCTTCGCCCGCATCGCGGCCACCTTGCGCTGGAACTCGGGCAGGGTAAACGTCTCGGCCTCGGTGGCGCAGGCGTAGTCGAGCACGCCGATGGACGCCCGCTCCAGCTGCATGTTCAGCGCTCGTTTGGTGGCGCGCAGCGCCGCGGCAGGCAGTGCGGCCAGTCGCTGGGCCAGGGCCGTCGCCTCGGCGAGCACCTGGTCGTCGGGCACCGCGCGGCAGGCGAGGCCCAGCTCTACCGCGGTCTTCGCGTCGATCCTGTCGCCGGTGAAGAGGAACTCCTTGGCGCGCATCATGCTGATCAGGAACGGCCAGGTGGCCACGGCGCCGTCGCCGGCCACCACGCCGAGCGCGACGTGCGGGTCGGCGAAGAACGCGTTCTCCCCCATGATGACCAGGTCGCACAGCGAAGCCAGGCTGGAGCCGAGGCCCACGGCCGGCCCCTCGACGGCGGCGACGATCGGCAGTGGGAAGCGCAGCATCTCGCCCGCCAGCCGTTTGGCCTCCTCCAGCGAGCGGGACCGTTCGACCTGGTCACTGGCCACCCGGTACAGCCATTCGGCGTCGCCACCGGCGGAGAACACCCCACCGGCGCCGCACAGCAGCACCGCCCTGGCCTCCGGATCGACCGCGATCCGACCCCACACCTCGGTGAGCTCGGTGTGCAGCTGGGTGTTCACCGCATTGCGCGCGGCCGGCCGGGTCAGGCGCACTGTCCGGACCGCGCCGGCGCTGCTGACCTCCAGGACGTCCGAGGCGGTATCCGTCGTGGTCATGTCGTCTCCTCCGTACGTGAATGTGTGCTGAGCGCATCGGTGCGCAGCGCGGTGATCGCCCGGTCGTACAGGCGCGCGCGGGACGAACCGAGCGCCGGGTGCGCCGTGCCGGCCAGCATGTCGGCGAGCTCCGTGGCGCAGTCCAGCACGAGCTCTTCGGTGCTCTGGGCGGTGTCCGCGATGCCGGCGGCGACCGCCTCCAGCCCGTCGTACCGGCGCCCGGTCGTGATCGCGGCGTGCGCGGTTCGCACCGGCAGCTTGACCCGCAGCAGCTCCGTCATGCCGGTGGTGAACGACATCCCGAGCGGAACCTCGGGCAGGCACCAGAACCCCCGCCCGGCACGCATCACCGTGGAGTCGTGGGCGAGCGCGAGCATCGCCCCGGCCCCGAACGCATGGCCCTGCACGGCGGCGACCGTCGGCACCGGCAGCTCCAACAGCCGCGCCAGCAGGTCCTGCAGCGCGCGCAGCAGCGGCTCCCGGCGGCCGGGGCGCGCGGTCATCCAGCCCAGGTCGAGCCCGTTGCTGAAGAACTTGCCGTGCGCGCGGGTGACCAGTGCCTTCGGCGACGGTGCCGCGCAGACCCGGTCGAGCAGCCGGTGGATCGCCGCGATCGTGTCCGGGGTGAAGCGGTTCTCCCCGTCACCGAGGTCGAGCAGCAGCACCGGACCGGCCTCGACCAGGCTGCGCACCCGGATACTCACCGCACCGATACGGCGGACACGTCGGGCATCCGCGCCGGGCGCGACAGTCCGAGATGGTCGCGCAGCGTGGTACCGGTGTAGGCGCTGCGGAACACCTCACGTCGGCGCAGCTCCGGCACGGCCATGCGCACGAACTCCTCGAACGTGCCCGGCAGGTGCGTGGCCGCCACGACGAACCCGTCGCACGCGTCCTCGTCGAACCAGGCGTGCATCTGCTCGGCGACCTGCGCCCCGGTGCCGACGAACCTCGGCCCCTGCAGCAGCGTCGCGCGGTGCGAGGCGAGCGTGCGCAAGGTGAGCGGGGTGTCGCCCAACGACTTGCGCACCCCCTGCACCAGACCTCGGATGCCCGAGACCGAGTCGATCAGCTCGTCGGTGACCAGATCGTCGAGCGAGTGCCCGGAGAAGTCGTGGTTGGTCAACTCGGACAGCAGGGTCAGCGACGCCATCGGGTGCACCAGCTGGTTGAGGAAGATCTCCTCCTTCTCCCTGGCATGCGCCTCGGTCTCCCCGACGATCGTGTAGGCCATCGGGAGCATCCGCACCAGGTCCGGGTCCCGGCCGAGAGCCGCGACGCGCTCCTTCTGGTCGCGGTAGTGGTCCTTTGCCATGGCCAGGTTCGGCGCGGCGGTGAAGATGAGGTCGGCCCACTTCGCCGCGAAGTCCCTGCCTCGTCCTGACGAACCTGCCTGGATGATCGGCGGCCGGCCCTGCGGCGGTCTCGGCACCGTGAGCGGACCTCGCACGTCGTAGAAGGTGCCGTGGTGGTGCAGCTCGTGGACCTTGTCCGGGTCGGCGTAGATCCCGGACCCGCGGTCGGCGACCACCGCGCCGTCCTCCCAGGAGTCCCACAGCCTGGAGACGACCTCGATGAACTCCTCCGCCCGGTCGTACCGGGCATCGTGGTCGAGGTGCTCGGCGATGCCGAAGTTGCGTGCTTCCGCGTCGTTCACCGAGGTCACGACGTTCCACGCGGCGCGGCCGCCGGACAGGTGGTCGAGCGTCGCGAATGCACGGGCCACGTGGTAGGGCGGGTAGTAGGTGGTGGAGTAGGTCGCGCCGAGGCCCAGTCGCTCGGTCGCGGCGGCGGCCACCCCGAGCACGACCGTCAGGTCCAGCTTGACCGGCCGCGCGCCGTAGCGGACGGCCTCGGCGACCGAGTCCCCGTAGATCGCCGGCATGGCCAGGCGGTCGTCGAAGAACATCAGGTCGAAGGTGCCCTCCTCCAGCGTGCGGGCAATCCGTTGGTAGTAGCGCAGGTCGAGGTAGTCGTGCGCGGTCGAGGGCCAGCGCCAGGACCCCGCGAAGACCGACACGTTCGACGCCTGCATGAATGCCACCAGGGCCATCTGGCCCGGTCGCCGCCTCCTGGTCATGCGTCCTCCCGGTATGTGCACAGCTCAGCGTTGGACAGCTCAGCTCGACGGCAGCTTGAGCACCTGTTTGGCGATGATGTTGCGTTGGACCTCGCTCGAGCCGCCGTAGATCGTGCTCGGCCTGGCCCGGTAGAACGCGCTGAGCACCCCGATCTGCTCGGCACCCAGGGGGACCCTTCCTGCTGCGCCGCCGGCCGGCCCGGCCACCTCGACCACCAGGTCGGCGATGCGTTGGAAGGTCTCGGTTGCCCAGATCTTGAGCATCGAGACGTCGGGACCGAGCGGCTCACCGCTGCTCAGCTTGCGTGCGAACTGCTCGTAGGCGTCCCGTAGGTGCTCCACGTCCAGTCGGAGGCCGGCGAGCTGGTCGCGGTAGGCGGGGTCGTCGACGAGACCCCGCGCGCCGGCCAGCTGCTCCAGCAGCTTCAGGCCGGACAGCGGCAGCTGCGGGCTGCCCAGGTGCACCCGCTCGAACCCGAGCACCGACTTTGCCACCGTCCAGCCGCCGTCGACGGCGCCGACCAGGTTGTCCGTCGGGATGCGCACGTCGTCGAGGAAGACCTCGCACAGCTCGTGCTCGTCCGCGATGTCCCGAATCGGCCGGACGGTGACTCCCGGGCCAGCCAGGTCCAGCAGGAAGAAGCTGATCTGCGCCTGGGCCGGTCCGGCGCTCCCGGTACGGGCCAGCAGGAACATGTGCGTGACGTCGTGCGCCATGGTCGTCCAGATCTTGGTGCCGTTGACCACCCACACCTCGCCGTCACGCGTCGCCGTGGTGCGCAGTGACGCCAGATCGGAGCCGGCGTCCGGCTCGGAGTAGCCCTGGCAGTAACGGTGCTCGCAGCTCAGGATCGGTGGCAGCAGCCTGCGCCGCTGCTCCTCGGTGCCGAAGCGCATCAGCACCGGCCCGATCATTCGGATGCCGTGGTCCTGGAACCGAGCGATGCCATGCCGCTCCTGCTCCTCGAGGAAGATCAGCAACTTCGCCGGCGCCAGGCCCATGCCGCCGAACTCCACCGGCCAGCTCGGCGCGATCCAACCGTGCGCCGCCATCCGCAGGTACCACGCGGACTGCTCGGACCACAGCAACCGCCGCGACGGATAACGCAGCTCGGGCGGGTAGTGCAGCTCGAAGTCGGTGCGCACCAGGTCGCGGAACTCTTCGTCGCCCAGCGCGTTCCAGTTCCGCTGTGCCGGGACGCCGTACCGGAAGGTCATGACGCCAGCAACCGGTCGTGGCGGCGGGCGTGCGCGCGGGCGTTGCCCAGCCAGGACGCCAGCACCAGCGCCCGGTTCACGTAGCGGCCCAGCTCGTACTCGTCGGTGAACCCGATCGCGCCATGCAGCTGCACCGCCTCGTTGGCCACCCGCAGCGCGGCGGCCGACGTGCGTGCCTTTGCGCTGCTCGCGGCCAGTGCCCGGATCCGCTCGTCCGTGCCCGGGGCGCAGACTCGGCGCAGCGCCCCGTCCAGTGCCGCGTCGGCCAGCCGCTGTTGCAGCCACATGTCCACCGCGCGGTGCTGGAGCACCTGGAAGCTGCCGATCGGCCTGCCGAACTGCCGGCGGGTGGACAGGTAGCCGACGGTCAGCTCGAGCATCCGGTCGACCAGGCCGAGCAGCTCGGCGGCGCACAGCACCGTGCCGGTGTGGATCGCGGTCCGGAGCGCTCGGTGTACGTGCTCACCGACGGCCAGCACGGCCGAGCCGGGCAGCCGCGCCTGGTGCAGCTCCAACCGGGCCCACACGGTGCCGTCCGCCGCGCCCGAGGGCACCACTCGCACCCCCGCGCCTCCCGGATCAACCTCGGCGAGCAGCGTCGTGCCGTTGTACTCGGCGGCCACCAGGTAGGTGTCCGCATGGGCGGTCGGCACCCACCACGCCGTGCCGGACAGCTCGAGGGCACCGCGAGTATCCTCCGCTCCCGCCGCCCGCACCGGCAGCCGCGCCGGCGGTCCAGCGCCGTCACCGGACTCGCACTGCCAGGCCAACACGCCCAACAGCGCGCCGGAGGACAGCCCGCCGAGCAACGCCTCGACGGCTGGTGTGGCGGGCAGTCCGGCCAGGCAGCCGGCCGCCATCACAGCCGCCACGTACGGCTCGCGCCGGCACGCCCTGCCCAGACCCCTGGCGACCACGGCGGCGGCGCGCTCGGCGGCCTCCGCCCCGCCCCGCGACTCGGGGACCAGCAGTGACAGCCAGCCCAGCTCGCCGTACCGGGCCCACCTCTCCCGGTCCGGCGCGGCGCGGCGATCCCAGGACTCCCCACCCACGGCCAGCGCGGAGCGCACCACCGAGGCGAGCTCGATGAGCGACTCGTCGGCGTCCGTCGTCGAGTCCAGCGCAAGCTCAGACATCGGCCCGCTCCCGCAGGTGGGCGGAGGCCTCCGCGTCGGTCCGGCGCCACAGCTGCACGGCCATCGGGTGCTCGCTCTCCTCCAGGATGTGCCCGACCAGCCCAATCGCCCTGGCCATCACGCCGAGACCCCGGACTGCTTTGACCGGGAGCCCCAGGTCGCCGCACAGCGCGCCGACCGCGCCGGTGGCGTTGACGGGCAGCTCCCGCCCGGACGCCCGCTCCGCCTCCAGCCCCACCAGCTGCATGAGCTCGACGTACCGGCCATGCAGCCCACACTCGCGCGCGATGGCGAACAGCCGGGGGGTCCGAGGGTCGATCGGCTTGTGGAACGGGTGCCCCAGACCGGGAACCAGCTGCCGGCGTTCCCGGTGCCGGGCCACGATGCGCGCGGCAGCCTCGGCCAGGTCGTGCTCCTGGCCTGCGCCGTCCAACTCCTCGGCGAGCATGGCGGCGGCGCCCTCGGTGGTGCCGACGAACACGCTTCCCAACCCGCACAGTCCGGCGGCCACCGCCGCCTGCAGCGCCTCCGGGGCGCCGGCGTAGGTGAGTCGCGCGGCCAGCGCGCTGGGCGTGATGCCGTGCTCGACGAGCGTGATCAGCAGCGCGTTGTACACCCGCGACTGCTCCGGGGTGGCGCGCCGCCCCGTCAGCTGCAGGAACGAGAACGCGGCCAGGTCCATGTGGCCGAGCACCTCACCGGGCAGGTCGAGACCACGCACCACGATGCGGTCCGCGCTGCTCCACGCGATATCCGAACGAACTCCAGCATCCTGACCGGCCACCCGGCCCTCCCTCATTGCTCGGCGTCGGGCAATGCTGAAACAGCGAATCATTAGTATGATTCAGTGTCAAGGGTGTGCCGCAAGAGACACGCGGGGACGGGGTTAGCTGAGCAGGTCGAGCACGGTGCGCCTGGCCGCACCGGAGATCAGGTAGTCCTCGGAGCCCTCGAGGTGGCGGGTCCAGAGGTCCCGCGCGCCGGCCACGTCGCCGGCCTCGATGAGCTCGACCAGCTGCTCGTGGGTCCGGTGGCCACTGCGCAACGCTCGACGGGTGGTCGTGCTGCGCGGGTCCTCGACCACCTGCTGCTCGCTGGCGAGCTCGATGATGTGCCGGACCAGGTCGGTCAGGAGCGCGACGGTCTGATTGCCGCACAACTGGGCGACCAGGGCGTGGAAACCCATCAGCGCCCGGATCGCCTCCACCGCGTCCGCCTCCGGCTCCGCGGTCAGGGCCAGCGCCTCGCGCAGCGCCGCGACGTCCTCCGGACTGGCCTGGCGGGCAAGCATCGCCGCGCAGGCCGGCTCGACCATCGCCCGAGCCTGGTACACGTCGGCCAACGTGGTGCCGCGCGACTGCAGCACCAGTGCGGCGTTGCGGGCGGCAACGGAACCGTCCGGGCGGTGCACCACCGCGCCGCCGCGCACCCCGCGCCGCACCGTCAGCAGACCCTCCGCCTCCAGCACCCGGAACGCCTCGCGCAGGGTCTGACGCGCGACGGTGAACCGCTCCATGAGGATCGACTCCGGCGGCAGGGTTGCACCGTCGGCCATCTCGCCGATGATGTGCCTGCGCAGCTGCGCGGCGACCAGGTCGGCCGCACGCTGCGCCCGCACCGGACGGAACGGTCGCGCACCGCCCGCATCGGCCGTGGGGGTGACCACACCGCCCGCGCCGGGCTCCGTCGACATGCTGGTCATCATGTCCCAGGCTGACACCCGAACGAAACGGCGCCCCTCTCCGGCGTCTTGACCGACCAAGATCGCCACCTTACAGTAGCGACCAGGAGTCGCTTATATTCTCATGAACAGCATTGCGCCGAACCACGGAGAAGTGGGCAAGATGACCAACCTCGATCCACGACTGGTGAGACTATTCATCTGGGCCGGGCCAGCGCTGGCGGTCGTGTTCGGCATCGGACTCATCCCACTCGCAGGTTTCTTTCCACCTCCTGCCCCCTCCGCCGGCAGTGCCGAGATAGTCCGGCTCTACACGGAGCACGCGCTGTCCATTCGCCTCGGCTGTTTCGTCATGATCGTCGGGCTCGTGCTGCTGATCCCGTGGGGAATCGCCATCGCCGCGCTGACCGGCCGGATCAGCCGCGCGGGCGCCATGCTGGCGTCAGGGCAGATCGCGTGCGTGGCGGCCAGCACGACACTGATCGAGCTGATCCCGACGACGTGGGCGCTCGCCGCCTTCCGGCCCGGCGAGGTCGCGGCCGACATCACGCGCACGGTCAACGACTTCGGCTGGTTCCTCCTGCTGTTCGCCTGGCCACCGTTCAGCCTGTGGAGCGTGCTGGTGGCGATAGCGGTCTTCGCAGACGACAGCGAGGTGCCACTGTTCCCTCGGTGGACGGCCTACCTCAGCCTGTGGAACGCATTCCTGCTGGTCCCGGGCGGATTGATGGCCTTCTTCAAGGTCGGACCGTTCGCTTGGAACGGTGTCATGGCGTTCTACATCCCGCTCCTCGTGTTCTTCGTGTGGCTGGTCGGCATGACGGTCGCCATGCTCCGGATCAGCGCGCGCGAGCCCGAGGTCGCGCTGGCCGCGGGAGGTGTGACGTGAGCCCGAATCTCGGTGCGCAGCGGCTGTTCGCCTGGTCCGGCGTGGGCTTCATCGCGTCCGTCGGCGTCGGGCTGTGGGCCTTGGCCGGGCTGATTCCCCCGCCGGCGCCGAGCTTGCCCCCCGCGCAGATCGCCGAGTTCTACCGGCACGGCACCGGAGCGATCCGGCTCGGGCTGCAGGTGTCGATGGTCGGGACCGCGCTACTGGTTCCGTTCACCATCGTGATCTTCCTGCAGATGCGCAGAATGGAAGGGTCCGACGCCCCTTGGGCCTATCTTCAACTGTGCGGTGGCATCGGTGGGATGTTTCTGTTCATCACGCCATACATGATCCTTCAGGCGGCAATCTACCGCGTGGACGAAATTTCCCCGGAGACGCTGCGGACGCTGAACGATATCGTCTGGATCATGTTCGTCAGCCCGTTCTCGCTATTCTTCCTGCAGTTGCTCGGCATCGGGATGTGCACCCTGCAACAGCGCACCGGCACGCCGGTGTTCCGCCGGTGGGTCGGCTACTTCAACCTGTGGTGTGCACTGATCTTCTGCGCGGGGTTCGCGGTGCCGTTCTTCAAGACCGGGCCACTGGCCTGGAACGGGGTCTTCGTGTGGTGGGTGCCACTCACCGTGCTCTGCGTCTGGACGTTACTGATGGCCTGGGTGGTACTGCGCGCGGTCGACCAGCAGAGCCGGGCCACCGCACCGACCACCGTCGGCGCCCTCTGATGTCCCCCGTCGAGCCTCGCCCAGCTGGCACAGCTACTCGGGCAGCGTGACGGGTTCGCCGGTGAAGCGGGCGGTGCGTGCGTCGCGTTCGATGCCGAGCCGTCGGGTCAGGATGTCGTACGGCTCTGGTCGGCGGCCGGCGATCCATCGCCTGCCGGTGGACATCGGGATCAGGCTCAGGTCGAGGTCCGCGAGAACCAGTGCGTCGTGAGCCGCGCAGGTTTCGGCGAGCACGCGCCCGTACGGGTCCAGGATCATCGCGTTACCGGTGCGCACCTCGTCGTCGTCGCGCCCGACACCATTGCTGAACAGCACAAACATTCCGTTGTCGTGAGCCCTCGAC
>DATAYB010000180.1:0-6095 GCA_036272795.1 Pseudonocardia sp.
TGGCGTCGGTCGCTCGGCCGGCGGGGGCCTGGGTGGGTGGGGTGTCGCTGCTCACGCGGCGGCCGCCCGACCCGGTTGTCGGGTGTTCACGTCGACCATCGTCACACGGACCGGTGGCGTATTCATCGGGGTAGACCCGGAGGTGAGTCGGGGCCGTGCCCCCGGTGGGCGGTGGCAGACTCAGGGATGCCTCCGGGTTCCGCCCCGATGTGACCATGCCGCGCCTGACCGGAAGGTGGACCTCATGAGTCCGACCACCGAGCCTCGCGCCACGCTGCACGCCATCTGGCTGACCCGGCCGAGCCGCCGCCAGGGCGACCGCAAGATCGCCGGGGTCGCCGCCGCCATTGCCCGCCGCTACGACATCGACCCGGTACTGGTCCGGATCGCGTTTGTGGTCGCCGCCTTCTACGGCGTCGGCATCCTGCTCTACCTGGCCGCCTGGGTGACCCTGCCGACGGATCCGAGGGACCCGCCGACCGGGTTGCTGGCCCGCCGGAGCGGCGGCGTGCACCCGGTCGTGCTGATCGCCGCGATCGTGGCCGGCCTGGCCGGCGCCGGCTCGCTGCTCAGCGGCGACCCGGGCGTGCTGGTCGGGCTCGCGGTGCTCGGCGGGATGCTCTATCTACTGCACCAGAACCGGGGCGAGCGCGGACTCGAGGTCGCGGCCGCCGGACCCGGTGCGGCCGGTGAGCCGGTGGGCGCCTCGGTCGCGGCGAGCGGCACGGCCGTGCACCAGGACGGGGGCGTCTCGTCGACACCGCCGGCGTGGGACCCTCTGGGCGCGGCCCCGTTCGCCTGGGACCTGCCCGAACCCGGGCCGGCGCTGGCGCAGCCCCCGGACCGCCGCCGCTCGGTGCTGACCGTCGCGACGATCGGGCTGGCGCTGCTGGCCGGCGGGGTGACCGGTGCGCTCGTGCTGGCCGGCAGCGGCTACGGCGGGCTGCGGCTGGTCCTCGGCGCGATGCTCGCGGTGGTCGGGATCGGGCTGCTGATCGGGGCGTTCCGGCACGCCGGACGCGGGCTGATCGCGGTGGCCATCCCGTTGGTGCTGGTCAGCTACCTGTCGACGACGAACCCGGTACGGCACTGGCACGGCGCCGGTGAGCTGCGGGCGGCGCCGGCCACGCTGGACGACATCGCGCCCAGCTACCAGCGCACCCTCGGGGTGATCACCCTCGACCTGCGCGGGCTGAACCTCAACGCGACCTCGGTGCCGGCGGTCCCGCTCCACGGCTCGGCGCAGGCGCCGCCCGGCTCGACACCGCCGGGAACCGCGCCGACCAACACCGCACCGACCGGCCGGCCACCGGGCGCGACTCCGGCACCCGCTACGGCACCGGTCGCGGGTGCTCCCGTGCCGGCCGTCCCGGGTGCGCCGGGTACCGCGACGCCAACACCCCCGTCACCGGGAGCTGGCCCGGAACCGGTACACACGCTGGTCAGCCTGGAGGCCGGCCAGGCCACGGTGCTGCTGCCGCCGGGCCTGAACGTGCGGGTGCACTGCCACGCCGACATGGGCGACGTGGACTGCCTCGGCCAGAGCGACCGCAGCGACGGCCCGATGCAGGACGTCGTCGTCGCCGACCCGGGCACCCCGGTGCTGGAGCTGGACGTGACCGTGCGCACCGGCGCCGTGGAGGTGCGTCGTGGCTGAGCCGAACCTGCCGACCGGCGGTCCTGACACCGACATCGGGCACGCCGAGCAGTCGGCGGTCGCGGTGGACCGGCAGCCGAGGCGGGGCCCGGACGTGCTCACCCTGGTGATGGGGTTGATCGCGCTGTGCGCGGCGGCCTCCGCGCTGTTCCACTGGACACCGCCACTGCCGCTGCTCGACCCGCGCTGGCTGCTGGCCGGTGGCGCGGTGCTGGTCGGGCTGTTGCTGCTGGTCGCCAGCGTGCGACCGCCCCGAGGCCGCGGCCCGAAGCGCTGACGCAGGCGCGGCCGGCGGGGGTCGGCCGGCCACACCGCTCAGCCGGCGACACCGCTCAGCCGGCCACACCGCTCAGTCGGTCATGCCGCGCTCGCGCAGCAGGAGCAGGCCGAGCTCCTTGGCGCGCAGGGCGGCCTCGGTGTCGCCCTCGCCGGCCGCGATGATGGAACCCTTCATGAGCAGGTGCCACTGGCGGGCGAAGCTGTCCGGGTCCGGCGCGCCGGCGGCGGTGGCGAGCTCGCGCAGGAAGGCCCGGATCTCGGCGAGGTGCGACACGCTGGCCTGGCGCACCGGGCTGGAGCGGTCGGCGAACTCGAGCATCGTGGTGATGAACGAGCAGCCCTCGAACTCCGGCTCGCGGAACCACTCGTCGAAGATCTCGAAGATGGCGAGCAGCCGCTGCCGGGGGGTGTTGCCACGGCGGGTGGCCTCGGCGCGCACCCAGTCCTTGGTCCAGAGCTCCTCGCGGCGGCGCAGGAAGGCGAGGACCAGCTCGTCCTTGGAGTCGAAGTTGCGGTACAGCGTCATCTTGGCGACGTTCGCCGCGCTGATCACCGTGTCGACCCCGACCGCGCGGACCCCGCGCCGGCTGAACAGCTCGTAAGCCGCCCGCTCCACCCGCTCCCGGCCGCCCGGGGCCCCGCCGGGTACCGGCTGTGGCTCCTGCGCGGCCATGTCCACCAACTTCTTCCCGAAGTTCCGCGGATGTTGAAGGGACACCCTACCGAGAACTCGTTCGTGCTCGAACTTCCGGTCGAGGGACCACTAATATAGTCAACTTTGCACGCTGAGAGCCCAGTTGGGCCAGCATGCTGACCGTGGTTACCATTGTGATCACGCGGCAGCACCGGTGCGCGGGCACCTTCGTCGTTTCCCGTGATGTCATCCGGAGTTCATGGAGGTGTGGCGCGATGGTCGGCGCGTTCGTCGGCAAGGCAGTGGGGATGGTGGCCGGCGGCCTGGCCGGTGCCGCCGTGCTGGAGGGCGTGAAGCGTGCGGCCGGCAGCAACGTGCTGCACAACACCGCCGTCGCGGTGACCTCGTGGGGCCTGCGTGGTGCACGGGCCGCCGAGGTCGGCGCCGAGAAGGCCCGGCTGGCCGCCGCCGACATCGTCAGCGAGGCCCGTGGCCGGATCGGCGAGCAGACTCCGCCGCCGAGCTCCGGAGCCTCCGCTGAGCACGGCCACGAGCACTGAGCCGGCCGGCGCGCTCCCGGAGCGGGCCGGCGGACCGCCGCGCACCGTCTCCGACGCCGCCGGCCGGATCCGCTTCGCCATCCCTGAGCTGCGCGGTAGCTGGGCGCTGGCGGTCGCCGTCGAGGACGCGGTGGACCCCGTGGCCGGGGTCCGTCAGGTGCATGCCTACCCGCGTACCGGCAACGTCGTCGTCTGGTACGACCCGGACCGCTGCGACCGTACCGAGCTGACCGAGGCGATCGGCAAGGGCCTCGGCGCCGACCCGGAGGCCACGTCGGCGCGCAGCCCGCGCTCGGCGGACGTGCACTCCAGTGACCTGGTCCGGCTGGTCGTCGGCGGGGTGGCGCTGGCCGCGCTGGGCTTCCGCCGCTACGGGCTGCGCCGCCCTCCGATGCTCGGTGCCACCAGCCGCACGGTGGCCACCGGCGTCACGATCTTCACGGGTTACCCGTTCCTGCGCGGCGCGCTGCGCTCGCTGACCGGGGGCCGGGGTGCCGGCACGGACGCGCTGGTGTCGGCGGCCACGGTGGCGAGCCTGGTGCTGCGGGAGAACGTCGTCGCGCTGACCGTGCTCTGGCTGCTGAACATCGGCGAGTACCTGCAGGACCTGACACTGCGCCGGTCCCGCCGCGCGATCTCCGAGCTGCTCACCGGCACGCAGACCCGCGCCTGGGTGCGCACCACCTGCGCGGACGGCGATCAGATCGAGGTCGAGGTCGACATCGAGTCGCTGGTGATCGGCGACGAGGTCGTGGTGCACGAGCACGTGGTGCTGCCGGTGGACGGTGTGGTGGTCGAGGGCGAGGGCGTTGTCGACCAGGCCGCGATCACCGGCGAGCAGCTGCCGATCACGGTCGGGCCTGGCACCGCGCTGCACGCCGGCTCGGTGCTGCTGCGCGGGCGGCTGGTGGTGCGGGCGTCGGCGGTCGGGCGGGACACCGCGATCGGGCGGATCATCGCGCGCGTCGAGCAGGCGCAGTCCGACCGCGCCCCGATCCAGACCGTCGGCGAGAACTTCTCCCGCCGCTTCGTACCGACGTCGTTCGCGCTGGCGGGGCTGACGCTGCTGGTCACGCGGGACGTCCGGCGGGCGATGACGATGCTGCTGGTGGCGTGCCCGTGCGCCGTGGGGCTGTCCACGCCGACGGCGATCAGCGCGGCCATCGGCAACGGCGCCAGGCGCGGCATCCTGATCAAGGGCGGTGCGCACCTTGAGGCGGCCGGCCGGGTGGACGCGATCGTGTTCGACAAGACGGGCACGCTCACGCTCGGCCGCCCGGTCGTGACCAACGTGGTCAGCTTCGACGACGGCTGGACGCCGGAGCAGGTGCTCGCCTACGCCGCCAGCTCGGAGATCCACTCGCGGCACCCGCTGGCGCAGGCGGTGATCCGGTCCACCGAGGAACGGCACATCGAGATCCCGCCACACGAGGAGTGCGAGGTGCTGCTCGGCCAGGGCATGCGGGTGCTCAAAGATGGCCGGACGATGCTGATCGGCTCGCGGGAGCTGCTGCGCCGCCAGGGTGTGCCGGTCAGCAGGCGCGCGGCGGACTGGGTGCGCCGGCTGCAGCGGGCCACCGAGACGCCGCTGCTGCTCGCGGTGGACGGCACGCTGGTCGGCCTGGTCTCGCTGCGGGACACCGTGCGGCCGGAGTCGCGGCAGGTACTGGACGCGCTGCGAGCCGACGGCGTACAGCGGATCGTGCTGCTCACCGGAGACCACCCCGAGACGGCTGCTGCGGTGGCCGCCGAGCTGGGCATCGAGGAGTTCCGCGCGCAGGTGCTGCCGGAGGAGAAGCAGGACGTCGTACGCACGCTGCGCGCCGAGGGTTACACGGTGGCGATGGTCGGCGACGGCACCAACGACGCCCCCGCACTGGCGCTGGCCGACATCGGCATCGCCATGGGCGTCGGCGGCACCGACGTGGCCGTGGAGACCGCCGACGTGGCGCTCGCCGGTGACGACCTGACGACGCTGCTCGAGCTGCGCGACCTCGGCAGGCGCAGCATCGGGCTGATCCGGCAGAACTACGGGCTGTCCATCGCGGTCAACGCGGCGGGGTTGGTGGTCTCGGCGGCGGGTGCGCTCTCACCGGTCGTCGCGGCGATCCTGCACAACGCATCCTCGGTCGCCGTGGTCGGCAACAGCTCCCGCCTGATCCGTTACCGGGTAACCACCCCACCCCGCTGACTCCGGCCGCCCCGGGCAGGGAAGTGGCCGCCCGCGCTGCGGTGGTGGCCGCCCCGCTGCGGTGGTGGCCGGCCAGGGAGTGGCCGCCCGGCTGCGGTGGTGGCCGCCCCACGTGGGAGTGGCCGCCCCGCCCGCCCCGGCGGTGGCCGCCCCGGGAGTGGCCCCCGTTCGACCTGTCGTGACAAATCGACACGACAAGTGCCACTTGTCACGACTAGTTGACACGACAAGTCGGACGATGGCCACCGCAGCTCACCTGACCGGCACAGCAGACGCGGCGGCGGACCCGGACAGCGGCAGACCCGGACGGCGCCCCACTTCGCATACCTCGCCGACACTTCGCATACCGCCGCCCAGGCCCACTTCGCACGGCCTGCTGTCACTTCGCATACTCCGCACACTGTGCGAAGTGATGGCACGCCGTGCGAACTGCCACCGAGCCGTGCGAACTGCCGCCGGGGCCTCAGATGACCGCCGCACCCCGCACCCCGCACCCGGCTCGCCCCGTCCGACTTGTCGAACGAGTCGAACGGGTCGAACGGGCGTGCGGCCGCGACGGCATCGAACCCGGTCCGCCCGGCGTGTGAAGTGACTCCGAGCCCACCCACGCCGCTGACAACCGCTGCGCGCGGAGCGCTTGATTAGTCTCAGTCCCGTGCCCGCCTCGCCCGCAGTGTCTCCCGCCAGGGAACTGGCCACGACCGTTGTGTTCGCGGCGTTCATCGCCGTGCTCGGGATCTTCCCCGGGCTCTACGTCGGCGGTTCCGGGGTGCC
>DATAYB010000181.1:0-15247 GCA_036272795.1 Pseudonocardia sp.
CACGGTCCGCCCCGGAACCTCACTTGTCACGTCCAATTGACGAGCCAAGTGGCACCTGTCGTGTCAATTGCCAACGACAAGTCCGACAACGGCGGCCACAACCCACGACAAGTCGCACGCACCCCACACCCACGACAAGTCGGTCGCCGCCCCGCCGTCGCCGCCCCGCCCCGCCGTCGCCGCCCCGCCGTGCCGTCGCCGCCCCGCCGCCGCAGCGGCCACGCCGCGACCCAACCGCGGTCAGTCGTCTACGAGGCTTTCCCAGTGCTCAGAGAGCGCGGTGAGCTCGCGCAGCAGGGCGGTCTGCCGCTCCGGGTCGTAGTCCTTCATGAGCAGTACGTCGAGCTCACGGGCGCGGCGGTCGGCGTCGCGGAGGGTGGCGATGCCGTCGTCGGTCAGGAAGAGCAGCCGCTTGCGGCCGTCCTCGGCGGGAGTCTCGCGGGTGATCAGGTGACGGTCCTCGAGCCGGCGCACGATGCTGGCCATGGTCGAGCGGTCCAGCGCGACCGACGAGGCGAGCGAGCCCTGCTCGACCCCGGGGTACGCGTTCACGGCGGTGAGCACCGCGAACTGCGGACCGGTCAGCGTCGCGTCGACCAGCCGGACCCACGCCGCCACGTACGCCTGGTGCAGCCGCCGAGCGACGTAGCCCGGCGCGGCCAACAGCTCGGGCGGAGCGGGTAAGGACCCGGAACCGCCCGTTTGCGCAACACCACCCACGTAATAACTCAACCACGCTCAGTATCGAGCTGTCGCCACGGGTCGCCTGTGAACCCGGGATGCGCGAGTCAGCGCAGGCCAGCCACGCCGGCCACTCCGCTCACATCGGCCGCGTCCGCGTCGCGGACGGCGATCCCGACGAGCTGGTTGACCAGGCTCTGGGTGAACATCTCGACGAACATCGCGTGCGCGTCCGCAATGCCGTGCTCGGCCATCACGGTCGCCACGGCCTCGGTCGGGTGGGCGTGCGGCCAGAGTCCGGCGAGCAGCACGGCCGCCGAGCCCACGAACTGTGCGGCGCCGGCCTCGCTCAGCGCGGGCAGCCGCCGCCGCACCAGCGCCTCGGCCCGTTCGGAGCTCACCCGCGCCCGCTGCTTGAACGCGCGCGCGAAGTCGACGGAGATATTGCGCTCGAGCACGCCGGCCATGGCTGCGAGCAGCTCGCAGAGCAGCGGGTCACGGATCAGCGCGGCGGCCAGGGTGGCGGCGACCTCGACCTCCCGCCGGTAGCCGTCGGCGGGCGCGGTCAGGGTGTCGAACTCGGCCTCGAGCGCGTCCAGCCAGTCCCCCCAGACCTGGTCGAGCACCTCGAGAAAGATCGCCTCGCGGCTGTCGAAGTAGCGCAGCACGTTCGACTTGGCCAGGCCGATCCGCTCGCTCAGCTCACGCAGGCTGATGTCCGAGATCGGCCGCTCGCGCAGCATCGCCACGGCGGCGTCGAGGATCGCCGCGCGGCGCGCCTCGACCTGCTCCGGGCGGCGGGCGCGCCGGAATCCGCAATGGCCCGTATTCACCCGAGCAGGCTATCAGCCCAGCTGTACGTTATTAAGAGAACGACGGTCTCTTGTTTACGGACCGACGGTCTGTTAACTTCGGCGACCAGCATCCGACAACCTGGAGGACGAGATGAGCAGCACCGCGACACCGGACGTGGCGGTCCCCGACCTCGCCGGCAAACTCGCCGTGGTCACCGGCGCGAACAGTGGCCTGGGATTGGGCCTGACCAGGCGGTTCGCGCGCGCCGGCGCCGAGGTGATCCTGGCCGTGCGCAACGAGGCGAAGGGCGCCGCCGCCATCGCCGAGGTCCGCGCCGAGCTGCCCGGCGCAGTGCTGAGCACCCGCCGGGTGGACCTCGCCTCGCTGGCCGGCGTCGCCGCGTTCGGCGAGGAGCTGGGCCGCGAGGGCCGGCCGGTGCACTTCCTGGTCAACAACGCCGGCATCATGACGCCGCCCGACCGTGAGGTCACCGAGGACAGCTTCGAGCTGCAGTTCGGCGCCAACCACCTGGGGCACTTCGCGCTCACCGGGCACCTGCTGCCGCTGCTGATCGCCGCCGACGGGGCCCGGGTGACCACGATGAGCAGCGGGATGAACCGGATCGGCCGGCTGGACTTCGCCGACCTGCAGAGCGAGCGGTCCTACCGGCCGGCCCGCGCCTACGGCCTGTCGAAGCTGGCCAACCTGATGTTTGCCCGCGAGCTGGACCGGCGCGCCACGGAGGCCGGCTGGCGGATCCGCTCCAACGCAGCGCACCCCGGCGCCACGAGGACGAACCTGCAGTTCACCGGCCCCGGCACCGGGCGCGAGGGCCGCGCGCTGGCGATCCGTACCGCCTTCGCCCACGCGATGTTCCGGATCCCGTTCATGTGGCAGCAGGTCCCCCAGGGCATCCTGCCGGCGCTCTTCGCGGCGGTGAGCCCGGGGGCTGTCGGTGGCGGGTACTACGGTCCGGGAGGTTTCATGGAGCTGACCGGTGGCGCCGCACCGGCCCGGATGCCGAAGCGCGCCCTCGTCGAGGCCGACGCCCGCCGACTGTGGGACGTCTCCGAGCAGCTCACCGGGGTCCGGTACCCGAGCGCGACGAACGCCGACGCCACGAGCTGAGGAGCGGAATGACCCAGGTGCAGGGCACGGTACGACCCGATTTCGACGGCGTGCGCGCCGCGTTCGAGGCCGGCCAGCGCGACGACCCCGGGCTCGGTCAGCTGTGCGTCTACCTGCACGGCGAGCCGGTGGTGGACCTGTGGACGGGCGAAGCCGACGCGCTCAGCGTGGTCATGTCGTGTTCGAAGGGCGTCACCGCGACGTGTGCACACCTGCTCGCCCAGCGCGGCGAGCTGGATCTCGACACCCCGGTCGCGCACTACTGGCCGGAGTTCGCCGCCGCCGGCAAGGCTGGGATCACCGTGTCCGACCTGCTCAGCCACCGCGCCGGGCTGTCGGGTTTCACGCCGGACTCCGGCGTCGGTGGTCCGGAGATGCTCGACTGGTCTGCCTGCACCAAGGCGCTCGCCGCGATGGCACCGCTGTGGGAGCCCGGCACGGCCATGATGTACCACTCGGTGACCTTCGGTTGGCTGGTCGGCGAGGTGATCCGGCGGGTCAGCGGGCGCTCGGTCGGCACCTTCCTCGCCGACGAGATCGCCGGGCCGCTCGGGCTCGACCTGTGGATCGGGCTGCCGGCGGAGCACGAGCCCCGGGTCGTGCCGCAGACCGGCCAGGGCGCCCCCACGAGCCCCGAGCGGGTGCGCGCCGGGCTGACGGCGCTCGGCATCGACCTGGGCGACCCACTGACCCGGGTGCTGCTGTACGGCAACCAGACCGTCGACGGCGTGCGCGACGCGCTCAACAGCCGGGCCGGGCACGCCGCCGAGGTGCCGGCAGCCAACGGCATCGGCAACGCGCGGTCGCTGGCGCGGCTCTACGCGGCAATCATCGGCGAGGTGGACGGCGTCCGGCTGCTCGACGCCGACACGGTGGCCATGGCCCGCGTGCCACAGACCGAGCTACTGCCCGCCCCGGCCGCGCTGGCCGCCCTGCCGGACGCCCACCCACTGAAGTTCGGCCTCGGCTACGAGCTGTCCCGGTCCGGCAGCCCGCAGTTCGGGCCGGGCTCGTTCGGCCACTCGGGCGCGGGCGGGCGGCTGGCGTTCGCGCACCCGGAGAGTGGCCTGGCGGTCGGCTACGTGTGCACGAACATGAGCTGGGACCACACCGCCGGCCCCGACCCCCGCTGGCTGCCCTGGACCGCGGCCCTGCACGAAGCGGTCGCGGCCAGCCGCTGAGCGGCAAGTCACTGACTACGCGGCGAGCAACGCCTTGACCGCGTCGGCGACGATCTGCCGGCGCTGGTCACGCGTGGTCTGGCTGAACAGCGCGGTGAACTCCGGCGTCATCGTGCTCCACATACCGGCGATGCTGAGCAGCAGCCCGAGCAGCTCGGCCGCCCCCCACCGACTGGACAGCCGACCGTCGCGCTGGGCGGCCTCGATCACAGCCACCTTGTGCCGGTTGCTCTCGACGATCACGTCCAGTACCGACCCGGCGTTCGCCCGCTCCAGCCGGTACCAGGTGGCGATCCGGGGGATCTGGGGATAGTCCTCGTAGCCGTCGAACAGGCGGGCGGCATAGCCGGGCAGGTCGTCAGGGTCGATCGGCCGCTCGCGGACGTTGTTCACCACGAGCTCGTGGAACACCGCGTCGAACAGCGCGTCCTTACTGCCGAAGTAGTGGTAGATCTGCGCCTTGTTGGACTTCGCCTGCTCGGCGATCCGGTCGACCCGCGCGCCGGCGATGCCGTACTCCGCGAACTCGCGCGCGCCCGCCTCGAGCAGGCGCTTCTTGGTGGCTTCGGCATCTCCTGGCATGACTCACCTTAGCTGACTAACTATCTAGTTGACAACCGAACACGCCGGTGCTTCAATCTAACTAACCGTTTAGAAGACAACCGAGGAGCACATCATGAGCAAGGTCTTCCTGGTCACCGGCAGCTCACGGGGCCTTGGCCGGTCGATCGCCGAGGCGGTCCTGGAGGCCGGCAACCAGCTGGTCGGCACTGCCCGCAACCCCCGCCAGCTGGACGACCTGGTGGCGAAGTACGGCGACCAGGTGCGGGCGGTCGCACTGGACGTCACCGACCCGGCGGCAGCCGCGGACGCCGTGCAGGTCGCGCTGGACGCCTTCGGCCGGCTCGACGTGGTGGTCAACAACGCCGGCTACGCGAACATGGTCTCGGTGGAGGACATCACCGCCGAGGACTTCCGCGCGCAGCTCGACACGAACCTGTTCGGAGTGGTCAACGTGACCAAGGCCGCCCTGCCGGTGCTGCGCGAGCAGGGCTCCGGGCACATCATCCAGGTGTCCTCGGTGGGTGGCCGGATTGCGGCGGTGGGGCTGTCTGCCTACCAGTCGGCGAAGTGGGCGGTCGGCGGCTTCTCCTCGGTGCTGGCGCAGGAGGTCGCGCCGCTGGGCATCAAGGTCACGGTCCTGGAGCCGGGAGGCATGCGCACCGACTGGGGCGGCTCCTCGATGGACATCCCGCCGGTCAGCGCCCCGTACGAGCAGACGGTCGGCGTGGCCGCCACGCTGACCCGGGCGAACAACGAGGCCGCCGCGAGCGACCCTGACAAGGTCGCCCAGGTGGTGCTGCAGGTCGCCGACATGGACGCCCCTCCGCTGCGCCTGCTGCTCGGCAGCGACGCCTACACGCTGGCCACGGCCCTGCACCAGCGCCTCGGCGAGGAGGACGCACGCTGGCGCGAGCTGAGCGTGTCGACCGACCACGACGAGTTCACGGCCGACCACCTCGCCGCCCTGTCCAGCCACTTCGTCAAGTAACCCCAGCTCACGACCCGTGAGTGGTAGTGGTCGCTATGGCGACCATTACCACTCACGGGGTCTGACCAGCGGCGTTGCCTTCGAGGCCGGCGAGCTCGGCGGCCACCGCGCGGTCGTGGGCCTGCTGGTCGCGCAGCGCGGCGCGTGGGCTCCACCGGCCCTTCATCACGAAGATCAGCGCCAGGAACACCAGCACACCCGTGAAGCAGACCGAGAACCAGGCGCGCCACTGGCCGGGCGAGTCGAGCGCCGCCTGCCGGATCGCGGCGAGGCGGGCGGCCAGTTCGGAGCTCACCGGGGCGCCGCTGACCCGCGCGCGCTCGTACTCCGCGAGGTACTCCGGCGCGGCGACCAGCGTGGTCACCGTGTTCACCAGGAACGGCACGACCAGGAACGACGCGGTGACCACCAGCCGCAGCAGCCAGCCCCAGACGGCGAGCCCGGTACCGGTCAGTGCGGGGTTGCGGGCCTCGACGGTCTCGGTGAACGCGGCCATCCAGGCGGCGTACGCGAAGCCCAGTGTCACCGAGATCAGGCTGACGATCACGGCCAGCGTGGCGAACGACGGGTGCCCGCCGACCTGCAGCAGGAAGACCAGCACCGACACCGCGCCGCCGATGCCCCCGACCAGCATGAACGGCTTGCGCACCCGCAACCGGTCGGACAGGAAGCCCGCGGCCAGCAGTGCCACCGCGTTGCACGCCCACGCCCAGTTACCCAGCTGGTTGGCCTGGTCGAGGCTGAAGCCGAACAGGGTCACCGCGTAGATCGTGAAGAACGCCACCTCCGTGTAGTAGATCAGCAGCAGCACGGAGACCCCGAACGCCGAGATGATCACGTCGAAGTGCAGCACCTGGCGCCAGGGGTGGCGCAGCGCCGCCTCGACGTCGAGACCGAGGGCGCGTGCCTCGAGCAGTGCCCGGTCGCGCGCGGACACCATCAGCTGGCCGCGCAGCCGGGGCGACAGCTCGCGCAGCCCGAACAGCGCGACCACGAACATGACCAGGCCGACCACACCGCAGATCACGTACTGGCTCTGCCACGACCGGTAGAGCGGCAGTGTCAGGCTGGCCACCGCGCTCACCACCAGGCTGCCGAGCACCGGCCCCATCGTCCAGAACCCCATCGCCGTGGCCCGGCCGACCTGCGGCGAGAAGTCCCTGATCAGCGCGGGCGTGGCGACGAGAATGAAGCCCTCCACGAAGGACACCGCCAGCGAGCCGATGGCCCAGCCGAGCCCGGTGTGCATCCTCGGGATCACCACCAGCGTGAGCAGCCCGGTGATCAACAGTCCGACCACCACGAGGTTGGCCCGCCCCGACCGGTCGGTGAAGCCGGCGAACAGCGAGCCGAACGCACCCACGAAGTTGCCGGCGGCCAGCGCCAGCACGAAGTACAGGAACGACATGTGCAGGTCGGTGAGCAGCAGCGTCGCCATGCCACTGGTCACGTACAGCTGGAAGTACAGCACCACGGTGGCCAGCACCACGACCGTCAGGTAGCCGGCGCGTGCCCTCGGTTCCGGGTAGTGCGGCAGCTCGCGCCGCCACAGCCGCCGCCAGCCGAGGGGGCGATCGACCTGCCCCACCAGATCCGTCGTTGCGGCCATCGACTGCGACTCCCCTCCCGGCGGGGGCGCGGGCAGGCGCCGCCCGACGAGTGCGCGCGGACGTTGCGGGCTGGGCGGTAAAGGTGTCCCTCAACGTAGCTCGGCGCCGAACCGGGGAGCGAGCTCATTCGCCAGCCGGTCTACGCCGCCAGGTACACCAGGCTGCCGAGGCCGACCACGACGCAGTAAACGGCGAACGGGGTCAGCGTCCGGGTCTCGAAGTACGAGGTGAGGAACCGCACCGAGACGTACGCGCACAACCCCGCCACCAGGCTGCCGACCAGCGCCGGACCGAGCACCGAGTGGTACTCCGGCGCGAACAGGCTCGGCACCTTGAGCACCCCGGCGGCCAGGATGACCGGGGTCGACAGCAGGAACGCGAACCGGGCCGCGTCGTCGTGGCGCAGCCCGCGCGCGAGCCCGCCGACGATCGTGATGCCGGACCGGCTGATCCCGGGTAGCAGGGCCAGGATCTGCGTCGCCCCGATCAGTACCGCCTCCCGCACCGACAGCACGGCCAGCCGCCGGTCGGCCGCCAGAGCCGGGTCGGCGGGATCGACGAGGTCCATAACCTGGGTCGACGCGGCCGGGTCGACGCGCTCGATGACCTGGGTGGGCGCGGCGGAGTCCCCCCGGTCGTCCGCCGAGGTCACCGGGGCCACCGGGCGGGGCCGGCGCATCCGCTCGGCGGCGTAGAGCACCACCCCGTTCAGGGCGAGGAAGACCGCCGCCGGCACTGGGCGGCCGAGCGCGGTGCGCAGCGCGTGCTCGAGGACCAGCCCCGCCAGCCCGACCGGGATCGTGGCGAGCAGCAACAGCCAGACCAGCCGCTCGTCCGGCGTCCGCACCCGGCGCCTGCGCACCGAGCCGAGCAGCGCCCCGATCAGCCGCACCCAGTCCGACCAGAAGAACACGACCAGCGCCAGCGCGGTCGCCACATGCATCGCGACGAGCACCGCCAGGTAAGGCGAGTCCGTGCCGGTCATGCTCAGGTCGGTCGCCCACTGCCCGCCGACCAGTGCCGGGAACAGCACGCTGTGTCCGAGGCTGGACACCGGGAACAGCTCGCTCACGCCCTGCAGCGCCCCGATCACGATCGCCTCGAGGTAGTTGATGCTCGACATCGCTCACTTTCGGGTCGCGGCCACTCGGAAGGCCTCAGTGCCGCCCTGAACAATGCCCGCGCCGCGCCGCCCTGGTCGACGCCCGCTGACAACGTCTCAGACGGGCGGCCGCCGAGATCTCAGCCAGGCCGGCCCCACACGGGCCGGCCGCACGCGGGCGAGGCTCAGACAGGCAGCCGTTGGGAGCGGCCGATCGCCAGGCCGGCGGCCAGCAGGCAGATGAGGGTACCCAGCACGTACCAGGGCTTACTGACGTCGGCGTGCACGGTCTGGTAGCCGATCTGCTCGCCGAGGGTGTCGTAGACCTGGTGCAGCTCGGCGTTGCTCTGCGCCGGGTAGAACTGGCCGCCGGACATCTGGGCGACCTGAGCCAGCGACGGGTCGTCCACGGGCACCGGGATCTGCCGGCCGTCCAGGTCGATCGAGCCGTACGGGGTGCCGAAGGAGATCGTGCTGACCGGCACGTGGTGCTGGCCGGCCTTGGCGGCCATCGCGAACTCGTCCTGGCCGACGGTCTGCTTGCCGTCGCTCATCAGCACGATCCGGGCCGGCGGCGGGCCGCCCTCGCTGCCCGGGATCTGCGTGTTGAACGCGTCGATGGCGTTCAGCGCGGCGGCCAGGGCCTCGCCGGTGGCGGTCGACTCGGCCAGCTTGAGGGTCTGGATCTGGCCCACCACGGCGTCGCGGTCGGTGGTCGGCGGCACCAGGATCGCGGGCGTACCGGCGAACGACTCGAGCCCGAGGTTGATCGTCGGCGGCATGCCACGGACGAACTTGGACGCGGCGTCCTGGGCGGCCCGCAGCCGCGACGGCGACACGTCGGTCGCCTGCATCGACAGCGACACGTCGATCACGAGCAGCACCGTCGCCTTGTTGCGCGGCACCTTGGTCTGCGCGGTCGGCCCCGCGAGCCCGACGGTGAGCAGCAGCAGCGCCACCATCAGCAGCGCCGCCGGCACGTGCCGCTGCCAGCCGGGCAGCCGGGTCGCCACCCGCTCCAGCAGCGCGAGGTTGCTGAACCGCAGGGCCGCCCGGTGCCGCCGGCGCTGGGCCAGCAGGTACCCGCCAACCAGCGCACCGACCGGCACGAGCAGCACCAGCCACCACGGCTGCGCAAACCCGTCGATCGCCACACCCCGAGTGAACCCTCCCCGGCATGTAGCCGGGGTGAAGGCCGGGGCCCCGGACGGGGCACGCTCTCAGCTACGGGCCGACGGGCACAGGCGCGCGCCGAGGAGGCCCGGCGCGCCACCGGGTGGTCGCGTTCCGCTCATCCGACGTTCCACCCGGGGTGCGGTCGGAAAGACCCCGCCGACCGCTATTCTCCCCGGCAGAGGGCGGTTTCCCGGCCTAGAACGTGGGTCCCGCCACGCCTGCGGCCACATAGCTTGCATCCGTCGGCGCCACCCACGACCATCACTGAACCTACTGACAGTAAGAGGTGAACGCGGTGCGCCAGGACCGGGGCGGCGAGATCTCTCAGCGAGCCAGCGGCGTCAGCGCGTCGTGGGCCGCGGTATTCCGTGACGTGCGCACCCTGGCGGTGGACCTGACGGTCGCCGGCAGCCAGCTCGCCCGGCAGCTGCCGATGCCGCAGCTCGACCAGCTGGGCACCGGGCTGAACCGGATCGAGGACGCCGTCCTGCGGGAGATCAAGCACCGGCTGGACCAGGTGGACGCCGCGAACACCCCGTACCACGTGCACGCGGCCGGCGGCCCGAAGCCGACCCCGGCGCAGCTGCTGGACGAGCTGCTCGGCGCCTCCATCGACGCGGACATCGCCGGCAGCCGCGACGAGCTGTACCGCTCGCTGCTGCTGCGGCTGGTGCCCGACGAGGCCCGGATCCTCGCCGAGCTGGCAAGCGGCGCCCCGTTCCCGCTGGTCCACGTGCAGTCCAGGGCGAACGGCGGCCGCACCGTGCTGTCCAACGCCTCCACCGTCGGCCGCGCCGCGGGCGTGCAGGTGCCCGACGCCGTGAGCACCTACGTGGCGCACCTGCGCACCCTCGGGCTGGCCGAGGAGGGCCCTTCCGACGACTCGCTGAGCGTGCAGTACGACATCCTGCTCGGCGAGCCGGGTGTGCGCAGCGCCGAGGAGGAGGCCCGGGTCACCGGCCGCCTCGGGGTCCGCGTCATCCGCCGGACGCTGCGCATCTCGTCGCTGGGCCGCGAGCTGTGGCTGGCCTGCCGCCCTGACGACGAGCTCGAGGAGATCCCGGGCGGCTACGCCGACGACGACCTGGACTCCGCCGACCTCACCCCGGCCCTGCGCACGCCACTGACCGGCAGCTTCCAGCCGGACACGCAGCGCCCGCACACGGGTAACGGCCTGAACGGCAGCCCGAGCGAGCACCTCAGCTGAGCCCAGGGGAGCTGGGCCCAGCGGCCGACGCCCGGCTCGGGGCCCGCCGAGTGGCCCGGCCCCGCCACGCCGGCGTCAGTCCTTCTTCTGGTCCTGCGGCAGGCCGATCGCCCTGCTGAACTCGGCCTTGGGCTCGTGGATCTGCTCCAGGGAGACGACCTCGCGGCGGAACAGCAGCGCCTGCGTCCAGTCCGAGCAGACCCGGAACTTGCGGTTGAACGTGGGCATCCGGCTCAGGTGGTACGTCCGGTGCATGAACCAGGCCACGAAGCCCTTGAGCTTGATGCCGTAGATCTCGGCGGCGCCCTTGTACAGGCCGAGGCTGGCCACCGAACCGGCGTAGCTGTGCTTGTACGGCTTGAGCTTCTGGCTGCGCAGGAAGCTGACGATGTTGTCGGCGAGCTGGCTGGCCTGGCGCACCGCGTGCTGGGCCGACGGGCTGGTCTTCGCCTCCGGGTCGTCCTTCGACAGGTCCGGCACCGAGGCGCAGTCGCCCGCGCTGAACACCTCGGGGCTGTCCTGTACCTGCAGCTCGGCGGAGCAGATCACGCGGCCGCGCTCATCGAGGGGCAGGTCGGTGTTGGCGAGCATCGGGTTGGGCTTGACGCCCGCGGTCCAGACGATGGTCTCCGTGTCGAACTCGGTGCCGTCGTCGAGGACGACGTGGCCGCCCTCCATGGTCTTCACCCGGGTGTCCAGGAAGACCTCGATGCCCGCGTCCAGCAGTTGTTTGACGGTGTAGCGGCCCATCGGCGCGCTGACCTCGGGCATGATCCGGCCGGCCGCCTCGACCAGCACCCAGCGCAGGTCCGACGCCTCGATGTTCTCGTAGTACCGGCTCGCGTAGCGCGACATGTCGGCCAGCTCGGCGAGCGCCTCGACACCGGCGTACCCGCCGCCGACGACCAGGAAGGTGAGCAGCTTGCGGCGCAGCTCAGGGTCGATCGTGCTGGAGGCGTCGTCCATCCGGGACAGCACGTGGTTGCGCAGGTAGATCGCCTCGGCGACCGTCTTGAACGAGATGCCCTGCTCGGCGAGGCCGGGGATGGGCAGGGTGCGCGCGACCGAGCCGGGAGCCACGATCAGCACGTCGTAGCCGAGCTGGCTCACCCGGCCGGTGGAGGCCTCGACGGTGACCTCCTTGCGCTCCCGGCTGATCGCGGTGACCCGGCCGGTGAGGATGTGGCACTTGCGCAGCACCTTGCGCAGTGGCACCACCACGTGCCTCGGTTCGATCGAACCGGCGGCCGCCTCGGGCAGGAACGGCTGGTAGGTCATGTTTGCCTGCGGGTCGATGACCGTCACCGACGCCTCACCGGCACCCAGTTTTTTCTGCAGCCGCAGTGCCGTGTACATGCCGACATAGCCGCCGCCAACGATCACAATGCGCGCGTTTCCTGCCATGGTTCTCATGTTCCCATCAGCCGGCCTGAACACACCTATCCATACCGGGTGAGCCTCGTCGCGTGATCGGGGCTACTTTTTGAACAGCTTTTACGAGAACGTTTCTTTCAGTGGTTTATTTCGGCGCGCAACCCGGCGAGTTCCGCAGCCCTGGCCAGCACCAGTCGCAGCATTGCGGGGGTGAGCCGGCCGGTGAAAGTGTTCTGCTGGCTCACGTGGTAGCTGCCCAGCAGGTGCAGCGGCCGGCCATCGGGACGGGTCGCGGCCAGCTCGACGTGCGCGCCGTGGCCGAACACCGGGCGCGGCCTCGGGATCTCCCAGCCGCTCTCGGCAAGCACCGGCAGCAGCGCCTGCCAGCCGAAGCCGCCGAGCACCACCACAGCGCGCAGCGTCGGCGTGAGCAGCGCGAGCTCGTCCAGCAGCCAGTGCCGGCAGGTGTCGCGCTCGGCCGGCGTCGGTTTGTTCGCGGGCGGCGCGCAGTGCACCGGCGACGTGATCCGGGTGCCGTACAGGGTCAGGCCGTCGCCGATGCGGGTCGCGGTCGGCTGGCTGGCCAGGCCCTCGGCGTGCAGGGCGGCGTAGAGCACGTCGCCGCTGCGGTCGCCGGTGAACATCCGGCCGGTGCGGTTGGCGCCGTGCGCGGCCGGGGCCAGGCCCATGATCAGCAGCGGGGCGTCCGGCGGCCCGAACCCCGGAACCGGGCGGCCCCAGTACGTCTGGTCGGCGTAGGCGGCCCGCTTCTCCCGCGCCACCTGCTCGCGCCACGACACCAGCCTGGGGCACGCGCGGCACTCGCTCACGGCCGCATCCAGCTGACCTAGGCTCGCCGGCATGACCGACAACGGGCCGGCCCCCTCGGATGCTCCGGCGCCTCCGGAACCCACCGACGACCTGGTCACCACCCGGCACACGTTACGCACCGCCGACGGCGAGCTCGCCTACACCGCCACCGCCGGCCGGATCGTGCTGCGCCGCGAGGAGCACACCGACGGCGTGTTCGACGGGCACCGGCCGAAGGCGGAGGTCTTCGTGGTGGCCTACACCGTCGACCGGCCCGCCGACGCCGACCCGGGCGAGCGGCCGCTCACGGTGGCCTTCAACGGCGGCCCAGGCTCGTCGAGCGTGTGGCTGCACCTGGGACTGCTCGGGCCGCGCCGGGTGCTCTCCGGCGACGCGGGCGCCCCGGTGCCGCCGCCGTACCGGCTGGTGGACAACGCCGAGTCGCTGCTCGCCCAGTCCGACCTGCTGTTCGTTGACCCGGTGTCCACCGGCTACTCCAGGGCGGTGACCGGTGGCAAGCCGGCCGACTTCCACGGCTTCAGCGGCGATGTGGACGCGGTCGCCGAGGTGATCCGGCTGTGGGTGACCCGGCAGCAGCGCTGGCTCTCGCCGCTGTACCTGGCCGGTGAGTCCTACGGCACGATCCGGGCCGCCGCGCTCGCCGGCGCACTGCAGGAGCGCTTCGGCCTGTACCCGAGCGGGCTGATGCTGATCTCCACGGTGCTGGACATGACAACCGTGCGCTTCCACGAGGGCAACCTGCTGCCCCACTCGATGTACCTGCCCAGCTACGCCGCGACCGCGCACTACCACGGGCTACACGGCTCGCGGCCGCTGCGCGAGGTGCTGGCCGAGGCGGAGGAGCTGGCCGAGCGGGACTACCCGTGGGCGCTGGCCAGGGGCTCGCGGCTGTCGTCCGAGGACCGGGACCGGATCGCGGCGCGGCTGGCGGCGGTCACCGGGTTGTCCTCGGACTACGTGCTGCGCAGCCGGCTGCGGCTGGACAACCAGCGGTTCTTCCGCGAGCTGCTGCGCGACCGGGGGCTGACGGTGGGCCGGCTGGACTCGCGGTTCACCGGCTGGGAGCCCGACGACGTCGGTGAGCGCGGCAGCTACGACCCGGCCATCGCGGCGGTCGACGGGCCGTACGCGGCGGCGTTGAACGCGCACGTGCGGGGTGCCCTCGAATACGCCAGCGACCTGCCCTACGAGATCCTCACCGGCCGCGTGCACCCGTGGTCGTACCAGGAGTTCGAGGGTCGCGAGGTGTCCGTGGTCGGCACGCTCGGCACGGCGATGCGGACGAACCCGCACCTGCGCGTGCAGGTCGGCTGCGGCTACTACGACTGCGGCACGCCGTACTACGCGGCCGAGCACGTCATGGCCGGCCTCGCCATCCCCGACGAGCTGCGCGGCAACATCGAGATGTGCTACTACGAGGCCGGCCACATGACGTACGTGCACGAGCCGTCGCGCCTGGCGCAGTCCGCCGACCTGGCGCGCTTCGTCACCGGAGGCTGAGGGCTGGCCGTAGCCGGCCCGCGCGGGGTTGAGGCTGTTACCGAGCTGCACAGGAGGCAGGTTTTTCCGGCTCAGAACCTGCCTGTTGTGGAGCTCGGTAACAACAGGCAGGCGCCAATCCCGGCGCGTCAGAGCTGGGAGAGCGCGATGCCGTCCAGGATGTCGTGCTCGCTGACCACGAGTTCGGTGATGCCTGCGCGCTTGGCCAGCTCCTCGGCGAGCACCTCCACGATCAGCGCGCCGCCGGCGATCACGTCGACCCGACCTGGGTGCATGGAGCCGTACTCCATCCGCTGGTCGCGGTTGCGGGTGCACAGCTCATCGGTCACCCGGTGCAGCTCCGGCATGCTCAGCCGCGACAGGTGGATCCGCTCCGGGTCGTACGCGGGCAGGTTCAGCGCGATGGCGGACAGCGTGGTGACCGTGCCGGCCACACCGACCCACGTGCGGGCTTCCTCCACCGGCACGGCCTCGAACGCCTTCGCCAGCACGGTCGCGGCGAGCTCGCGGGCGGCGGCGCGCTCGTCGGCGGTGGGCGGGTCGGAGGGCAGGCAGCGCTCGGTGAGCCGGACGCAGCCGATGTCGGCCGAGTGGGCGGCGCGCACGTCCACACCGCTGTCGGTCCGCGACCCGATGACGACCTCGGTGGAACCGCCGCCCACGTCGACCACGACAAAGGGACCGTCCTCGGCCGGCAGGTCGCCGACCGCGCCGATGAACGACAGCCGGGCCTCGGTGTCGCCGCTGATCACCTCGGCTTCGGTGCCCAGCGTCGCGCGGACCATGCCGAAGAAGTCGTCCCGGTTCGCCGCATCCCTGGTCGCCGAGGTCGCCACCATCCGGACCAGGTCAGCACCGGCCTCGCGCAGCATGGCCGTGTACTCGGCGAGCGCGACGCGAGTGCGTTCGATCGCGTCCGTAGCGAGCACACCGGTCGCGTCCACGCCCTTGCCGAGCCGGACGATCCGCATCTCCCGGTGCACGTCGGTGAGCCGCTGCCGGCCGTCGGGCCCCGGGGCGCCGTCCGCCACCAACAGGCGGATCGAGTTGGTGCCACAGTCGATGGCGGCCACTCTCGGCATGCGTACTCCTCGCTGGTCGCCGGCGGCC
>DATAYB010000182.1:0-9683 GCA_036272795.1 Pseudonocardia sp.
GGCGCGGCCACCCACCTCGCGGTGCCGGTGCTGGCCACCGCCGGCCTCCGGCTCGACGTCGTGGACCTGGGCGCGGCGAGGGTCGAAGCCGTGCCGGCGCTCGATCTCACCCGCCGCTACGACCGGGTGCGGCTGGACGGCGTCCCGCTCCCCGCCGTGCAGTTGCCGGCGCAGGCCGGCGCGCTGCTGTTCGATCTCGGCCTGGTGCTGCAGTGCGCGGAGAGCACGGGCATCGCGAGCCGCCTGCTGGGCATGACCGTCAGCTACGCCCGGCAACGAGAGCAGTTCGGCCGGCCGATCGGCAGCTTCCAGGCGCTCAAGCACCGCATGGCTGACATGCTGGCCGAGGCGGAGGGCTGCCGCGTCGCGACGCGGGAGGCGGCCGACGCTCTCGACGGTGGCGCCGCCCCCGGCGGCGAGGCGGTGAGCATCGCCAAGTCCTGGGTCGGCCGCGCGGCCAGCTTCGTGGCCAGCCACGCGCTGCAGATCCACGGCGGCATCGGCTTCAGCTGGGATCATGACCTGCATCTGTTCCTGCGCCGGGCCAAGGCGAACGAGTTGCTGCTCGGCACGCCCGGATGGCATGAGGAGCTGCTGTACCGATCGGTTCTGGCGACCAGGAAATCCGGTGAATAGCCGGCCGGTCGGCCTGGTGCTGCCGAGCAACGAGCCCGGCGGCGCCACGGTGCTCGCCGATCTGCCCGCCAAGGCCGAACAGTGGGGCTACCAGTCACTGTGGTTCACCGACCACGTCGTCGGTGTGCGGGCGATGGCCGGTGTCTACGGCAGCTACTGGCTCGACCCGCTCGTCGCGATGACGTGGGTCGCGGCGCGGACCGCCACGATCCGCCTCGGTACCGGCGTTCTGGTCCTGCCGCACCGTGATGCCGTGCTCACGGCCAAGATGATCGCCTCGATCGACGTCTTCAGCGGGGGCCGGGTCGACCTGGGCGTCGGTACCGGCTGGAGCCGGGCGGAATTTCGCGCGCTGGGCATGGCCGGCAGGTACGAGCCGCGCGGCGCAGTGACCAACGAGTGCATCGAGGTGCTGCGGGCGTGCTGGGCCGGGGGAGAGGTCGAGTACCAGGGAGAATTCTTTGACTTCCGGCACGTCGAGTTCGAGCCCGTGCCCGTGCAGCCGCGGCTACCCATCTGGGTCGGCGGCGACTCCGGTCCCGCCCTGCGCCGCGCGGCGAAGTACGCCGACGTCTGGCACCCGCACGACCTCGCTCCCGGCAAGCTCAAGGCCAAAGCCGAGCAGATCGACGAACGCGCTGGACGATCCGTCACCCGGTCGGTCCGCGTCGCGCTCACCGGCGCCGACCTCGGCCGGCTCACCGACATCGTCGATGAGTACGTCTCCGTAGGGTGCGCCAGCGTGGTGATCGACTTCCGGTCGCAGCCCGCACGGGACGTTGCCCTCCACGCGGAGAAGGCGGCATCGCTGCTGTTCGGCTGATCACCCTGCAGGGAGGAACCGTGACCACGCTCGGCTACTCGCACCTGGCGATATGTGTCGCCGATCTCGATCGTGGCGTCGAGTTCTACACGCAGGTTTTCGGGTTCACCGCCGGGATACCGTACAAGTCCGCGGGCCACCGGGTGGCGGCGCTGATGGAGTCCGAGGCGCTGAGCTTCGGCGGGACCTTCCTGCGGCTCGGCGACAACCTGGTGGAGCTGCTCGCCTACAGTCCGGTGCGCGTGCCCGGCTCGGCCCCGCGCCGCGCCGACGAAGTCGGGTACGCCCACATCAGCCTGGTCGTTGACGACATCGACGCGGCCGTCGCCGCCGTCGAGCAGCACGGCGGGACTCGGCGTACCCGATTCGAGATCGCCTTCGCCGATGGCTGCACCGTCATCGTCTTCGTGACCGACCCCGACGGGAACCGCGTGGAGCTGATCTGGCACTCCACCGACGCCGAGCGGCGGGGCCACGCCGCCTATCTGGGCCTCACCGGCCCCGGCTGGCCTGCGGCCGGGCTGGCTCCCGACATCGCAGCGGGACCGGCGTGACCGGGCCGCCCGCCGCTGACCTCTCCGGCCGCCGCGCCCTGGTGACCGGCGCCGGGCAAGGAGTCGGACGGGCCACGGCGCTGGCACTGGCCGCCCTCGGCGCCGCCGTAGCCGTCAACGACTACGCCGGGCCCCGGGCCGAGTCCGTTGCGGCGGAGATCCGGGCGGCGGGCGGCGAAGCCACCGCGGTGCCGTTCGACGTTGGCGACCGGGCGGCCGTCGAAGCCGTGGTGGCGCACGCCGGCCCGTTCGAGGTACTGGTCAACAACGCCGGCAACGGCGGAGCGGCGGGCTGGTCCGCGTTCGTCCCGTTCGCCGACACCGACCCCCTCGACTGGGCCGGGACGATCAGCGTCAACTTCTTCGGCGTGCTGCACTGCACGCACAGCGTGCTGCCGGGAATGATCACCGCGGGCTGGGGGCGGATTATCACGATCGTCTCCGACGCCGGCCGGGTGGGCGAGCCCCACCTCGCCGTTTACGGCGCCGCCAAGGCCGGCGCGGCCGGGCTCACCCGGACCGTCGCCCGTGAGGTCGGCCGGTACGGGATCACCGCGAACAACGTGGCCCTGGCGAGCATCCAGCGGCCCGGCGCGCCGGAGCCGCCCGACGCCGCAGCGCGGCTGAAAAAGTACGTGATCCGCCGCTTCGGCACGCCCGAGGACGCCGCCGCGCTGGTGGCGTTCCTGGCCGGTCCCGCGTCGGGCTGGATCACCGGCCAGACCTACGCCGTCAACGGCGGCTACAGCCTGAGCCTCTAGACGCGCTCGGAGGTCAGCAGCATGGCCCCGGCGATCGGCCCGCCGCCGGTGCCGACTGCGGCCACCTTCACGTCGGGCACCTGGCGTCCCCCGGCTTTTCCGCGCAGCTGCACCGTGGCCTCGTGGATGAAGCCGAACCCGTGCAGGCGGCCGGCCGAGAGCTGGCCGCCGTGGGTGTTCAGCGGCAGTTCGCCGTCCAGCGCGATGCGGCGGCCGCCCTGGAGGAAGGCGCCGGCCTCACCCTTCTTGCAGAAACCCAGTGCCTCGATCCAGGCCAGCGCCAGGATGCTGAAGCCGTCGTAGAGCTCGGCGATGTCCACGTCGGCGGGTGTCAGCGACGTACGGGACCACATGTGCTCGGCGGCACCGGTCGACGCCATCGCCGTCAGGTCGGCCTGCTGGTCCCACGAGAAGCGCTGCGTGAGGGCCGAGCCGATCGCCTCGATGTAAACGGGCTGGCTGGGCATTGACGCCACGTGATCGGCCGCCGAGACGATGAACGCCGTGGAGCCGTCGACCGGCACGTCGCAGTCGAACAGGCACAGGGGAGTGGAGATCATCCGGGCGCTGAGGTAGTCGTCCATCGTCAGCGGATCGCGGTAGATGGCGCGCGGATTGCGGCCGGCGTTGGCCCGGCCGGTCAGCGGGATCTGCCCGAGCTGCTCGCGCGTGGTGCCGTACTCGTGGAAATGCCGGCTGGCCAGCATGGCCAGCCAGTTCACGGCCGACGGCGCCCCGAAGGTCGCGATGAAGCCTGCCATCGTCGGCGCCGCGATGCCGTCCGGGTCGTAGATAGCGCCACGTCCACCGCTGCCCTGGCCGAGGGTCTCGGTCACGGTCCGGTAGACCAGCACGTGGCGCGCCAGACCGCAGGACACGGCCATCATCGCCTGGACGACCGCCCCGAGCTGGCCGGGTAGTTCGCCCGAGCCGCTGAACCACTTCGGCTGCAGCCGCAGCGCCTCCATCATCGCGTACGGAGACGGGCCGCCGTAACCATGCGTGCTGAATGAGTCACCGCCGGGATAGGTGGTGAGGCCATCGATCTGCTCTCGGGTGAGGCCCGCGTCGGCGATCGCGCTGAGCGCCGCCTCGACGGTCAGGTCGGTGGCGGACCGGCCGAGCCGACGGCCGACGGCCGATTGGCCGATCCCGGAAATGATGCTGTCGTGCTCGAAGCGCGCGGCCATCAGCCGTCCTCCACCGTGCGGAACAGGGGGTAGTAGTAGCCGTGCCGCTGCAGGAACGCGACCTGTACCCGGTCGCCGATCTTCACCGCGTACGGATCGGTGCCGATGACGTTGGTCGTGACGCGCAGGTCATCCTGCTCGTCAAGCCCGATGATGGCGATCGAATAGGGCTCCTGGCCGGAGTTCCACTGCTGCACGTTCACGGTGCACGCCAGGATCGTGCCCAGACCCGAAACCGGCTGTGGCGTCACGTTTCCGCTCAGGCACCGCGCGCACACCGACCCCGCCGGGTGGGTGCGGTAGCCGCAGTCCCCGCAGGTGAGGAACCGAAGCTGGCCGTCGGCGCCGCTCTGCCAGTACCAGTCGGTGACCGGATCCGGCGGCGGCTGCATCCGGTGCAGGAGCGGGTCGGACGTGACGGGATCTGTGGCGGTAGTGATGGCGCGCCTCCCGGATCGGGTCTTCAACCTGATATTGATATCGCTTAATAAGCTAAATAATAATAGTCTAGTTGTCGATGGCCTGGAGGGCACATGGAGTTCGGCTGGACGGTCGCCGAGCTGGAGTTCCGTCAGCAACTGCGGGCCTTCATCGCTGATGTCCTGCCGCCTGAGTGGGCGGCGCTGATCCCCGGCGAGCACGTGGCGACCGATTTCACCCGTGACTTCTGCCGTCAGCTCGGGGACCGGGAGATGTTCGCCTCGCACTGGCCTTCCCGGTACGGCGGCAGCGACGCCTCACCGTGGCAGTTCATCATCTCGGGCGAGGAGCTGTGGGCCGCGGGTGAGCCACGCGGCTCGCAATACATGAACGTCAACTGGATCGGGCCGGCGATCTTCACCTCGGGCACCCCCGAGCAGAAGGACAAGCATCTCAAGCGCATCGCCAGCGGCGACGTGACCTGGTGCCAGGGCTTCTCCGAGCAGGGCGCGGGCACAGACCTGGCCGCATTGTCGACCTCGGCGGTGCGCGACGGCGACGACTACGTGATCAACGGGGAGAAAGTCTGGACCTCCTACGCGCGGGAGGCCGAGTACTGCTTCCTGCTGGCCCGGACCGGCCCCGGGTCCGCCGGCACCACCGGCATCTCGATCTTCCTGGTGCCCACCTCGACGCCGGGCTTCCGGGCCGAGACGATCCCGAGCGTCCTCGGCATCCACGAGTACAACCGGCTGACCTTCGACAACGTGCGGGTGCCGGAGTCAGCACGGCTCGGGCCCGAGAACGAGGGCTGGTCGGTGATCCGCAGCGCGCTGGCCCACGAGCGCATCGGCGGGCCGCGGTACGCGCGCGCGGCGCTGGTCGCCGAGCGTATCGCCGCTCAGGCCGATGCCAGCGGCTGGTGCGAGCGCGACGGCTTCAGCACCCGGCTGGCCGCCGCCCGGGCGGCCTGTGCCGCCGCGCGGATCCTGGTCTACCAGGCGATCGACGCCCGGGCGAAGGGCCGCCCCGAAGAGCTGGCGGTGAGCCTGGCCCGGGTCGCGATCGTCCGCTGTGAGCGGCTCGTGGCCGAGCTCGCGCTCGACCTGTGGGGCGAGGAGTCCCTGCTGGTCGGGTCGGTGGGCCACGGCCAGATCAAGACCTCGATGATCGCCGGTCTCGGCGGCGGCAGCGCCGAGGTGCAGCTCAACCAGATCGCGCGGCTACGACTCGGATCGGGACGGTAGACCATGGACTTCGATCTCGACGGCCGTCAGCGGGACCTGCTCGACCGCGCCGAGCAGATCGTCACGGCCTCGGGCCGTGAGCGTGCTTACGGGGTCTCGGCTCTGAACGGGTACGACGCCGGCCTCGACGCCGCCTTGCGGGCAGCATTGCCCACCGAGCCCGGCGCGATCGACCTGCTCGACCGGGTCCTGCTGGCCGAGCGCCTCAGCGAACTCGGCGTCGCCACGACCGTGGGGTTGGCGCTGGCGGTCGGCGGAGCCACCGACACCGCGCTGCCGCCCGGCGGCGTCACCGTCGTCGGACCCAGCGGCCTGGCCCGCTTCGGCCAGACGGCGGCCAGCGCGGTGGTGGCGGGCCCCGGCCAGATCCACCTGGTGGACCTGACCGGGGCCCGGGTTGAGGCGATGGACAGCGGCTTCGGCTACCCGTATGCGCGCATCGACGTCGCCGGTGCCGTGCGGCTGGACACGCTCGACGCCGCCCGCTGGCACGATGCGATCACGCTCATCCGGGCCGCCGAGGTCGCCGGCGCAGCCGAGGCCGCGGTCGAGCGCACGGCCAGGCACCTGCAAACCCGCGAGCAGTTCGGCCGGCCGCTGGCCAGGCTGCAGGCTCTGCGCCACCGCTTCGCCGAGACCGCGGTGAGCGCGCAGGCCACGCGATGGCTGGCCCGGGAGGCGGCGTACACGCGTACGCCGCGCGCCATCGCGGTCGCGGCCCACTACGCGCAGCAGACGGCGGCGGCACTGACCGCCGAACTGGTTCAGCTCGGCGGGGCACGCAGCTTCGCGCGCGAGTTCGGCATGCACGTGCACACCATGCGGCTCGAGGCGCTGCGCCTTGAGCTCGGCGCCCCCGACCGGCTCGCGGCTGCTCTCAACGCGACGTCCTACCCGGCGGGGACCGGTAATGGGCGCTGACGGGGACCTGGGAGGTGCCGTCATTGTCGGCGCCTCGGTGGGTGGCCTGCACGCGGCCGAGCAGCTGCGTGCACGCGGATTCACCGGCGCGATCACGCTGGTCGGGGCCGAGCCGCACCTGCCATACGACCGGCCGCCGCTGTCGAAGCAGCTGCTGCTCGGCATCCGCCACCGCGATGACGTTATGTTCCGCACCCGTGCGGAGCTGGCTGAGCTGCACGTACAGTTGCGCCTCGGCTCGCCGGCCATCCACTGGGACGGCCAGCTGCTGACGCTGGCTGACGGCTCGGCGCTCGGAGCCGGCCGGCTGATCGTCTCGACCGGCGTGCTGCCCCGTTCTTTGCCGGGCCAGCCCCGGCACCCGGCCATCGGCACGCTCCGTACCGTGGACGACGCCGAGTGGCTGGCCGCGCGGCTGCGGCGGGGCGGCACGGTAGCCGTGGTCGGCGGCGGATTCATCGGCGCCGAGGTCGCCTCCGCCGCCCGGGCGCTCGGCAACGACGTGGTGATGTTCGAAGCCACCGACCTTCCTATGCAGGGGGTGCTGGGCACCGACGCCGGCGCGATCATGGCCGAGGTGCTGACCGGAGCGGGCGTCGATTACCACGGGGGCACCACGGTCGGCGCGCTCGTCCCGGACGGCGAGAAGGTCCTGGTCGGCCCGGCCGGGACCGGTGTGAACCAGCTGCGTGCCGACACCGTGGTCGTCGGCATCGGCTCGATCCCGCAGTCCGCGTGGCTCGGACTCGAAGGCCCGGGCGGGGTCCGCTGCGACGAGCACGGCCGCGCGCTCGGTCTCGCCCGGACGTACGCGATCGGTGACGTCGCGGCGTGGCCCGACCCCTGGACGGGCCAGCCGCGTCGCAGCGAGCACTGGACCAGCACCCGCCACCAGGCGGCCGCCGTCGCCGCCGACATCGTCGGGGCCGAACCGCCGCCACCGGAGCCGCCGTACTTCTGGACGGACCAGTTCGGCCTGAAGATCCAGGTCGTCGGCCGCCCCGACCTGGCCGACCGGACCGTGGTCAGCCGCCCGCAGGAGGGCGGCGTCAAGAAGAGCGTCGTGCTCTACCTGGCCAACGATCGGCTCGTCGGCGTCGCGCTGTTCTCCGCGGCCCGTCACCTGGGCCGCTTCACCGGTCTCATCGGTGCTGGGGCAGACGAGGCGAGCGCGCTGGCCGGGTTGACCTCATGACGATGGCCGGCAGCTCACCCGCGGGCACGACTGCGCTGGGTGACCGGAGCGTCCAGCGGCTCGGTTTCGGGGCCATGCGGATCTCGGTGGCCCGCAACGCCGCCGGCGTCAGGGATCCGGCGATGGGGCGGGCCCTCGTCCGGCACGCGGTCGATCGCGGCGTGACGTTCCTTGACACCGCGAACATCTACGGCCTGGGCCGGTCTGAGGAGCTGATCGCCGAGGCTCTGCATCCCTATCCAGCCGGCCTCGTCATCGGCACCAAGTCAGGCTATGAGGTCCGGCGGCTGGCGCCTGGTGAGCGGCGCCTGCCGGCCAGGGGGCGGCCCGAGCACCTGAAGGATGAGTGCGACAAGAGCCTGCGCCGCCTCCGCGTGGGCCAGCTCGACCTCTATCAGCTGCATACCCCCGATCCGGCGGTTCCCTACGCGGAGAGTCTGGGTGCGCTTCAGGAACTGCAGCAGCAGGGCAAGATCCGCGACATCGGCATCTCGAACGTGACGACCGGGCAACTCGCGGAGGCGCTGACGATCTGCCGCGTCGTCTCCGTGCAGAACCGCTACAACGCCGGCGATCGCGAGTCCGAGCCGCTGCTGGAGATGTGCGAGCGGCACGGCATCGCCTTCCTGCCGTGGCAGCCGCTCGTACGGGACGAGGCGCGGCTGCGCGTGGCCGGGGAGATCGCGCTGGCGCACCAGGCGACGCCACAGCAAGTCGTGCTCGCCTGGCTGCTGCGCCGCTCACCGGTGATGCTGCCGATTCCGGGCACGACCAGCCTTACCCACCTCGACGCTAACATCGATGCGGCCTGGATCGAGCTGGCCGATGACGAGTTCACGCGGCTCGGCGCGGACGCGTCCTGAGGGAGCCAGATGCCAGCGATTGCCCTATCCGACGCGCTGCGTGACTGCGCGGCCCGCGGGCCGCACCGGGTGGCGATAACCGACGGCTCGCGGCAGTTCACCCGGGGCCGGGTGGTCGAACTCGCTGACCTCGCCGCCGGGCGGCTGGCTGATGCCGGTGTGGCGCCGGCGTCGGTGGTCGCGCTCTGCGGCACGAACTCCGCCGAGCTGCTGATAGCGGTCTTCGCGGTGTGGCGTCTCGGCGCGGTGCCGCTACCGCTGCATCCTCGCAAGGGACGCGGCGAACTCGTCGAGCTGGTCCGCCGGGCACAGGCCACGGCCGCCGTGGGTTTCCCGGCCGCGTGTGCCGAGGGCTGGCCCGGGCTGCCCTGCCTGCAACTCGGGGACCTGTTCGGGCCCGGTCCAGGCCGCGTGCTGCCGCCGGTACCGGTGTCGCCGCGGCTGCGGATCGGCTCCAGCGGCGGCAGTACGGGCCCGGCCAAGCTGATCTCCGTCGACGTCCCCGCGATCGTCAATCCGGCCCGTCCGTGGCACTACGGGCTGCAGGCCGACGGCACGCACGTCGTGCCGCTGGACATCTGCGACGGCACCGGCTTCGTCGCGACCACCTGCGCCCTGGCCATGGGCTGCCACCAGGTCCTGATGCGGAGCTTCGACGCCCGGCAGCTGCTGCAGCTGGTCGAGCAGCACCGGGCCGACTGGCTGGCCATGACCCAGCCGTCCATGCTGGCCACGATCAAGCTGCCCGAACAGGTGCGCGCAACCTACGACGTCTCGTCGCTGCGCTACGTCACCCAGTACTCCGGCGGGATACCGGCGTGGGCCAAGCGGGCCTGGATCGACTGGCTCGGCCCGGAGCGAATCGCCGAGAGCTACGGCGCCACCGACTCGCGCGGCAGCACCTGGATCAACGGCACCGAATGGCTGGCCCGCCCCGGCTCCGTCGGCCGGGCCGCGGGCGGTTGCGAGATCGGGATCTTCGATGCCGCGGGCGGGCGGCTGGCGCCGGGCGAGCTGGGCCTGGTCTACCTGCGGGATCTCACCGGGCGGCGCAACTTCCACTACCTCGGCGC
>DATAYB010000183.1:0-3013 GCA_036272795.1 Pseudonocardia sp.
TCAGCGCCAGGACGTGCTGGCCGCCGCGCAGAAGGTCGCGGGGGACCTCACGTCGATCGGCGCCGACAACGCCCCGGCGCAGATCCAGAACCTGACCGGCGAGTCCACCGGCGCGTTCCGCGACCAGATCAGCACCTACGCGCAGGCCCTGCAGACGATCCTGCAGCAGAGCAACGCCGGTTCGCGGGGCACCGTGAGCGCCGCCGGGGTCGAGAAGATGGACGCGAACACGGCGTCGGTGCTGGTCACCGTGGCCGCGACGGTGTCGAACGCCAAGGTGACCGCCGGCCAGCCGGTGAGCTACCGGCTCGCGGTCCAGCTGCAGCGTGAGGGCGACCGCTGGTTGGCCTCCGACGTCACCTTCGTGCAGTGAGCACCCCCGACCCCGATTCGGAGACCGCCGTGACCCCGACGCCGGGACAGACCCCCGCCGAGCCCACCGACACCGCCGAGGCACCGACCGAGCAGGTCAAGCCGGTCGAGTCGGCCGACAAGTCCGCCGACAAGTCGGTAGAGAAGCCCGCTGAGCCGACGGAGACGGCGGAGGAACCTGCCGAGTCGACCGAGCCGGTCGAAGCGGCGGTGACTCCGACTGACCAGCCCGGCGACGAGTCGGGCGAGCCGGTCGACGCGGCCGAGGAGCCGACCGACTCGGCCGACGAGACCGCCGAGCCCGTCGAGGCGGTGGAGAAGCCGGTCGAGCAGCCCGCCGACGAGCCGACTGATGAGCCGGTCGAGGCGTCCGAGGAGCCGACCGAGGTCCTGGCGACGCCCGACGGTGCGGCGGCCGGCCCGCGGTCGCGGCGGATGCTGGTGCCGATCGTGCTGGCCGCGGTGGCGCTGGGTTCGGCGGTCGCGGTGGCGGTGCTGGGCTGGCAGGCGTTCAGCGACGGGCGGGCGCAGCGCTCGCAGGACGCCGCGCTCGACGCCGCCCGCACGGGCACCACCCAGGTGCTCAGCTACGACTCGAAGACGCTGGACGCCGACCTGGCCCGCTCCAGGGGGCTGATCTCCGGGGCGTTCGCGGCCAAGTTCGAGGAGCTGGCCAGCGGCGTGATCGTGCCGGCGGTGCAGCAGCAGAGCCTGGCCACCAAGGCCACGGTGGCCCGCTCGGCGGTGATCGACGCCCAGCCTGACCAGGTCACCGCGCTGCTGTTCGTGAACCAGTCCACCACGGTCGGCGCTGACCCGGCTGCGCACACCGCGTCCAACCAGGTCCGGGTCACCATGACGTTGGCCGACGGGCACTGGCTGATCTCCGACCTCCAGCCGCTCTGATCCACCCGGCGCGCCGTGCCCGCGCGCCGGGGTTAGAGTCCGAGCATGCGCGGATCAATTCTGGGTACCGAGGTGCGCCGGGTCGAGGACTCCGAGCTGATCCGCGGTGACACCAGCTACGTGGACAACCTGGACATCCCCGGGGCCCTGCACCTGACGTTCGTGCGTTCCCCGATCGCGCACGCGCGCATCGAGAGCATCGACACGGCCGAGGCCGAGGCCGCGCCCGGCGTCCGCGCGGTCTACACCGCCGAGACGCTGAGCCTGACCCCGCAGGTCGGCCCGATCCCGGTGAACCCCGGGGCGGCACGCCCGCCGCTCGCGGTTGGCAAGGTGCGGTTCGTCGGTGACGTGGTCGCTGCGGTGATCGCTGACACGAAGGCGCAGGCCAACGACGCCGCCGAACTGGTCGTCGTCGACTACGACCCGCTCGGCGCGGTGGTCGACCTGGAACACGCGTTGGACCCTGAGGGGCCGCTGCAGTTCGGCGAGCTCGGGTCGAACATCGCGGCGGGGGAGCGCGAGCCCGGCGATGAGGACCCGCTCGCGGGCGCCGACGTCGTGGTCCGGGTGACCATGCGCAACCAGCGGCTGGCGCCAGTCCCGATGGAGCCGAACGCCATGGTCGCGGTGCCCCGAGAGGCCGACACAGAGGCCGGCGCGGAGTACGACGTGACGGTGTACGTCTCCGCGCAGGGCGCGCACATGGCCCAGGCACTGCTCGCCGGCGGTCTGGGACTGGACCCGGCGCGGATGCGGGTGGTCTCGCCGCACGTGGGCGGTGGCTTCGGCGCCAAGATCGGTGCGCAGACCGAGCACCTCGTCACGCTGGCGGCCGCGCTCGAGCTGGGCCGCCCGGTGAAGTGGATCGAGACCCGCTCGGAGAACGCGGTGTCGATGATGCACGGCCGGGGCCAGCAGGAATGGGCCGAGCTGGGGCTGCGCCGCGACGGCACGATCGTCGGCCTGCGGTTGCACGTGATCGTCGACTGCGGCGCATACGCCGGGTTCAACGGCTTCCTCGGCATCGTCTTCACGCGGCTGATGGCGTCCGGCGTCTATCGCATTCCCAAGATCAGTTACAACGTCGCGGCGGTGCTGACGAACACCACGCCGATGGGCGCGTTCCGGGGCGCCGGCCGGCCGGAGGCCGCCGAGCTGCTCGAGCGCATCATGGACATGGCGGCCGTCGAGCTGGCCATCGACCCAGCGGAGCTGCGCAGGCGCAACTTCATCCAGCCCGAGGAGTTCCCCTACACCACCGTGGTCGGCGCGAACTACGACAACGGTGACTACGACCTGCCGCTGCGCAAGGCGCTGGAGCTGGCCGGCTACGAGGACCTGCGCGCCGAGCAGGCCCGCCGCCGCGCGAACGGTGACGCGGTGCAGCTCGGTATTGGGATCAGCGCGTACGTCGAGGTCACCGGCGCCGGCAACTTCACGGAGTTCTCGTCGGTCGAGGTGCACTCCGACGGCACCGCGACGGTCAAGGCGGGTACCTCGGCCCACGGTCAGGGCCACGCGACGTCGTTCGGCATGATCGTGTCGGACAAGCTGGGCATCCCGCTCGACAAGATCACCTACGTCCAGGCTGACACCGCGCAGGTGCCCAGGGGCGGTGGCACGATGGGCTCGCGGTCCCTGCAGATCGGCGGCAACTCGGTCAACCGGGCCGCCGAGGTCGTGCTGGACCAGGCCCGTGAGCTCGCCGCCGACCTGCTCGAGGCGGACGTGG
>DATAYB010000184.1:0-19635 GCA_036272795.1 Pseudonocardia sp.
GCCTGGTTGTAGTCCGCCATGAGCGTGACGTCCGGCGCGATCGCCGCCCGCACCGCCCGGACCGCTGCCAGGTCGTCGCCGGCCGAGGGGCGGCCGAGCCGCATCTTGATGGCGTGGAAGCCCTCCGCCACGAGCTCCTGCGCCTCCTCGGCGGCGGCCGCCGGCGCGATGAGTCCGAGGCCGTTGCTGTTGTAGGCGGGTATCGGCCGAGGGCCTGAGCCGAGCAGGCGGGCCAGCGGTAGCCCGGCGGCGATGGCCAGCGCGTCCCAGCAGGCGGTGTCGACGCCGGCCAGTACCGCCGCGACCAGCCCGCGAACTCCGAGCAGCTTGAACCGCGCCTCGAGCGCCCGCCGCACGGCCGCCGGGCCGGCCGGAGTCCCGGCCAGCACGGCGTTGACGTCCCGCACCAGTGCGACCTCGGCGTGCCCGGCGGACTCGAGGTAGCAGAACAGGTAGGCGCGCCCGGTGACGCCCTCCTCGGTGTGCAGGTCGATCAGCAGCAGGGGAGCGTCGGCGATGCGGGTGGCGCTGGTCCCGAGCGCCCGGCGCATCGGCACCCGCACCAGCGTGGCCTCGACCGAGCGGACGGTCAGCTCCGCGCTCGCGACCGCCGTCACGCCGGGTGCCCTTCGCTGTGCACCGAGAGGATGTCCATGATCGCGCGGTTGCACGGCGTCGGGACACCGAACGCGGCGCCGCGCTCGACCACGTCGCCGCTGAGCCAGGCGACCTCCAGCCGGTTGCCGCGTTCCAGGTCGTGGTGCATGGACGACGTCATGCCGGCGGGCACCTGGTCGACGAAGGCGAGCCGGTCGTCGGCGAAGTCGGCGGGCAGCGGCACTCCCTGGGCGCGCGCGACAGCCACCACCTCCGCCATCACGTCGTGCAGGAACGCACGGGCCCTCGGGTGCTCGCGGATCGGCCCGATCGTCGAGCGCGAGGTGCTGGTCGTGCCGGAGAGTCCGACCAGGAAGACGAACTTCTCCCAGATGGTCCGCTCGATCTGGGCGCTGAGCTCGACGTCGATCCCGCTGCCGGCGCAGGCGTCATAGAACTCCCTCATACGCGCGGACGACGTGCCGTCGTACTCGCCGAACACCAACTTCTGCAGCGTGCCGGAGTGCCGGATCAGCCCCGGCTCGGCGATCGTGGCCGCGATGTAGCAGACCCCTCCGACGACGTGCTCGTCGCCCAGCGAGCGGCGCAGGATGTCGTCCTTCACCACGCCGTTCTGGAAGGACACGACGCCGGTGTGCTCCGCGAGCAGCGGCTTGATCAGCTCGGCCGCGGCCTCGGTGTCCCACAGCTTCACGCCGAACAGCACCATGTCGACCGGCTTCAGCTCGGCTGGGTCGTCGGTGACCGTGACGGCGGGCAGGTGCGCATCGCCGAGCGGGCTTTCCACCCGCAGGCCGTGCGTGCGCAGTGCCTCGAGCTGGCGTCCCCTGGCCACGAAGGCGACGTCGTGCCCGCCCAGCGCCAGCCGGGCCCCGAAGTACCCGCCGACGCCCCCCGTACCCATCACCGCGATCCGCACGCCCCGCTCCTTACTTGAACGTCCATACCATTTAGTGGTTCGAGTCTTACCATGTCATACCGCAGTAGGTCGAGCTTTGCTGAGCACGTGCTCTACAATCTCAAGATGGGGCGGACGCGGACCTTCGATGTCGGGCAGGCGCTCGACACGGCGCTCGAGACGTTCTGGCGGCAGGGTTTCGACGCCACGTCGGTGCAGGTCCTGTGCCAGGCGATGGACGTCCAGCCGGGCAGCGTGTACGCGGCGTTCGGCAGCAAGCGCGGCCTGTTCGTGGCCGCCGTGCGCCGCTACATGGAGACCGTGTCGGCCGAGGCTGTCGAGCGGATCAATGGCGCGCCCAGCGGTGTGCGGGGCCTGCGCGACTACTTCGACCACCTGGTCGACGCCATGGTCGACGGCCGCCGCCGCTGGGGCTGCCTGATCACCAACTCACTGGTCGAGCTGGGGCGGCGAGACCCCGAGCTGGCCGCGATGTTCCAGCAGCACCTGGCGAACCTGCGGACGAGCTTCGCCGGTGCGCTCGCGCGGGCGCGCGCCGAGGGTGGGTTGCGCCCCGGGGTGGGGCAGGAGTCGGCCGATCTCCTGGTGGCCGTGGTCCAGGGCATGAACGTGCTGGCCAAGACGAACCCCGGCCGCGACACACTCCGCGCGGTGGCCGACTCCGCGCTGGCCGGCCTCGTAGCGCCATCGCCCGAGGCGTGACCCCGCCCTCCGGCGCTACGCCCGGCGGTGATCGGGCAGAGTGGGGAACCGGAGCGTCGACGGACGGCGTCCCCGTTGCGAATGAGGCTGATCGCAGGTGCTCGAGCCAGGCGGAGTGGGCCGGATCCCCGTCAAGATCTGCGGGCTGACCCGTGAGGGCGATGTCGACGCCGCCGTTGCCGCCGGCGCGGACGCGGTCGGCTTCGTGCAGTACCCGCCGAGCCCCCGCTTCGTCGACGCGGCGCGGGCGGCGGAGCTGGCACGGCGGCTGCCACCGTTCGTGACGCCCGTGCTGCTGTTCGTGAACGCCGCCCCGGACGTGGTGGCCGACGCCGCGATGCGGGTGCCGGGGGCGCTGCTGCAGTTCCACGGTGACGAGACCCCGGAGCAGTGCTGGGCGGCGTCGGGCCGGGGTAGCTGGGGGTTCCTGCGGGCGGCCCGGATCCCGGTGGACGCCACGCGCGAGAGCCTCGACCTGGCCGGGTTCGTCGCGCAGTACACCGGCGCGCGCGCCGTACTGCTGGATGCGCAGGTCCGGGGGTACGGCGGCGGCGGGCAGAGCTTCGACTGGTCGCTGGTGCCGGCGCTGCCGGAGACGCACCTGGTGCTCGGGGGTGGGCTGAGCGCGGACAATGTGGCGTCCGGCATCACCGCGCTGCGGCCGCGCTGCCGGACGCTGTCGGTGGACGTCAGCTCCGGGGTGGAGGCCGCCAAGGGCATCAAGGACGCCGCCCGGATGCGCGACTTCGTGGCGGCGGTCCGGGCAACCGAGAATTCTGCCCCGGCGACGACCTCGTAGTACCGCGTCACTGGGCACCGCGTGGTTCGGTGGGAGACGGCGGGCTCCACCCGATGAGACGAGTCGGGCCGTGGCCGCCACCCTCTAGTGTGACCGGCCTCACACGAGCCGAGTATTGGGGAGCCACCATGGTACGGAAACTGCTCGACTGCCGGGAGATGCCCAGTGAGTCCGGCTGCACCCTGACCCTCGCGGGCGAGGAGGACGAGGTTGTCCGGGCGGGCGCGGCGCACGCTGTCGACGTGCACGGCCACGTCGACAACGCGGAGCTGCGCGACCTCCTGCGGGCCGGGCTGCGGGACGCCGACGCCGAGCCCAACACTCGCGCCGGCGCGTTCCTGCAGCTGATCGAGATCAAGACCCGGCGGTTCGACGACGTGCTGGGACTCACGGAGCGCTGGTCCCAGGCGATCGGTGCCGCCCGTACTGCCCGCTGGGGGATCCGCGCGGCCGACCGGGACCAGGCGGACACCTATGTCGCCATCATCGAGTTCCCCGACCACACCGCGGCCATGGCCAACAGCGAGCACCCCGCCACCGCGGACTTCGCCGCCCAGCTAGCCAAGCTGTGCGACGACGAACCGAGGTTCCGCAACCTGGACGTCCTGAACACCGGGATCTGACCGTGTCGTGGTCGCGGGTCCCTGACGGAATCCGCGACTCACCCTGTCGGAATCCCCGACTCGCGGAAAGGGGCGAGTACCAGGCCGGCGGTGGCCAGGCCGGCGGCGGCGAGCCAGAGTGCGGGGCGCAGTCCCACCGCATCGGCGAACACACCACCGAGTGGGGCGCCGACCACGACGGCGGCCCGGTTGAACGCGCGGGCCGTGCCGGCGACGCGGCCCTGCAGCCGGTCCGGGGTGATGGCCTGCCGGTAGGCCACCTCGATCGGTCCCGACGCGCCGAAGCCGAGCCCGATGATCAGCTGGCCGGCGCCCGCGACGACCACGCCCGCGGGCCCGGCCGGTGCGAGAGCGGCGCACGCCGTCACCGCGTACCCGATCCCCTCGAGCACCCGGGAGCCGCAGACGGTGGCCATGATGCCGAGGCGGTTGCCGAGAGACTCCGACGCCGTGGTGCCGACCACCGCACCCGCGCCGGCCAGCGCGAACGTGGTGCCCAGGGCGATCGGGCCCATACCGAGCTCGCGCAGCGCGTACGGCAGGTAGGCGGTGCGGGCGACCGCGTTGAACAGGAACCAGGCATGCGTGGACAGCGTGAGCGGGCGCAGCGTGGCGTGCCCGTACACCCAGCGCACGCCCTCGCGGAGGTCGGCGAGCACCGAGCGACGGGCCGGCCGGGGCGCCGGGTCGGAGGCGGGAGTCACCGCGACCAGCAAAGCGGACACGGCGTAGCTCACCGCGTCGACGAGCACGGCTACCGGCGCCCCGAGCGCGGTCACCAGCCCGCCGCCCACCAGCGGGCCGGCCGTCTGCGCGACCGCGGTGCTCTGCTCGAGCCGCGCGTTCGCCCTCGGCAGCAGGGCGCTCGGCACCAGCCCGGGCAGGAAGGCCTGCTGCGCGGCGGTGCCGAGTACCGAGCACAGGCCGAACACCGCCATCAGCACGGCCAGCCCCGGCACGGCGAGCATGCCGGTGACGGCGAGCAGGGGGATCCCGGCGAGCACGACGGCGCTGCCGAGGTCGGTGCCGACCAGTAGCGGCCGGCGCCGGACACGGTCGACCAGCACGCCCGCGAACAGGCCGACGACCAGGTACGGGGCCATGCCGGCGCCGCGCACGACACCGACGTCCGCTGCGCCGCCATCGAGCCCGGCGACGATGAGCACGCCGAGTGCCACGTCGGTGACCGGGGTGCCGAAGTCGGAGATCGTGCTCGCCGCCCAGTACCGGCGGAACCCGGGGTGCCGACGCAGCCGCCCAGTCATCCGCGCCGACCGACCACGGCCCGAGCGCGGCCAGCCAGGAACCCGCGCCGGCCAGCCACGCAACCACCGTAGGTCCCATCCGCGAGCCCGGTCACAGTGTTCGCCCGGTGGGTTGACAGTGCGCGGTGCGCGGCGCCTAGTCTCGGTGCTCCGGGCCAGTCGAGGAGGGGTCATGGTGCGTTGCGCCGGGCCGTTCTATCGCGGTGGTGGGTCCCGGTTCCGGCTGCACGTGGACCTGTTGCGGGTCTCGAGCGCGGCCTGTCGTCCCTGCTGAACACCCTCAGCTGACGACGGCCCCTCGACCCCCACGGAGCATCCCCATGACCCGGCAGATCCGCCTGAACGCGTTCGACATGAACTGTGTCGCCCACCAGTCGCCCGGCCTGTGGCGTCACCCCGCCGACCAGTCCTGGCGGTACAAGGACCTGTCCTACTGGACCGACCTGGCCGAGCTGCTCGAGCGCGGCCTGTTCGACGGCCTGTTCATCGCCGACGTGCTCGGCACCTACGACGTCTACGACGGCTCCGCGGAGGCGGCGATCCGCCAGGCCGCCCAGGTGCCGGTGAACGACCCGTTGCTGCTGGTCTCGGCGATGGCGCACGTCACGGACAACCTCGGCTTCGGCATCACCACCGCCACCGGGTTCGAGCACCCGTACCCGTTCGCGCGGCGGATGAGCACGCTGGACCACCTGACCAAGGGCCGGATCGGCTGGAACGTGGTGACCGGCTACCTGCCGTCGGGCGCGCGAAACATGGGCCACGACGACCAGCTGCAGCACGACGACCGCTACGACCACGCCGACGAGTACCTGGAGGTGCTCTACAAGCTGTGGGAGGGCTCGTGGGAGGACGACGCGGTACTGCGTGACCAGGTCCGCGGCGTGTTCACCGACCCGGCCAAGGTGCATCCGATCGGCCACTACGGCAAGCACTTCACCGTGCCCGGCATCCACCTCGCCGAGCCGTCCCCGCAGCGCTCCCCGGTGATCTACCAGGCCGGCGCTTCACCGAGGGGGCGACGGTTCGCCGCCGAGAACGCGGAGGCGATCTTCACGGCCGCCCCGACGAAGGCGCTGCTCAAGGAGACCGTCGCGGACATCCGCCACCAGCTGAAGGCCGCCGGGCGTGACCCGTACAGCGCGCGGATCTTCAACCTGCAGACCGTGATCACCGACGCCACCGACGCGGCCGCCCGCGCCAAGCACGAGCAGCTGCAGAGCTACGCCAGCGATGAGGGCTCGCTCGTGTTCATGTCCGGCTGGATGGGCATCGACCTGTCCCGCTACGACCTCGACGACCCGATCGGCAACGTCGAGAGCAACGCCATCCGTTCGGCCGTCGCGGCGTTCTCGCAGGCCGACCCGGACGGGCGGGAGTGGAAGGTGCGGGACATCGCGGCGTGGGGCGGCATCGGCGGCATGGGGCCGAGGGTGGTCGGCTCGGCCGCGACGGTGGCCGACGAGCTGCAGTCCTGGGTCGACGAGACGGACGTGGACGGCTTCAACCTGGCCTACGCCATCACGCCGGGCACCTTCTCCGACCTTGTCGAGCACCTGGTGCCCGAGCTGCAGCGCCGCGGCGCGTACCCCACCGAGTACGCGCCCGGCACGCTGCGCAACAAGCTGCTCGGCCGGGGCGACCGGCTGCCGGCCGAGCACCGGGGCGCTCGCTACCGGGTCGGCGGCGCGGCGTCCACGATCCCGACCGCCGCGCCCGTCGGCCCGGCCGCAGGCTGAACCCGTTCCTCCCGCCGGTCGGGCCGCCCACGCCGGGCTCAGGCGTCGTCCGCCCGCCGGGGATGCCCCCGCGCGGTGCGGGCGGCGCCGGCGAGGACCTGGTCGAAGTTGCGGTAGCGACCGGCCGGGAGGGCCCAGAGCTGTTCGATGGTGCGCAGGTCAGCGGCCTCGGGGCCTTCCGTGCTCTGTACCGCGTGGGCGATCAGCTGCCACTTCTCCACTGGGTAGCGCAGCCCGCTGAGGGCCCGGTCGAAGCGTGCGACGTCCTCGCGCGAAACACCGATCGGTCGCCTGTCCTGACGACGTTTCTCGAGCATGTTCACACCTCCACCGACGAGCCCACACGGGCCTGTCGCACGGGGTCGCGGCGGCACCGGGGGCTGGAGCAGCTTGCTCGAACGTAGCCTGCCTGACTTGTCCCGTTAACTCCGCGGCTCGGTCGTTAACAGTTTGTTTCACGCCCTCAAGTCGCTCAGGGAGTAGGTCTCGAACGCCGTCGCAGGCCTCTGACATGCGCCGACCGGCCTAGTCGCCCCCGCCGGACGGCCTAGTGCTGGGCCATCCGGGGTGTTACGAAGGGACTCGCCCCGACCGTGTTGTCGGTCACGGACCCGTGGTTCGCGTGGTGCGCGGCTGGGTGTCGGCCCCGCCGGATGGCTGGCGAACGGTGGGTAGCGGTTGCCCACGCCATCACCCGCGAGTAGGCCTGGACGGGGAGGGGTGTGAGGAGGAGCACGTGGGAGGCAACAAGATCGTCGTCTACCGGGAGCCCGGTGTGGTCGTCGTGGAGGACCACGACCCGCCGAAGCTGGAGGTTCCTTCCGACGTGGCCAAGGCCATGGGGATGAGCCAGAAGGCCACACACGGGGTGATCCTGCGCAACGTGGCCACGAACATCTGCGGGTCCGACCAGCACATGGTCCGAGGCCGCACCACCGCCCCACCGGGGCAGACACTGGGGCACGAGATCACCGGCGAGATCGTCGAGAAGGGGTCCGACGTCCAGTTCCTCAATGTCGGCGACATCTGCACGGTCCCGTTCAACATCGCCTGCGGGCGCTGCCGCAACTGCCGGGAGGGGCAGACCGGGATCTGTCTCAATGTGAACCCGGCCCGCGCCGGCTCGGCCTACGGGTACGTCGACATGGGCGGCTGGGAGGGCGGCCAGGCCGAGTACGTGATGGTGCCGTTCGCCGACTTCAACCTGCTGAAGTTCCCCGACCGTGACCAGGCACTGGAGAAGATCCTGGACCTGACGATGCTGTCGGACATCTTCCCGACCGGCTATCACGGGGCGTTCACGGCCGGTGCGACGACCGGGTCCACGGTCTACGTGGCCGGTGCGGGGCCGGTGGGGCTCGCCGCCGCCTATTCGGCGCAGCTGCTGGGGGCCGCGGTCGTGATCGTGGGCGACCGCAACGCCGAGCGGCTCGCCCAGGCCCGCTCGTTCGGCTGCGAGACGGTGGACATCACCGAGGACGCCACGCTGGAGGACCAGATCGCCGAGATCCTCGGCACCAACGAGGTCGACTGCGCGGTGGACGCGGTGGGCTTCGAGGCCAGCGGGCACGGCCGGGACGCGGGCGAGGCGCCTGCCACGGTGTTGAACTCCGTCATGTCGGTGGCCAGGGCGGGCGGCCGGCTGGGCATCCCGGGGCTCTACGTCACCGGTGACCCCGGCGCGGCGGACGACGATGCCAAGCAGGGCACGCTCAAGGTCCGGCTGGGGCTGGGCTGGGCGAAGAGCCACACGTTCAGCACGGGGCAGTGCCCGGTGCTGAAGTACAACCGAGGGCTGATGATGAGCATCCTGCACGACAAGGCCCACATCGCGAAGGCGGTCAACGCCACGGTGATCCCGATCGATGACGCGCCGCGCGGGTACCAGGAGTTCGACCGGGGCGCCGCGCGCAAGTACGTGCTGAACCCCCACGGCCTGATCCCGAGCACCAACTAACGTACGACCCGCTGGTGCCGGCCAGATGGTTTCGGTAACAAACTTTCTGGCCGGCGCCGCTGGGGTAGTGCACGGGGCGCAATACCGCCGTTGCTCGGCCTCGGGCCGGAACGAGCATGTTCGCCATCGCGGACAGCACCGTCGTCAGGGACGGCGGCGTCCGGCAGCGGGCGGCGAGCTCGACGAGCCGCTCGTCCGGGGCGTTGGGCTGATCGGTCATCACGGGGAGCCGAGGGCGCCACCAACAGGGCCAGCCTGCGCGTTGGCCTTCCTGAGAGCTCGGCGCCGGTGGCAAACTGCCCCGATGATCACTCCGCTCGGCCAGGCGGCGGCCCTCGACACGCTCGCCAGGGACCACTACCTCGGCGCCTCGATGCGGGCGCGGGAGCACACACTCGTCGGGGAGCGGTGGACACTGGCCCACCGGTCGTTCTCGGTGGTCGCCGCGATCCTCGCGGCCATCGCGGGCGGGTCGCTGTTCACCGGGCCGGGGCCCGGCACGATCCGGGTCGCAGCCGTGCTCGTGCTGCTGGCCGCGATCGTCTCGGCAGCCGACGCGGCGCTCGGCGCCACCGCGACGATCACCGACCACCAGAAGGCCGCCGACCGCTTCAGCACGTTGACCTCGCACATCGCCCGTTTCTACCGGGTGGACCTGCTGGACGGTTCCGGGGAGGCGGAGCAGGCTGCCCGCTACGAACGGATCATGGAGGAGCGCGACGCGGCGAACTCGGCCTCGCCGCACTCCCCGCCATGGGCCCAGCAGCTGGTCAAGGCCCGCCGGGCCGGCCGCCCGAAGCCGGCGCAGTCCCGGCCGGAGCAGGCGAAACCCGCCGAGCCGAGCGCGCCGGCCGAGCAGGCGACGGCGGCTGCCGAGTAGCGGGAACCTTGTTTGCCCTGCTCAAGGGCGGTCGATTGGCAAACGACGGAGTGCCGCCAGGCGTTCGGGGGACCACGATCAGGTGGCCTGGTGGTGACATCCGGCTCGCGATGGCATTGTTATAGCGCTCTCAGGCAGGTCGTCTAACCTCGTGGATTGGTGGATGGTTGTGGTGAGTCGTCAAGACATACACCGCTTGGTGGATGCGGTGCCCGAGGCTCGGTTACCCGTGGTGGAGCAGATGCTGCGGGCCAGCCTGGGCGAACCGGTTGCCCCGTCGGCGCGGCGGCTGATCACCGCTCCCTCGCCCCGCCCGACGCGCGAGCAGCTCCAGCCGTGTGACGATCGCGCCTACGACGACTAACCACCCCCCTGTGCCGGCCCCGGCGGCATAGGGTCGGGCGTGCGAGAAATCTTCCACGGTGAGCTCGAGCGGTTGGGTACGGACCTGGCGAGCATGTGCGGGCTGGTCAGGTCGACGATGGAACGGGCTACCCGGGCACTGGTCGAAACCGACCTCCACCTGGCCGAACAGATAATCTCCGACGGCGCGGAGATCCGCCGCCGAGGCCAGGACTGCGCGGACCAGGCCGCCGCGATGCTCGCGTTGCAGGCCCCGGTCGCGCGTGACCTGCGTACCGTCGTCACCGGCATCCAGGCGGCCGAGAAGATCGAGCGGATGGGCGATCTGGCCAGGCACGTCGCCGAGATCGTCCGGCTCCGCCACCCCGAACCGGCCGTACCCCCCGAGCTACTCGGCCGGTTCGCCGAGATGGGCCGGCTCGCCGCCGCGTCCAGCAAGGCCGTCGAGGACGCCATCGCCGCCCCGGACGGCGAGCAGTCCTCGGCGCTGGAACGGGCCGACGACGACACCGACCGGCTGCAGCGCGAGCTGCTGGACGAGGTGAGCCAGCACGAACCGCCCTACCCGGTGCGGGTCGGCGTCGACGTGGCGCTGCTGGCCCGGTACTTCGAGCGGTACGCCGACCAGGCCGTCTCGATCATCCGCAGGCTCGACTACGTCGTCACCGGCGCCATGCCGGACCGGGGGGCCGCGCCGGACCGAGCCGACGAGGTCGGACGCTAGGTGGCCGCCGCCCTGCTGTGCAGGGCGGTGACCGTCTTCTGCGCGGACGTGAACGAGCCGTGCATCCAGGACACCATGTAGCTGAGCCAGTCGCCCGCGAAGTAGACCCGTCCGACGCCGTTGTTCAGCGGCGCGTACACGGGTGCATCGGGGCCACCCGGGATGTCCTGCCAACCGCCCTCGATGAACGGCGCCCGCGACCACGCGATCGAGAACGAGCTGGCCAGCTCGCTGCGGTACTTCGGGCCGTGGATCTTGATGCCCTGCTCGATGGCGCGCGCCTCCCGGGCGGGCACGCTGAGCCGGGTGAAGACGTCGGCGTCGTCGCCGGTGTTGTAGTAACCCAGCAGGATCCCGGTGGCGGTGCCGAAGCCGTGCGAGGGGTACCAGACCTGCTCGAGGTCCAGGTCGGTCTCGGTGATGCCGCCGTAGATCCGGTGGTCGGTCTCCCACCAGCGGCTGCGGTACTCCAGCCCGATCTTGTCGACACGCTCCTGCTTGTAGGTGGTCAGCCCGCGCTGCACGTCGGGCCCGAGGTTGTGGGGGATCCGGGCCAGCACGTTGGGCGGCAGGGTGGCGATGCAGAAGTCGGTCTCCAGCTGCTTGTCCTGCCCGGTGGCGTCCCGGTAGGTGATGCTGACCCGGTCCGGGCCGTTGGTGATCCCGGTGACCGGGCAGCCGAGCTGGATCTTCGGGGCACCGACGGCGCGGGCCAGCGCCTCCGGGATGGCGTCCATGCCGCCGACCGGCTGCATCATCACCACAGCCTGCTCGAAGTCGGTCTCGAAGGAGAGCTCCTCGCCGACCTCGTAGGCGAACACCGTGGCCAGTGACGGAGGCGGGCCGGCCACCACCCCGGGTGTGCCGGCGGCTCCCGGCCACGTGGTGTAGCCGCGCTGCGGGCCGCCGGTGTAGGCGAAGCTGGCCTTCGGGTTGCCCGGGATGCGCTTGCCGATGGTGCCGAACTTGGTGAGGAAGTCGAGCAGGCTGTCCTTGTCGTCGCCGGTCATGAACTGGTCAAGCGCGCCCTTGTCGGTCGCCTTGGCCAGCAGCTCGGAGATGTAGCCGAACATGTCGGCCTTCACCTGGCGGCGCCGCACCGGGTGGCCCGGCGTCATGCCCGCGCTTTCCTGGTAGAAGTACGCGTCCGCGTTGACGTTGGCGAACATCTCCAGCGGTACGCCCAGCTCGCGGCAGTAGTCCATGGTGATCATCCACTGCGCGATCCGCGCCGGGCCGGCGTTGAGGTACTGGCCGGGGGCGAAGGCGGCGGTCTGTGCCTTGCCGTCAAGGTCGGTGTGCTTGGTGCCGCCGCGCACGGTGAAGTTGCGCCCGCCGACCCGATCCTGGGCCTCCAGCACCGTGCATGCGTAGCCGGCCTTGCCGAGCTCGTAGGCGCAGGCCAGCCCGGCCACCCCGGCGCCCAGGATGGCCACGCTCTTGGCGGAGCGCCCGGTGAGGTTCAGGTCGGACCTGTGCGGCGGATGGAAGGGCTGCACCGGCGAGTCGGAGGTGAGAGCGAGGTCCAGCGCACCCATGGTGGCGAGCAGGGCGCCGGCGCCGCCGGCCCGCCCGACCCGGCGCAGGAAATCACGACGAGTACGCCGCCCGACCGCCATGTGCGCCACCCGACCCGTCTCCGAGGGCCGCTGGTCGGCCCCGGACCTCCAGTGTCTCGGGGTGCGCCCCAGCACCGATCACGGGGGTTGGTGGGCGGGCGCTCAGCAGGGGTTGGACACGTTGCCGTGCTCGTCGCCCTTGAGGTAGGCCGCGTTCACGTAGCCCTCGCCGCCCGACTTGAGCTGCAGCTTGACCCAGCTGTTGCGGGTCTTGCCCTTCGCGGTCACCCCGCCGCCCTGCTCCCAGCACTCGGCGGGGTAGGAGACGTTCGGCACGACGTGGCTCACGACGGCCTCGTTGTTGTTGGGGCCGGCGTGTACGTCGGCCCGGGACGCCGCGGTCACCCTGATCGTGGGCCCGGAGGGGTTGTCCGAGGGGGCCGACGGGTCGGAGGACGAGCCGGGGTCGGAGGACGAGCCGGGGTCGGGGTCCGGGTTGTTGGGGTCGTCGTCCGCGGCGCGCGCCGTACCCGTCCACAACAGCCCCGAGGTGGCGGCGATCAGGAAGGCCGCCGCGACGGTGCCGCCGGTGCGTAGGCGGGAACTGCTTCTCGGCATGGGGACTCCTCGACTGCCTTGGACTGCGGTGATCAAGCTTCGAGGAGCCGTACCCGGGTGACAAGCCTTCGAACCCCCCGTCACCTGCACGGATGATGAACCAACGGGTGGTTTGTGGTCAGGCGCGCGCGTCCGGAGCGGCCCGCCGGAGCAGCCAGGGCTGCAGGTGGGCGAAGCCTCGCACCGAGACCCTGCGCAGCTTGCGCGGCGCGTAGCGGGCGTCGTCCTCCAGCTCCGAGGCGAGCTCGCGGTCGATCAGCACGGTGCCCGGGTGGGCCAGCGCGGTGAGCCGGCTGGCGAGGTTGACCACGGTGCCGTACACGTCGCCGAGCCGGCGCAGCACCGGGCCGTACGCGAGGCCGATCCGCAGGTCAGGGCGGCCGTCCAGGGCGCTGAGCCGGTCGGCGAGGTCGAGCCCGATGTCGGCGCCCGCGTGCGCGTCGTCGGCCACGAACATGACCTCGTCGCCGACGGTCTTGATCACGCGGCCGCCGTGCTCGGTGACGACCGCGGACGCGCTGTCCTCGAACGACTCCAGGAACTCTGAAAGCCGGGACTCGGACAGGCCGCGGCTGAGGCTCGTGAAGCCCACGATGTCGGCGAACCCGACCGTCAGCGGCGCCGCCTCGCTGGGCTCCGCCCCGACGGCGAGCAGCCGGTCACCGGCGGCGAGCAGGTGCCGGCGCCACACGTAGCGCTGCAGCTGCTCGACCTCGGGGATGAGGGCGGCGGCGGCGTCCAGGCCGGCGGCGTTGAGCTCCTCGGCCTGCTTCGGGTCGGCGGCCCCGGCCAGCACACGGCGGCGCAGCATGTCGACCTGCCACTCGGTCAGCCTCGCCATGGTCTGGCCGAGCGCGCGGGTCAGCGCGATCTCCAGGTCGGCGTCGGCGAGCCCGGCGTCGTGGAGCCGGGTCACCGTGCGCAAGGCGTCCACGTCGGCGTCGGTGAACACCACGTCGTCCTCGGCCGCGGTGGCGAACCCGAGCGACCGCCACAGCCGGGTGGCCCGCTCCGCGCTGACGCCGGCCAGCTCCGCGACCTGCTGGCGCGTGTATCGCGGTTCGCTGCCCAGCAGCAGCCGCTCGGCCTCGTGCGTCCGGGCGGGCTGGGGTGGGCGCTGTGACTCGTCATCCATCGGGAGACATCCTGCACCCCGGCACGATCACCCCAGGGGCGACACGTCGTGCCGGGCGAACACTCGACCGACGAGCTCCCGGCGGCTGCGGACGCCGACCTTAGCGAAGATCGACTTGAGGTGGCTCTGCACGGTGTGCGGCGAGACGAACAGCCGCTCGGCGATCTCGCTGGTGCCGTTACCCTGCAGCACGAGCTCGGTCAGCTCGCGCTCACGGCTGGTCAGCCCGTAGGCCGCCGAGATCAGCGGCGCCATCGACGGCACTGTGGCCGCCTGCAGCACGATCACCACCCGCCGGACCGGGCCGTGCTCCTCGCGCGAGGCCGGCGCGGCGTGCAGCTCCACCCACTGGCCGGAGACACCGGGCACCCGGGCGCTGGTCTCCGGCCCGTCGACGCGGACCCGTTCGAGCAGCGCCAGCACGGTGAAGGGCAGCGGGTCGAACTCCGGCTGCCCGGCGAAGCCCAGCTCGGCCAGCCAGTGCGGGGCCTGCGGCGTGACCGACTCGACCCGCCGGTCGCCGTCGACCACCAGCACCCCGGGCCGCAGGCACGCGCCGGGGCCACCGGTACGGGCCCGCCGCCCGGCGGCACGGAAGCAGCGGCCCAGTACGGGCGCCAGCTCGTGGGCGAAGTCCCGCTCCAGCTCGGTGAAGTCGGCCGTTCCCGTACGGAAGAAGGCGAAGCAGCCCCACCAGTCGCCGTCCACGACAAACGTGGTGCGCAGCTCACCACTGATGCCCTGCGGCCGCAGGAGCTCGCGGTAGCGGAGGCTGCGGGCCGGGTCGCCGCCCGTCTCGGAGCTGAGCACGCCACTGTGCCGCCGCCCCTGGGCCAGCCCGATGAACGAGTTGTAGTCGCCGGGAAGGTAGGCGATCTCGGCGATCCGCGCGTCCGGCGGCGGCATGTTCTCGACCTGGAAGCTCGTCTCGATCAGTGTCGTGGGATCGGTCGAGTGCCAGCACCCGGCGTCGCGGGGCAGCGTGCCGGCGAGGATCCGGCCCACCTCGTCGAACAGCGCCGGCAGCTCCAGCCGGGCGTCCTCGAGCAGCGCCACACGCTGGTAGGCGCGAGAACGCAGGCCGTGGCTCACACCTCAATGGTCACACGGCCCACCTAGCGCAATTAAACCCCATAAAAGTGGCATAGGCGGTGTTTCCGCAGGTCCGTAGCGTTCGTGCGGCCAACACAACGAGGGGAACCGCGCATGTCCATCACCGCCGACGAGTCACCGGGTGTCCAGGTAGTCCGCGCCGGGGAGGGGCCGGCCACCTGGCTGGTCGGGGACACCTACACCTTCAAGGCCACTCGAGAGTCCACGGGCGGCGCCTTCGCGCTGGTCGAGGCGTCCGTCCCACCCGGCGGTGGCCCGCCGCCGCACCTGCACACCCACGAGGACGAGGCGTTCTACCTGTTGGACGGGGAGCTGCAGGTCACCGCCGCCGGTCAGACCACGCCACTGCGCGCCGGCGACTTCGTGTACCTGCCCCGGGGCATCGTGCACAGCTTCACGAACCCGAGCGTCACACCGGCCCGCACCCTGATCCTGGTCACGCCGGGCGGCTTCGAGAAGTTCTTCCAGGAGATGGGGACGACCGCCCGCGCCGGCGCCACTGCCCCGCCCTTCGACCCCGCCGACTTCCCCCGGTTCGTCGAGGCCAACCACGGGTGCGAGCTGATGGCTCCCACCGGCGCCCCGACCAGCTGACCGCCCGACCGTCTGAGAGGAGATCGACATCGGGGCCTGCGGCACCGGCTGCGGAACGAATGGACCGTCGGCGCGGACACCATCGCGGAGACCGATGTGACCTACACCCGGCTCGACGGCGGGGAGGTCACCGTGCCGGCGGTCTCGATCTGGCGGGTCGACGATGATGGCCTGATCGTCGACTACCGGGTCTTCGTCGACCAGGCGCCGTTGTTCGCGCCGTGACCCGCCAGCTGTGACCCGGCCGCCGAGCCCGACCGGTGGGGGGTCGGGCTCGACGGCAAGTGTCGTCAGTGGGTGCGGTTCAGGGCCGGTTCAGCGGCCGCGCCACTCCCGGTAGAGGCCGACGAGCGCGGCGGTCGAGGAGTCGATGCCGGTCAGGTCGGGCTCGGCGGCGGTGAGCAGCGGGCCGAGCTTGCGGGCCAGCACCTTGCCCAGCTCGACGCCCCACTGGTCGAAGGAGTCGATGCCCCAGATCGTGCCCTCGACGAACGTGGTGTGCTCGTAGAGCGCGATCAGCTGGCCGAGCACCGACGGTGTCAGCTTGCGGGCCATGATCACCGAGGTCGGCCGGTTGCCTGGCATCACCTTGTGCGGCACGACGTCGGCCGGCGTGCCCTCGCCCGCGATCTCCTCGGCGGTCTTGCCGAACGCCAGCGCCGAGGTCTGCGCCAGCAGGTTGGCCATGAACAGGTCGTGCATGTCCGTCTCGGCGTCCACCGGGATCACGTGGTTGGGTTCGGCGAACCCGATGAAGTCCGCCGGCACGAGCCGCGTGCCCTGGTGCAGGAGCTGGTAGAACGCGTGCTGGCCGTTGGTACCCGGCTCGCCCCAGAAGATCTCTCCGGTGGCGGTGGTGACCGGGCTGCCGTCGCCCTTCACGGACTTGCCGTTGCTCTCCATGGTGAGCTGCTGCAGGTAGGCCGGCAGCCGGTGCAGGTACTGGCTGTAGGGCAGCACGGCGTGGGTCTGGGTGCCGAAGAAGTTGACGTACCAGACGTTGAGCAGCCCGGCGATCACCGGCAGGTTCTGCTCCAGCGGTGCGGTGCGGAAGTGTTCGTCGATGGCGTGCAGGCCGGCCAGGAACTCGCCGAACTGCTCCCTGCCGATCGCGATCATCAGCGACAGCCCGATCGCCGAGTCGACCGAGTAGCGCCCGCCGACCCAGTCCCAGAAGCCGAACATGTTGGCCTCGTCGATACCGAAGCCCTTGACCAGCTCGGCGTTGGTCGACACGGCGACGAAGTGCTTGGCGACGGCCTTCTCGTCGCCGCCGAGCCCGTTCAGCAGCCAGTCGCGCGCGGTGCGGGCGTTGGTCAGCGTCTCGAGCGTGGTGAAGGTCTTCGACGAGATGACGAACAGCGTGCTGGCCGGGTCGAGGTCCCGGGTGGCCTCGAAGATGTCGGTGGGGTCGATGTTGGACACGAAGCGCATCTCGAGCGAGCGGTCGGCGTACGCGCGAAGCGCCTCGTAGGCCATCACCGGTCCGAGGTCGGAGCCGCCGATGCCGATGTTGACGACCGCGCGGATCCGCTCGCCGGTGTACCCGGTCCACTCGCCGGAGCGCACGGAGTCGGTGAACGACCCCATCCGGTCCAGCGTCTCGTGCACGTCCGCGACGACGTTCTGGCCGTCGACGACGAGCTGCGCATCCCGGGGCAGCCGCAGCGCGGTGTGCAGCACGGCACGGTTCTCGCTGGTGTTGATGTGTGCACCGGAGAACATCGCCTCGGTGCGCTCAGGTAGGCCGGCACGCCGGGCGAGCGCCGTGAGCAGGCCCAGCGTGTCGCGGGTGATGCGGTGCTTGGAGTAGTCGAGGACGAGGTCGGCGCCGGTGGCGGTGAGTGCGGCCGCCCGCCCCGGATCGCTGTCGAAGAGCTCGCGCAGGTGGGTCTCCCCGACGGCCGCGTGGTGCTCGGTCAGGGCGGACCACTCTGGGGTGGTGGTGATGTCGGTAGCGGACACGCGCCCATCCTGCCGCGTGTCGGGCCGCGTCGGGAAGCCAGCGCGCCGGGTGATCTCTGAGGGTGGCTAGGCCTGCGCCGTGCGTGGCCCCGGCTCTGACGCCGCATCCGGGGTCGTGGCGGGCGGCGGGACGGGCACCGTGACCGGCGGTGGGAACTGTGGCGGGCCGGGCGGGCCGGGCTCCGGCCAGCGCGCCTCGGGTAGCAACCGGACGGCGGCCAGTGCGGCGGACAGCTCGGCCGCGGCCGCCGGGTCCTCCACCGAGCGGCCGGTGTGCTCGGCGATCCGGCGCAACCGGTGCCGCACGGTGTTGGCGTGGCAGAACATCCTGGCGGCGGTCTCGCGCGCCGAGCCCGCGGTGTCCAACCACATGCCCAGGGTGTCCAGCAGCAGGTCCTGCTCCTCGCGGGGCAGGGTGAGCAGCGGCCCCAGCACCGTGCGCGCGATCTGCGCCGCGGCGTCCGGGGCGGCGGCGACCAGGGTGGCCAGTGGCGTCGCGGCGAACCGGGACACCCTGGCCGGCCCGCCGCCGATGCTGCTCAGCGCGATCTTCGCCAGGTACACCGCGTGCGGGGTGCCCTCCAGCGCCGGATAGACCGGGCTGACCCCGATCCGGGCGGTCGGGCCGGTATCGCTAGCCGCCTCCAACGCCGTGACCAGCGCTTCCAGCTCGGCCGACGGCAGCGACACGATGCCAACCTGCAGCCGGGGCAGCAGCCGCCACGCCGAGAGGACCCCCAGCTCGCGCAGCCGCACCACGATGCCCGGCAGCGGCTCGGAGCCGATCTCGGCGACCTCGGCGGCCACCGCCGCGAAGCTGCCGGCGCGCGGCAGGCCGAGCTTCTCCGCGATGTCCCACACCGCGCCCCGGTCCAGCCCGCCGCTGGTGATCAGCGCCTCGACGAGCGCGGACCGCTGCCGCTCGCGCTGCTCGACGAGCTCGGCCGTCGTCTCCCGGTACGCCTCGGTGGCGGCGGCCGAGAACTCGTCGGCCGTCCACCACAGCGCCGTGGCGGTGTCGGTCAGGTCGCGCTCCGACCAGCGGCCCTGCCGGATCACCTCCTCGGCGACGGCCTCCCAGAACAGCGCGAAGCCGATCCGGTAGCTGCGCAGCATCTCGGCCATCGGCACACCCTGCTGCGCGCGGCGGCGACCGGTGTTGTGCTGCGCGGAGAAATCCTCAGGAGCGTCACCCAGGGTGGACGCGAGCAGGTACTCCACGTTCTGCCGTACCGACTCGGCGAGCGAGCCACCCTCCACGGCGTGGGTATCCCGGTACAGGGGCAGCGACTGCTCGATCCGCGCCACGATCGCCTCGGCCAACTCGGGCACCCGCTCGCGCAGCGCTGCTGCCGCCGCGAGCAGAGCTGGCGTCGGCGCCGGGGTGAACACGCTGCCCAGGATGCCCCACATCGGGCCCGAGGGTGTGCGCGGCCACAACGGGGACCCCGCCAACTTGTGCCCACGTCCTGGGTCGCACCTCCGAACAGGGGACGTGCCCGGCGAGCTCGACCCGGCCGACCTACCGTGTCATGGCCATTCCTCTCTACCGAGAAAGGGTTCACTGATGCCTGACGTGATACAAGGCGAGGCCCCACCAGGAAGTACTGGGGCAGTCCTGGCGCCGAGGTTCGGCAAGGGGCTGCGGGTCGCGCGAGGAGCGGCCACCCGGCCATTGCAGCAGGCCGGCGAGATGTTCGAACTGCTGCTGGAAGTCCTGCGAAGCGCCATCACCAACCCCACGGGCTACTGGGGCGACGTGCGCGAGCAGATGTACGAAATCTTGAAGCTCTGCTGGTTGCCGATGATCATCTCGTGCACCGCATTCGGGTTCGGTGCCCCCGGCCTGCAGGGTGGCAACATCTTCCTGCTGTTCGGTATCCCCGAGCGGCTGGGTTCCTTCTTCCTGATGGCCAGCGTGCGTGAGTTCGCGCCCTGGATCAACGCGATGGTCGTGGCCGGTGTGATGGGCACGGCGATCACGGCGGACCTGGGAGCGCGGCGCATCCGGGAGGAGTTCGACGCCATGGAGGTCCTCGGCGTCGACCCCATCCGGACGATC
>DATAYB010000185.1:0-3354 GCA_036272795.1 Pseudonocardia sp.
TCACCGGCACGAGCGCGATGAAGCCGAGATAGGTGGGCCGGAAGTCCGACCAGTGCAGCTCCTGGGTACCCCGCGCGACGCCGTAGACGATCGTGGAGACGAAGAAGAAGCCGAGCAGCACGATGCGCGCGAGAGCTCCGACGGCCGGCACCCAACGGCCGACCTTCAGCGACACCGAGGTGCACAGCACGCCGGCCCAGATGAACACCAGGCCGGCCACGTAGGTCCACACCCCGGGCAGCGGGTGCACGAACTTCTCGAACGTGGTCATCGCGACCACACACAGCGTGCCGCCGACCCACACCGGGTTGGACAGCCAGTAGACGAGCTGCGCCACGCCGGCCACGAACCGGCCGAACGCCAGCCGGGTCCACGTGTACTGGCCGCCCTCCAGCGGGAACGTGGCGCTGAGCTCGGCGACGATCAGCCCGTACGGCACGAAGAACAGCAGCGACAGGACGAACAGCCAGGTGAACGCCTCGTGCCCGGCCGCCGCGAGCGAACCGATGGTGTCCAGCCCGACCAGTGAGCAGAGCAGCAGGAAGAAGACGTCGAACCGGCCGAGACCGCGCCTGAGCCTGCTCCGGTTGGCACGCAGGGTGGCGGTGTCGTCGAGCGTCACGGGGTCGGACATGCGTCCTCCTTCGGCGACCGGTGGCAGGCACGGCGGTCGGGCGGAGCGGCGGCGAGAGGTCGTTAACTGACTGACCAATCAGACAGTAGATGCTCAACGATGCGACCCGGGTCACACGTTGTCAACCCCGGGACCACCGGTTGCCGGCGGGGCCGTCGATCGTCCCGGAGTAGCGTGATCGCGTGGCCCGGGTGAAGAAGGGTGCCGATGTCCGGCGCGGCGAGATCCTCGGCGTGACCCTCGAGCTGATCAGCGAGCGCGGTATCGACGCCCTGCGCGGCGCGGACGTCGCGGCCCGCCTCGATGTCAGCCCAGCGCTGGTGTTCTACCACTTCGAGAGCCTCGAGAACCTGGTCGTCAGTGCGTTCCGGTACGCCACCGAGCGTGACCTGGTCACGCTCGACCGGATCGTCGCCGAGCAGGGTCCGAGCAGCACCGAGCGGCTGCACAACGCGCTGCGCGAGTACGGGCCGACCGGCTCGGCGCAGAGCTGGCGGCTCTGGATCGAGGGCTGGTCGGCCGGGCTGCGCAACCCCGCGCTGCGGGCGGTCGTACATGCGCTCGACACCCGCTGGCGCGGCGTGATCACCGACCTGATCGCCGACGGGGTGGCCAGCGGCGAGTTCCACACCGAGGACCCGCGCGGGGCGGCCTGGCGACTCACCGCACTGGTCGACGGGCTCGCCGTGCAACGGGTCGCCTTCGACGACGCGATCTCGCAGGCCGAGGTCGACTCGTGGGTCGCCGACGCCGTGTGCACCGAGCTCAACCCACCGGCCTGATCGCCGATCGCGACCTGACGTACACGGGCTGCGTCACCTGACTGCCGCAGACTGGGGCGCCGACGCCGACGTGACGGGGCACGGCGTCGAGGCCGACTGGGCCTAGCCGGCACGCGCGCGGCCTCAGGATTGACCGGGAGCTCGCCGCCGTGATACTAACTGATCAGTCAGTCAGTTAAGCTCGGAGGTCCCCGTGTCGCTCGCCCTGCCCAACGCGATCTCGTCGGCGCCAGGCACCCGGGACGACGCGCCCTGTTTCGAGATCACGTGGCACGACCGGGAGAGCGAAGCGCGCGGCTACCTGGTGATCGACCGCCTGGTCCGTGACCTGTGCAGCGGCGGGCTGCGGATGCGCGCGGACTGCAGCCTCACCGAGGTCCGGGGCCTGGCCAGGGGCATGACGCTGAAGGAGGCCATCCACTTCGAGCCGGGCGCCCGGTACGTGCCCCTCGGCGGCGCCAAGGGCGGCATCGACTTCGACCCGTACCACCCGGACGCCGAGGCCGTGCTGTTCCGCTACCTGGCCGCGATGCGCCCGCTGATCGAGCGGCGCTGGACCATGGGCGAGGACTTCGGGGTGCGGCAGGAGGCCGTGGACCGGGGCATCGAGCACCTCGGACTGACCAGCTCGGTGCAGGCCGCGCACCGGGTCGTCGAGGACCCGGAGGCGTCCCGGGCCCGGATGCGTACGGCGTTCGGCACGGTGGTGGACGGCGTGGCGCTGGATGAGCTGGTCGGCGGCTACGGCGTGGCCGAAGCGGCACTCGCGGCGCTGCGGCACTCCGGCGCCCACCCCGGGGCGAGTACCGCGTTCATCCAGGGCTTCGGCTCGATGGGCGGTGCCACGGCGCGCTACCTGGCCAAGGCCGGCGTCCGGATCGTGGGCATCTCCGACGTGCACGGCGTGGTGGCCAACCCGGCCGGGCTCGACGTGGAGCGGCTGCTGCTCAGCCGGGGGCAGGGCGGCGAGCTGGACCGCACCCAGCTGCGCGCCGAGGACTCCGCCCTGCCCGGCGAGCGCTGGCTCGCGGTGCCGGCCGACGTGCTGGTGCCGGCGGCGACCTCGTACGGGATCAACGCCGAGAACCACGAGCAGGTGGCCGCCTCGGTGATCGTGGAGGCAGCGAACATGCCGGTCACCCCGGACGCCGAAGCCGCGCTACTCGCCCGGGGCGTCACCATCTCCCCCGACTTCGTGGCCAACTCGGCGACCAACGCCTGGTGGTGGTGGGTGCTGTTCGGTGACATCGACGGCAGCGCCGAGCAGTCCTTCGCCAAGATCAGCACCCGGATCACCGCGCTCAGCGAGCAGATGTTCGCCGCCGCCGAGCGCGACGGGGTGAGCCCTCGCAACGCCGCGTTCGGCATGGCCAGCGCGCGACTCGACGAGATCACCCGCCGCTTCGGCGACAGCTGACCCTGTGAGTGGTATTGGTCGCTATGGCGACCAATACCACTCACAGGGGGTCAGAGCGCCACGGTGCACACCGGCATCGGGGTGGCCAGCGGTGTGCCCACCGAGTTGAGCGCCCCGGTCGAGGAGTCGACCGCGAAGGTGGTCACTGTGGCGGACTTCTGGTTCGCGCTGAACAGGTAGCCGCCACCCGGCGCGAGCCCGATGAAACGCGGGTACTTGCCGCCGCACTGGGTGGTGGAGCTCGGCGTGAGCTGCCCGTCGGCGCCGACCGCGAACACCGTCACGTTGTCCGCGCCCCGGTTCGACACGTAGACGAAGCGGCCGTCCGGGGAGACCACGACCTCCGCCGGGTAGTTGCGCTCGCCGTTCGACGCCGCCGTGGTGGCCGGCTGCTCCTTGCCCGGCGTGAGCACCCCGTTGGCGTAGCCGCAGGTCACCACGGTGTTGCCCAGCTCCGTGGTCACGTAGGCGAACCGGCCGTTGGGATGGAAGGCCAGGTGCCGGGGCCCACTGCCGGCGCG
>DATAYB010000186.1:0-5175 GCA_036272795.1 Pseudonocardia sp.
GGCATCAGCAGGTTCTCCCGCACGTCCCAGTTCACCAGCACGCCGCCGTGCAGCTCGGTGACCTGCGCGTCCAGCAGCACCTGCGGGCCCTGCGAGATGATCCACACCGGCTCGCCGAACTCACGCAGCACGGCGGCGTCGAACAGCTCACCGAGCCCGAGCGCGCTGGTGTAGACGACCGGCGCCACGACCTGCTCGCCCCGTGCCCTGGTCAGCTCGCGCAGCAGGTGCACCCCGGAGAACGCGGCGTGCTCGGCACGCTCGTGCAGCTGTGCCTGCAGCCGCCGGGCCCGCGCGGAGAAGCCCACCTTCTCGCACAGGTCGACGTCGAGCAGCACCGACGAGGTGAAGTCGCCGACCAGGCCGCCGATGTCCGCGTGCAGCGGCTCGCGGTCGAACAGCGGCACGTTGAGCAGGAACCGGCTCTGCGCGCTCCAGCCCCCGATCACCTCGGCGTACGCGGTGGCCAGTGCCATCGCCAGGGTCACCCCGTGGCGGCGGGCGCGCTCGGTCAGCTGGTCCCGGACCTCGGGCCGCAGCCACCGCGCGCGCCGGCCCGTCCGCCCCGGGTCGGCGGCCTTCGCGTCCACCGGTAGCTCCGGCGCGCCCGGCAGCTCGTCGAGCCGGTCGGCCCACCACCGGCGGTCGCGCTCGATGGCGGCCGCCGTGGCCACCTCGTGCTCGGCCAGGTAGCGGGCGAACGTGTACTCCGACGCGTCACCGAGGTCGGTGTCCCGCGCGTAGGCATGGGCGAGGTCGGCGAGCAGGACGCGGTAGCTGCGGGCGTCGGCGGCCACCATGTCCACGTCGAGGTGGATGCGGCCGCGCCCCTGCGGCAGCAGCGTCAGGCCGACGTCGAACACCTGGCCGGCCTCGATGTCCAGCAGCTGGTGCGACCGGTGCTGGCGCAGCGACTCCAGCTCGGCTGCGACGTCTTCGGAGCTGGCTGAGCGCAGGTCGACCACGGTGACCGGGTCGTACGCCCGCTCCGGCAGCACCTGTTGCGTGCCGTCCCCGCGCACGGTGGCCCGCAGCATCGGGTGCCGGCGCAGCACCGCCCGGACGGCGCGGGCGAGCCGCTCGGCGTCCGCCGCCGGGGCGTCGAACTCCGTGTACAGGTGCGCGGCCACCCCACCCATCTGCTGGCAGTCCTCGCGGCCGACCCAGTAGGCGTGCTGCAGCGGCGCGAGCGGGAAGGCCTCGCCCGGCGCGATGGCCTCCGCCGCGTCCTCGGACGCGAGCTCGGACGCGGCGGGCGCGGCGGGCGCCGGTGCGCGCGCCGCGAGCAACTCCCGCCACTGCCGCAGGGTCGGTTCGGCGGCCAGCTCTCCGAAGGACACCTCGGTGCCCTCGCGGCGCCACTTGCTCGCCACGCTCATCAGCGCGATCGAGTCCAGACCCCACTCGATCAGGTTGTCGGCCTCGCCGGGTGCCTCACCGTCCTCGGTGAGCAGGTCCCGGACCTCGTCCAGCCATGCATCGATGGTCGACCGGTCGGTCATCGTGTTCGCTCCGCATCGTTGCTCAGGTCGTGTGCCACGGCTCGCCGCCCTACCCGGCTCAGCAGGGCGGCCTGCACCGCCGCGACGTCCAGCGGCCCGGTGAACGTCACGTGCAGGCAGACGTTGTTCGCGATGCCCGTCGGGTCGAGGTAGTCCAGCACCCACATCCGGCGTTGCCCCGGGGAGAGCGGCGCGGTGCCCCTGCCGGCGCGGCGGGTGACCGTCGCCTCGGGCGCGCGGTCCGCCGCCAGCCCAGCCTGGGCCAGCCGTTTGCGCAGGACTGAGGCCCGCCGTGCGGCAAGATCGCTGTTCATTCGCCAATCACCTTCCGAGGGGCGCCCCCTACGGGCGACGCGGGGGAACAGCAGAGCTGGGAGCGGTCACCGCAGCCGGGCCGCGACCCCGGCCAGCGGGCCGGGGTCGGCCATCTGCCAGTGGGTGGCGGCCACCGGCTGCACCCGGACCGCGCCGGCCACCAGTGGCCGCCAGAGCTCGGCGAGCGCCGCCGGCCTCGACTCGCGGGTGGCCTCGAACAGCAGCAGGTCACCGGCATGGACCGGGGCCGGCGCCGTGCCACCGCGCAGCCCGGCGGAGTGCCGCCAGCTCAGCGCCACGTTGCACAGGTCGTCCGCGCTGAACCCAGCCAACGCCCCGTCCCGTCCGCGGACCACCTCGAGCGCCTGGGCGAGGTCCAGCTCGGGCCCCGCCACCGGGTAGCCGCTCACCCTGAGCAGCTGCGCCAGCCCGCGTTCCAATGTCCAGCCGTCGCCGGCCGCCGCATCACCGGCCGTCGCCCCGCGACCGACGTACTCGGCGGGCACGGAGTCCAGTAGCGCGAGCGTCTCGACCCGCTCGCCCTCGGCTGCCAGCTGGCCGGCCATCAGGTGCGCGACGGTCCCGCCCAGAGACCAGCCGAGCAGGTGGTACGGGCCGTTCGGCTGCACCTCGCGCACCCGCGCCACGTACTGCGCCGCCATCTCGACAAGGTCGCCGGGCAGGTCGTCCGTGCTGGCCAGGCTGCGCGCCTGCAGGCCGTAGACCGGCCGGCCGGGCAGGTGACCGAGCAATCCGGCGTAGGCCAGGGCGAGCCCGCTCACCGGGTGCACGCAGAACAGCGGTGCGCCGGCCCCCCGAGCCCGCAGCGGCAGCAGGACGTCGTCGGCCAGCCGGGGCGCCGAGGTGGCCGCGCCGGAGTCCAGCTCGGCAGCCAGCTGGACCACCGTGGGGTGCTCGAGCAGGGTCCGCACCGCGAGCGGGCGCTCCAGCGCGGCGCGCAGCGTCACCACGAGCCGGGTGGCGAGCGCCGAGTGCCCGCCGAAGGAGAAGAAGTCGTCGGTCACGCCGAAGTCGTCGCGGCCCAGCACGGCCCGGAACGACTCGAGCAGCCGAACTTCGGTCCGGGTGCGCCCCGGCTCGGCGGACGCCCGTGGCGCGGGTACCGAGCCGGCCAGCGCGGCACGGTCGACCTTGCCTGACGGCTGTGTCGGCAGCACCGGCAGCTCGACCAGCTCGGCCGGCACCATGTGCTCGGCGAGCCGGTCCCGCAGCCAGCGCCGCAGCTCCTGCGCGGTGGGCACGGCCGAGCCGGGCCCGCCGTCGCGAGGCGCATAGAAGCCGACCAGCCTCGGCGTGCCGGTGGCGTCGGTCGGGCTGAGCACCACCGCCTGCGCGACCGTGGGATGCGAGGCGAGCACCGACTCGATCTCCTCGGGCTCCACCCGCATGCCGCGGATCTTGACCTGGTTGTCGGACCGGCCGGCGAAGCGCAGCCGCCCGTCCGGCAACCAGCCGGCCAGGTCACCCGTGCGGTACAGCCGGGACCCCTCGGCACCGAACGGCGAGGCCACGAAGCGCTCCGCCGTGCGAACGGGGTCACCGACGTAGCCGCGACCGAGCAGCAGGCCCCCGAGGTACAGCTCCCCCACGACCCCGGGCGGGACCGGCCGCAGCAGCCTGTCCAGCACATACACCTGGGTGTTCGGGTTGGGGCTGCCGATGGTGGCCGCCGCCCGGCCGCTGCCGCCCCGGTAGATCTCGTGGGTCACGCCGACGGTGGCCTCGGCGGGCCCGTAGCCGTGGTACATCGTCGCGTCCATCGTGGCCCGGAACCGGTCGAACAGCTCCGGTGTCAGCAGCTCGCCGCCGCACCACAGGTGCCGCAGCGACGCCGTCGCGGCCGCCAGGCCCGGCAGCTCGAGCATGGCCGCGAGCATCGAGGAGACCAGGTAGCAGAAGCTGACCCGCTCCCTGGCCATCAACCGGACCAGCACCTCGACGTCGCGCTCCTCGCCCGGCTCCGCGATGGCGAGCACTGCGCCGGTGGTCAGCGGCAGCCAGACCTCGTTGATCGAGATGTCGAAGCCGAGGGGAGCCTTGAACAGCGCCACGTCACCTGGTCCGAAGCCGAGCAGCCCGGCCTGCCAGACCATCCGGTTGGCGATCGAGCGGTGCCGGATCATCGCGCCCTTCGGCGCACCGGTCGAGCCCGAGGTGTAGATGACGTAGGCGACCTGCTCGCGGTCGACGCGCCGCTCCGGTGCGGTCGGCACCCCGTCGTCGGCAAGGTCGACGTGCACCACCGGACCAGCCACAACCGGGTCGGGCTGGTCAGCGGCTGGCTGGTCCCCCGGCGCCCGCACGGCGGCACACACCGCCACGACACCGGCGTCCGCGGCCACCGACCGCACCCTGATCTCGGGCCACTCCGGGTCCAGCGGCACGAACGCGCCGCCGGACTTGAGCACCGCGAGCATCGCCACCACGAGCTCAGGCGAGCGACAAAGGTGCAGGCCGACCCGTGCCTCGGCGTCGACCCCGTACTCACGCAGCCGGTGGGCGATGCGGTTGGCGTGCCCGTCCAGCTCGCGGTAGGTCAGCGTGCCGCCGGCCCAGCTCACCGCAGTGGCGTCCGGGGTGGCGGCGGCCGACCGCTCGAACAGCTCGACCAGGGTGTCGTCGGTGACCGATGCCTCGGTGTCGTTCCAGCCGCGCAGTGCGTCGCCCTCGGCACCGGTCAGCGTCGGGAGCGCCGCGAGCGGCCGGTCGGGGTCGTCGGTGAGCCGGCGGGCGACCTCGACCAGTCGGGTCGCGAAACCTTCCACCTGTTCCCGGCTCAGTGCCCCCGGCTGGTACTTCAACGCCATCGACAGCGTCTCGCCGGCTGCCGCGACCAGCACCAACGGGTAGTGCGTCGCGTCCTGGGCCGACTGGGGGACGACGGTGAGCCCGGTCCGCTCCATCAGCTCGGGGACCCCACCGGTGGGGTAGTTCTCGAAGACGAAGAGCGTATCGAACATCGGCGCGAACCCGGTGTCGCGCTGCAGCTCGGCGAGGCTCACGGAGTGCGCGTCGAGCAGGGCCGCCTGCTCGCGCTGCACCCGGTCCAGCAGCGCGCCAACGGTGTCACCCGGGGAGTGCCGCACACGGACCGGCACCGTGTTGATGAACAGGCCGACCATCGAGTCGACGCCGGGCAGCTCAGGCGGGCGGCCGGTCACCGTGGTGCCGAACACGACGTCGATCGACCCGGTTGCCCAGACCTGATGACGTGGTCATTGACACCTCTTCTGAGATTGCCTCAGAGCACTGGAGGGCTCGCGACTAGAAGGCGATCGTCGTCCGGCCGTTGACCAGGACGCGGTCCTCGCAGTGCCACTTGACCGCGCGGGCCAGC
>DATAYB010000187.1:0-4900 GCA_036272795.1 Pseudonocardia sp.
GCCTGGTGCCCGCCGGCGACCTCCTCGCGCAGCCGGTGCCAGGCGCGCTCCAGCCAGGCCGGCTTCTCCCCCACCGGGATCACCGTGGTGGCGATCGGCGAGCGGCCGCGGGGCAGCTCGCGCAGCGCGGACACCTCGAGGTCGCCGTACACGGTCATGGCCACGGTGCGCGGGATCGGCGTCGCGGTCATCACGAGCAGGTGCGGCGTGGTGCCCTGGCCGCCGTCGCGGCTGCGCAGCGCGTCCCGCTGCTCGACGCCGAACCTGTGCTGCTCGTCGACCACGAGCAGCCCGAGCTCGGCGAACTCCACGCGGTCCTGGATCAGGGCATGCGTGCCGACCACGATGCCGGCCGCCCCGGACACCGTGTCCAGCAGCGCCTGCTTGCGGGCCTTGGCCGGCAGCGAACCGGTGAGCAGCACGATCCGGGTGGCCCGGTCGGCGCCGTCCAGCTCGCCGGCCTTGCCGAGCGGGCCGAGCAGCTCGCGCAGCGTGCGGGCGTGCTGCGCGGCGAGCACCTCGGTGGGCGCCAGCATCGCGGCCTGCCGGCCCGAGTCGGCCACCCGCAACATGGCGCGCAGCGCGACGATCGTCTTGCCGGCGCCGACGTCACCCTGCACCAGGCGGTTCATGGGCTGCTCGCCGGCCAGGTCGCGGGTGATCACCTCACCGACCTCCAGCTGGCCGTCGGTCAGGGTGAACGGCAGCTGCGCGTCGAACTCGTCGAGCAGCCCGCCCGGCACCGGTGGGCAGGACGGCGCGGGCCGGCTCAGCGCGGCCAGCCTGCGCTGCGCCAGCGCCAGCTGCACGGCCAGCGCCTCGTCCCAGACCAGCCGCTCCCTGGCCCGGCGCCAGTCCACGTCCCTGGCCGGCATGTGGATCCCGTGCAGCGCCTCACCGAGGCCGGGCAGGCCGCGCTCGGCCAGCAGGTCCGCCGGTACCGGGTCGGTCGGCGCGTCGATCATCTCCAGCACCTGCCGGACGCAGCGGGCGATCTTCCAGGACTGCAGCTTGGTGGTCGCCGGGTAGATCGGCAGCAGCGCGCCTGCGAACTGGTCGGCCGCGCCCTCGCCGTCGTCGTCCTCACCGAAGATCATCATGTCGGGCTGGTTGAGCTGCAGCTTGCCCCGGAACGCGCTGACCTTGCCCGAGAACATGCCCACCTTGCCGGCCACCAGGCTGCCCTGGAACCGCCGGTTGAAGAACGTGCAGCTCAGCGTGCGCCCGCCGGAGGCGATCACGACCTCCATGATCGTGCCGCGGCGCTGGCGCATCGGCCGGCTGGACACCGAGCGGATCTCGGCCATCACCGTGACGTGCTCGCCGAGCTCCAGGTTGGCCAGGTCGGTGAGCTTGCCGCGCTCGGCGTAGCGCCTCGGGTAGTGCCGCAGCAGCTCGCCGATCGTGTTGATGTCCAACTGCGCGGCCAGCGCGCTCGCCGCCGCCTGCCCGACGAGCGGCTTCAGCGGGCTGTCCAGGTCCGTCATTCCACCCCCAGCTGTACCGGGCGCCCGGCGGGGCCACCCCGATAGCGCACCACCTCGACCTCCGGGTGAGTGTGTCGCAGGTGTCCGACGAGCAGCTCGCCGAGCTCGTCGGTGCCACCCTGGCCGTTCTCGCCGAGCAGCACGGTGACCAGTTCGCCGCCCATGCTCAGCATCCGGTCGGCGAGCTGGCAGGCGGCGGCCGCGAGATCGTGCTCGATCAGCACCACCTCGCCGTCGACCAGTGCCAGCACGTCGCCGGCGTAGCAGCGCCCGACCCACGTGAGCGCTTCGCCGGTGGCGATCTGCACCACGCCGGTGCGGGTCGCGGCGGCCGCCTCGGCCATCGCCACCACGTCGTCGCCCGCGCGCCGCTCGCCGTCGTGCACGGCCAGCGCCGCGAGCCCCTGCAGCACCGACGAGGTCGGCACCACCACGACCTCCGCGCCGGCCGCCCTGGCCACGTCGGCGGCCTCCTCGGCGACCGAGGTGAGCTCGATGTCGTTCGGCAGCACGACGACGTGCCGTGCACGTGTGCCTGCCACCGCCGCGGCGATCTCACCGGCGCCGGGTGGCTGCTCCGGAGCGGCCACCAGCGCCGTGACCCCGTCGGCCCTGACCAGCTCCGCGACCGGCTCCCCGCTGACCACCGTCACCACCGCCCTGGCCAGCCGGAACCGCCCAGCGTCGGCCCCCAGCAACTCGGACAGCTGGTCGGCGAAGCGCACCACGGTGATCCGGTACGGCCGGCCGGCCTCGACACCCGCCTCGACCGCCGCCCCGATGTCCGTGCAGTGCACGTGCACGTTCCACTGGCCGGTGCCGCCGGGCTGGCCGTCGCCGACCACGGCCACCGAGTCACCGAGCTCGTCCAGCCGCGCGCGCAGCACGTCCACCCGCTCGGTGGAGCTGCCCTCCAGCAGGTACATCACCTCGTAGTCGAACTCCGCCGACCCCGACTCCCGGTCGGCGACCAGCGACCCGCGTGCCCGGGAGTGCCGCCCGGCGAGCCCGCTGCCACGTACGGCGGCGGCGAGCGAGGTGTCCACCGGCCGGCCACTGACCACGCCGGCCAGCGCATCCAGCAGCAGCACCAGCCCCTGCCCACCCGCATCCACCACACCGCTGCGGGCGAGCACGGGCAGCTGGTGCGGAGTCTCGGCCAGCGCCGCCACCGCACCCTCGACGGCGGCCGCCACCACCTCGTCCAGCGCGCCGCCCCGGTCGGCCGCGGCCGAGGCCGCCAACGCCGCCGCGCGCAGCACCGACAGCACCGTGCCCTCCACCGGCCGGCTGACGGCCGCCCTGGCCAGCTCGTCCGCCCGGCACAGCGCGTCGGCCAAGGCCCGGCCGTCCGCCCCGTCGGGCTCCGAACCGTCCGGCCCTGAACCGTTGTGCTCCGACCCGGTTCGGTCCGACCCGTAACCGTCGGACCAGCCCTCCGCGTCCGCGAGCACCTCGGCAAGGCCCCTCGGCAGCTGCGACACGATCACCCCGGAGTTGCCACGGGCCCCGCGCAGCGCACCCCTGGCCAGCGCCGCCGCAACCTCGGCCGCCGTGTCCGGCCGCCCGGCCGGGGCCCGACGGCGGGCCAGCTCCTCGGCGGCGGCCCGCAGCGTGAGCACCAGGTTCGTCCCGGTGTCCCCGTCCGCGACCGGGAACACGTTGGTCCGATCCAGCTCGGCGCGGTGGGCGTCCAACAGGTCGACAGAGGCGTCGGCCCAACGCCGGATCGCGCTCGCGTCCAGGACCCGCAACACCCGCACTCTCTCCTCCCCGGTTCCTCCCCGTTGCCACCGGGATCACCCTGCGCCGAGCGTAGCGAGCGTGGCTTTGCTCGCCCCGGTTTGGTCACCGGCCACCCCGATCGCTACCCTGGTACGAAGCACGTCCGGCGTCCTAGCCGGCCGCGCGCGCGTGATGCGCGCAATCCGATCTACATGAGGAGTTATCGACGTGGCTGCCGTCTGCGACGTCTGTGGCAAGGGTCCCGGCTTCGGCATGTCCGTGTCGCACTCACACCGCCGTACCCACCGCCGCTGGAACCCGAACATCCAGACCGTTCGTACCAGCGTCAACGGTGGCTCGCGCTCGCGGCTGAACGTGTGCACGTCCTGCCTGAAGGCTGGCAAGGTCACCCGCGCCTGACAGCACATCACCCACGACCCGCCGCGTCGATCCGACGAGGCGGGTCGTTCGTGTGCGCGGATTATGCGGCTCGACGACGTTCGCGATTCGCACGCGCCTCCAGTCCTGGCGATCATCAGGACTGGAGGGCTGTTGGATCATGTGGCCAGCAGCCCTGACGTCCTGATGATCACTTCAGTTTTGCGAGCGCGAACGGGCGCCGGCCAGCCGCCGGCGGTGCGCCGGTCGGCGAGCTAGGGCAGCTTCCAGTCGATGGGATCGGCGCCGCCGGTTTCCAGCAGGTCGTTGACCCGGCTGAACGGGCGCGAGCCGAAGAAGCCCCGGTCGGCCGACATCGGGCTCGGGTGCGCCGACTCGATGCACGGCACGCCGGAGCCCAGCAACGGCCGCAGCGTGCGGGCGTCACGGCCCCAGAGGATCGCCACCAGCGGGGTCGGCCGGGCCGCGAGCGCGCGGATGGCCTGGTCGGTGACCTGCTCCCAGCCCTTGCCCCGGTGCGAGGCGGGCTGGCCCGGCTGCACAGTGAGTACGCGGTTGAGCATCAGGACGCCGCGTTCGGCCCACGGCGTCAGGTCGCCCGACGACGGCGCCGGGTGCCCGAGGTCCTCGCTGTACTCCCGGTAGATGTTCATCAGGCTGCGCGGCAGCGGGCGCGTCTCCGGGGACACCGAGAACGACAGCCCCACCGGGTGGCCGGGCGTCGGGTACGGGTCCTGGCCGACGATGAGCACACGCACGGCGTCGAACGGCTGCTGGAACGCGCGCAGCACGTGCGCCCCCGCCGGCAGGTAGCGCCGCCCGGCGGCCAGCTCGGCGCGCAGGAACGCACCCATCGCCGCGATCTCGTCCGCGACCGGGGCCAGCGCCTCCGCCCAGCCGGCCTCGACGACCTCGTCCAGCGGCTTGCCGGTCATGACCGCCGCCCGGGGCCCGCGGTGAGGGCTGCTGTGGGGAGCTCGCCGAGCATGGGGAGGAGCACGTCCCGGAGCCTAGCCAGGCCCGGCGGCCGGGCGACCGTCACCCCGGCGAGCCAGCGTCACCCTGCTCAGACCCGGTCAGCTCAGACCCGATCAGGTCGTACCGGGTCAGGTCAGAGGCTTGGCGAAGCAGCGGCTGCCTGGAGCGTGCCGGTAGACCCCGAACTTCGGGATCGGCAGGTAGCCCGACGAGAGGTAGAGCTGGATGGCCTCGGGCTGCGCGACCCCGGTCTCCAGCACCATCCGGCGCGCGCCGGCCTCGACGGCGGTGCGTTCCAGCTCGGCCAGCAA
>DATAYB010000188.1:0-10126 GCA_036272795.1 Pseudonocardia sp.
AGCAGGACGAGATAACTGGCAAGTGCTGTGTCCATGGGGTTCACTCCCCGGTCGTGTCGAACCTGTTCAGAAAGGTTTTGAACGTGTTCGAAACCTAGTGAACACCCGCCGGGCCCCTGATCGCAACCGAGAACGCCGCCGCCCCGGGGAGTCCCCGATCACGTACCCCGCTCTGCTGTTACCGAACTCCACACCAGGCAGGTTTTTCGGCCGCGGAAGCTGCCTGTGGTGGAGTTCGGTAACAGCGTGCACGGCCACCCGTGATCATCAGGACGCCAAGGTCATTTGATCATTGGTCCGCGCAGCCCTCGCGTCCTGGTGATCACCGGGATCTGGGCCGCCGGTACCCCGATGGCGCGTGAGCACCGTGTCCACGAGGGGGTGCTGCGTGTGACTTGCCGCGCGGAGGCCGGTGCCGGCCTGTTGTTACCGAACTGCACCACAGGCAGCTCGAGACGTCGAAAAACCTGCCTGGTGTGCAGCTGGGTAACAGCCGCGCGGGGTCGGGCGGCGGGGCCGGCCCGGGCGGCGCGGACTCCGCTGGCACGGGTCAGGTCCGTGTCACCTCGTCGATCTCGGTGAGGACGGCGGCGCGCAGTGGCTCGGGGCAGAAGGCCGCTCGGGCACCGGTGCGTGCGATGTCGGCGAGCTGCGCCCGGTCGAGCCCGAAGAGCTCGTGGCAGCGGAGGTACTCGGTGTTCAGGTCGGTGTGGAACATGCCGGGGTCGTCGGTGGCCAGTGTCACCGGCACGCCGGCCGCGAGCAGGGTCGGCAGCGGGTGCTCGGCGAGCGAGGGCACGGCGGCGGTGCGCACGTTCGACGTGGGGCAGACCTCCAACGTGATACCCCGCTCGGCCAGCAACTCGAGCAGCGCGGGGTCGGCCGCGGAACCGATGCCGTGGCCGACCCGCTCCGCCCCGAGCTCGGTGATCGCCGACCACACCTCCGCCGGGCCGACCGTCTCGCCGGCGTGCGGCACGCTGTGCAGGCCGGCGTCGCGGGCCCGCCGGAACGCCGGCGCGAAGTCGGACCGCCGTACCCCCAGCTCCATGCCACCCAGCCCGATGCCGACGGTGCCGGCGGGGCGGTGACCGAGTGCGAAGTCCACGGTCTGCTCGGCGCCGTCCGGCCCGAGTGCGGCGTCCGCGTCGAACACCCAGCCCAGCTCCACGCCGTGCCGCCGCCGGGCCAGCTCGCGCCCGTCGACCAGTGCCTGTGCCAGGTCGTCGTAGCTGATCCCGGCCATCCGGTTGCGTACGGGGGTGACCTGCACCTCCGCGTACCGGACCCTCCGTTCGGCGAGCTCGGCGGCCAGCCCGGCGAGCAGCGTGACGACGTCCGCACCCGTGGTCACCAGCAGGTTCACGTCACGGTAGACGTCCAGGAAGTGCCGGAAGTTGGTGAACGCGTAGAACTCGCGCAGCGCGGCCAGCTCGGTGGGCACGCCACCGTCGGGGTGGCGGCGGGCGAGCGCGAGCACGGTGTCCAGCGACGCCGAGCCGACCAGGTGCAGGTGCAGCTCGACCTTGGGCAGTGCGGCGACGAATGCCACCATCTCGGGGACAGCAGTGGACGACGAAGGAAGCATGGCTCAGGACCTTCCGGGAGTGACGGGAGTGAGCGGGTGCCAGCCGGCATGGAGCCGGGCATTCACCAGTCGGCGTCGCCCCGGTCGTAGCACTCGCCGTACAGCGGCCGCGCGAGCAGCTCGGCGCGGCGCAGGTCCATGACGGCCAGCCTGCCCAAGCCCGGGCGGCCGGGTCAACCGGGTTCGGCAGTGCCGACGGTGACATACCGTGACCCGTGTGACGAGACCAGAGCTGCGCCATCACGGGGACGTCGACGCGGAGCCGGGGCTGCTGGACTTCGCCGTGAACGTCCGGGGTGACGGGCCGCCGCCGTGGCTGCGCGAGCGCCTGGTGGCCGCCATGGACCGGCTGGGCCGCTACCCGTCCTCGGCGGACGACCTGGCCGCCCGGCACGCCGTCGCGGCCCGGCACGGCCGGCACCCGGAGGAGGTGTTGGTGCTGGCCGGGGCGGCCGAAGGGTTCGCGCTGCTGCCCTCGCTGCGCCCGAGGCTGGCCGCCGTGGTGCACCCCGGGTTCACCGAGCCGGAGGTCGCGCTGCGCACCGCCGGCATCCCCGTGCACCGCGTGCTCACCGACGCCGCCGACGGCCACCGACTGCGCCCGGACGCGGTGCCGGCGGACGCCGACCTGGTCGTCCTCGGCAACCCCACGAACCCGACCTCGGTGCTGCACCCCGCCGCCGACGTGCGGGCGCTCGCCAGGCCGGGGCGGGTGGTGCTCGTGGACGAGGCATTCGCCGACGCCGTGCCCGGCGAGCCGGAGTCACTGGCCGGCGGCGTCGATCAAGCCGGCCAAGCCGACGGCACCGAACCGACCGGCGACGTACCACCGACCGGGCTGATCGTGCTGCGCAGCCTGACCAAGACGTGGGCGCTGCCGGGGCTGCGGGCCGGCTACGCGCTGGGGCCGCCGAGCCTGCTGGCCCGGCTGGCGCAGGGCCGGCCGCCGTGGCCGGTGGGCACGCTGACCCTGGAGGCGGTGCGCGCGTGCTGCGAGCCGGCGGCGGTCGCCGAGGCGCGGCGGTCGGCCGAGGCAGTGGTCACCGACCGGCAGTGGCTGGCCACGGCGCTGGCGACGCTGCCGGGCGTACACGTGCACCTGCCGGCGTCCGGGCCGTTCCTGCTGTTGCGGGTGCCGGCGGGGGCGCGGGTGCGGGCGGCGCTGCGGGCGGCGGGGATCGCCGTGCGCCGGTGCGACACGTTCCCCGGGCTGACCGAGGAACACCTGCGCGTCGCCGCCCGCCCGCCCGAGCAGTCCGCCGTACTCGTCGCCGCGCTCGCCGATGCACTCGCGAACCTGGAGGCCGCCGCCTCAGACTCGGAGACCCCGGAGACCCCGGAGACCCCGGAGACCCCGGAGACCCCGGAGACCCCGGAGACCCCGGAGACAGACTCGGAGACCCGGGAGACGGCGATGCGCCCGGACGCGGTGGCCGCGGCGGGCTACGGTGCCGGCGTGGGCCAGGAGACAAGATCATGACCGGGGCCCGGCTGCGGGACGTGCTGGATGCACTGGAGGCCGCGTACCCGCCCGCGCTCGCCGAGTCGTGGGACGCCGTCGGCCTGGTGTGCGGTGACCCCGACGAGCCGGTGTCGCGCGTGCTGGTGGCGGTCGACCCCGTGCCGGAGACGGTCGAGGAGGCCGTGGACATCGGCGCGCAGCTGCTGGTCACGCACCATCCGCTGCTGCTGCATGGGGTGCACGGCGTGCCGGCCGACCACCCGAAGGGGCGGCTCGTGCACCGGCTGGTCCGCGCAGGCGTGGGGCTGTTCACCGCGCACACGAACGCCGACTCCGCCGACCCCGGGGTGTCCGACGCGCTGGCCGAGGCGCTCGGCGTCCACGTCGAGGGGCCGCTGCAGCCGCGCGGCACCGACGACCTGGACAAGATCGTCACGTTCGTGCCGGTCGGCGCCGCGACGAGCCGGGTGCTGGACGCGCTCGCGGAGGCAGGCGCCGGGCAGATCGGCGACTACAGCCACTGCGCGTGGAGCACCGAGGGCACCGGGCAGTTTCTGCCGCACGAGGGGGCGAACCCGGCGATCGGCGCGGTCGGGGCGCTGGAGCACGTCGCCGAGACCCGGCTGGAGCTCGTGCTGCCCAGGGGCCGCCGCCGCGCCGTGCTCGAGGCACTGCGAGCCGCGCACCCGTACGAGGAGCCCGCGTTCGACCTGTTCGAGCTGGCCGAGATCCCGGGGCGGCGGGGTCTCGGCCGCGTCGGCGAGCTGGCCGGACCGGAGTCCCTGGCCGCCTTCACCGAGCGGGCCGCCGCCGCGCTGCCGGCCACCGCGTGGGGTGTGCGGGCGGCCGGCGACCCGGAGCGGACGATCCGCCGGGTCGCGGTGTGCGGCGGCGCGGGTGACTCCGCGCTGGCCGCCGCGACCGCCGCCGGTGTCGACGTGTACCTCACCGCCGACCTGCGGCACCACCCGGCCGGGGAGCACCTGCTCGCCGGTACGCTCCCGGGCCGGCCCACCCCGGCGCTGGTCGACGTGGCGCACTGGGCATCGGAACACCCGTGGTGTGAGCAGGCGGCCGGCGTGATCCGCTCCGTGCTGCGGGGTACGGTCGACGTCTCCGTCTCGTGGCAGCGCACCGACCCGTGGACCGTCGGCGCTCGCGCGCCGGGAAGTCCGCCAGAAAGGACCGACCAGTGAACGCCGAACCCGCGCTGCAGCAGAAGTTGCTGGAGCTTGCCGAGGTCGACGCCGAGCTGAACCGGATCGAGCACCGGCGCCGCGCGATGCCGGAGCTGGCGGAGATCGTCGAGGCCGAGCAGTCGGTGCGGACCCGCAAGGACGCCGTGGTGGCCGCCGAGACCGCCGGCAACGACCTCGACCGGGACATCCAGCGGCTGGAGCGGGACGTGGACGGCGTCCGCACCCGGGCTCAGCGGGACAAGAACATGCTGGCCAACGCGGGTGTGTCGGCGAAGCAGGCGAGCGACCTGCAGCACGAGCTGGAGACGCTGGCCCGCCGCCAGGGCGTGCTCGAGGACGAGATGCTCGAGGTCATGGAGCAGCGCGAGGCGTTGCAGACGAACCTGGACGCCGCCCGGGTCGAGCTGACGACCGCCGAGCAGGCCCTGGCCGACGCCACCGCCCGCCGCGATGCCGCCGCCAGTGACCTGGACACCGCCGAGGCGGGCCGGCGCCGCGACCGCGAGCCGATCGTCGCCGCGCTGCCGGCCGACCTGCTCGCGCTGTACGAGAAGGGCCGGGCCCGCCAGGGCATCGGGGCGGCCCTGCTGCGCGCTCGGCGGTGCGGCGCCTGCCGGCTGGAGCTGGACACGCAGGAGATCAGCCATATCAGGACGGCCCCCAAGAACGAGGTGCTGCGGCACGAGGAGTGTGGAGTGATCATGGTGCGTACCTCGGAGTCCGGGCTGTGAAGCTGGCGGTCGAGGCGGACGGCGGCTCGCGCGGCAACCCCGGCCCGGCCGGCTACGGCGCCGTGGTGCTCGACGCGGCGTCCGACGAGGTGCTGGCCGAGCGCTCCGAGGGGATCGGCGTGGCCACCAACAACGTGGCCGAGTACGGCGGCCTGATCGCCGGCCTGCGCGCCGCGCTGGAGCTGGGCGGCCCCGGCACAGATGTCGACGTGCGGATGGACTCCAAGCTGGTCGTCGAGCAGATGTCCGGCCGCTGGAAGATCAAGCACCCGGCCATGCAGCCGCTCGCGCGGGAGGCGGGCGAGGTGGTCCGCCAGCTCGGCACCGTCCGGTTCACCTGGATCCCGCGCGAGCAGAACAAGCGTGCCGACCGGCTCGCCAACCTGGCGATGGACGCCCAGGCCGCCCGGTGACGACCGACATCCCCGCGAGTCGGCCTGCCGGCGGTGCGGGATTACGTCAGGGTGAGTCGCGGATTCCGTCAGCGACCGCCGCCCCGGCTTCCGCCAACTGGACCGGACAGCGCGGCCAGCCGACCAGGCTCCTGCTGCTGCGGCACGGGCAGACCGCGCTGTCGGTGGACAGGCGCTACTCCGGGCGGTCCGACCCAGAGCTGACCGAGCTGGGGTTGGCCCAGGCGGCCGGCGTGGCGGCCGGCATCGGCGCGGTGGAGCACGCCGACCAGGTCAGCCTCGCGCTCAGTTCGCCGCTGCGCAGGGCCCGGCAGACCGCCGAGCCGGTGGCCGCCGCGCTGGGTGTCCCGGTGACCAGCCACGACGGCCTGCTGGAGACCGACTTCGGCGAGTGGGACGGGCTGACCTTCGCCGAGGCGCGCGAGCGGGACCCCGAGTTGCACCGCGGCTGGCTGGGCGACGAGACGATGCCGCCGCCCGGTGGGGAGAGCTTCGCCGCGGTCCTGGTCCGGATCGCGCGGCTGCGTGACGAGCTGGTGACGGCGTACCCGGGGCAGACGTTGCTGCTGGTCAGCCACGTGACACCGATCAAGACATTGCTACGCATCGCGCTCGACGTGGGCTCTTCCGTGCTGTACCGGATGCACCTGGACCTGGCGTCGCTGTCCATCGCCGAGTTCTACCCGGACGGCGGGGCATCCGTACGGCTGGTGAACGGCCGCTTCCCGGTGCTGCAACCTACGGCTTGACGATCAGGTAGACGCCGACCGCCAGCCCGAGCAGCACCACCGACCAGCGCAGCACAGCCTCCGGCAGCACCCTGGCCAGCTTGGCGCCGAGAAAGCCACCGATCAGCGTGGTCGGCGCCAGCAGCAGCACGGCAAGCCAGCGCACGGGCGCGCCCGCCGCGAAGATCACCACCGTCACCGTGGCGATCACCAGGGACAGCGTCGCCTTGACCGCGTTGAGCCTGACCAGCCGGTCGTGCGCGGTGAGCGACAGCACGGAGATCAGGATGACCCCCAGCGCGCCACCGAAGTAACCGCCGTAGACCGCCGCCCCGAACACCGAGGGCAGCAGCACCGCACGCCGGTCCGGGGCCGAGGGGTCGTCGGGGGCGCCGATCCAGCGGCGCAGCCAGGGGGACAGCGCCAGCATCACGCTGGCGAGCAGGACCAGCGCCGGCACGACGGTGTCGAACACCGAGCCGGGCAGCACCAGCAGCAGCGCGCAGCCCACCGCCGCGCCGGCCACCGCGACCCCGGTCGTGCTGACCACCCTCAGCCGCTGGCCGGTCAGCTCCGCACGGGCACCGAACACCGTGCCCACGTAGCCGGGCCACTGCGCGACCGAGTTCGTCACGTTCGCGGTCAGCGGGGGCATGCCGATCGCGAGCAGCGCCGGGAACACCAGCAGCGACCCACCGCCCGCGACGGCGTTCACCGCCCCGGACACCAGTCCGGCCGCGAGCAGGAAGATCAACTGACCGGGACCGGGGAGCGTCACCCGCTGACGCTATAACGGGGTCGTCAAGGATGCTCGACGGTAGGAGGCATCACCCGTTCGAGCTATCCCGCCGGTGCGGCGCGCAAGGTTGAGTTCCGTGCGAGCAGGCTGGGGCGGGGAGAGGGGTGCGTTCTTGGACGAAGGTGACCTTCCGCGCGAGTGGTCAGCTGGGCTGCTCGATGGGTCCGAAGCTGACGGTGCCGTCCTCGTGGAACACCAGCCCAGGGTTGTGCGCGACCTCCCAGCGCCAGCCGGCCGGGTCGGCGAAGAAGCCGTGCACGAAGCCGACCTCACCGCGCTGCGCAGGCTTGAGCACGGTGCCGCCGGCGCGCTCCGCTCTGGCGAGCACCTCGGCCACCTCGTCGTCGCTGCCCACGTTGTGGGCCAGCGTGATCGGGGCGGGGCCGCTGGCCGGTGCGGGGGCGTTGGGGTCGATGTCGCGCTCCAGCTCGCCGGCGTGCCAGAGCCCGAGCAGCAGCCCGTGGCCGACCAGCACGAACACGATGTCGCCCGGCACCTCCATGGTCGGCTTCCAGCCGAGCCCGTCGACGTAGAAACGGCGGGCCGCCGCCAGGTCCGGCATGCCCAGGGTGATGATGTTGACGCGTGGTTCCATGCCGACCATGGTCGCGGCTGGGCCCGGTGTCCGTCGTGAACGAAACGGCCATCCTGGAGAGCGGTGCGGTCTTCGCGGCGCGGTCCAGCTACCGGGAGTTCGCGCCGCCGCCCTCCTGGGCCGGCGTGGTGCGGTGCGGCTGGGAGCAGCGGATCGCCGCCGACGGCGGCGGCTACTCCCAGCGGGTGCTGCCGGACGGCCACGCCGACCTGCTCGTCGACGGGCGGGGGCGGGCCGTGCTGGTCGGGCCGGCGACGGGGGCGGCGCTGCCCAGGCTGGCCGCCGGCACCGTCGTGCGCGGGCTGCGCTGGCGGTTCGACGGGGTGCGGCCGGTGTTCGGTGTGCCGGCGTCCGCGTTGACGGACGCGGTGGTGCCGCTGGACGCGGTGCTGGACGGGCCCCGGGTGCGCGCATTGACCGACGCGGTGGGCTGCGCCGACGGCGCCGCGGTGCGGGCGGTCGGGCGCTGGCTGTCCGGGGTGACACCGGACGCCCGGGTGGGTGCCGCCGCCCAGCTGCTGTGGTGCGGCCCGGAGCTCGACGTGTCGGACGTGGCGGCCCAGGTCGGGCTGTCCGGGCGGCAGCTGCGCCGGGCGCTGCACACGGAGGTGGGGCTCGGGCCGAAGACGTTCCAGCGGATCGGCCGGCTGCAGCGGTTCCTCGCACTGGCCGCGGCCGGCCCCGGGCGGGGGCTGGCGGAGCTGGCCGCCGAGGCCGGCTACGCCGACCAACCGCACCTCAGCCGCGAGGCCCGCACACTGGCCGGGCTGACCGCCACCGAGCTGCTCGCTCACCAGCTGGGCTGACGCCGGAGCTCAGGATGATCGGAATGCCGGCGAACCGTACTCAGTGCGGCGGGGGCCGCGGCATCGAACGTAGGCCGGGTGTCTCGTCCGGCCAGATCAGCAGCACCGGGCAGGGCGCGTGGTCGACGACGAACCGGGTGCGGGGCCCCAGGCTGCGCGGCCCGAGCCGGCTATGGTCCCCGTCGCGGGCGCAGACGAGCAGCGTGGCGTCGGCGCAGCCGGCCACCACCTCACGCTCCACGCGGCCGACGCGCACCTCCCGCCGGGCCGGCCGACCCAGCCGCGTCTCGGCGGCGGCCAGTAGATCGACGGACTCCGCGTCGGCGAGCGTGGCCACCGCGTCGCCCGGGTCGCGGTCGCGGCCACCCCGCCCGAGCAGCCCGCCGAAGGCGCCGTGCAGGGCCTCGCTGACCCCGGCGTCCACCACGTGCAGCAGCACGACCTCGACGGGGTCCAACCCGACGGCGGCCCGGGCGGTGGCGTCCACGGTCGCCTGCCAGGTGCCCTCGGTGATCCAGGCGACCACGGTCGGCGAGGTCGTCGGCAGGGTCATACCAGCCATCCTCGACCGACCGTCAAGCTCAGCCACAGCGCCAGCACCGCGCCGAGGAGACACGCCGGCACCGTCACCGCGCCGAGCCGGACGAACTCGCGCAGGGTGGGCGCCGCCTGCCCGCCGGCCAGCACACGGCGCCAGAGCAGGGTGGCGAGCGAGCCGACGTAGGTCAGGTTCGGGCCAATGTTCACCCCGAGCAGCACGGCCAGCACGAGCCCGGGGTGGGCGCCGGCGCCGAGCGCGCCGAGCAGGACGAGCGTCGCCGGCAGGTTGTTGACCACGTTGGCCAGCAGCGCGGCCAGCCCGGCGACGGCGAGTAGCACGAGCAGGGTCGGACCGTCACCCACCGGGACCAGCGCGGTGATCGCCGTGCCGAGGCCGTGCTCGGTGACTCCGGTGACCACCACACCGAGGGCGAGCACGAACAGGCAGAACAGCGGGGACGCGGCGCGCACCAGCCCGCCCGGGCCGATCTCGCGCCGGACCAGTGCGCGCACCGCGAACACCGCCGCCCCCACCGCCGCGACCCAGACCGGTTCCACCCCGAAGGCGCCGGACACCCCGAACCCGACCAGCGTCAGTCCGATCACCGCCAGCGCGAACACCGGCACGGGCCTGTCCTGGGCGGCCACCTCGTCGCCGCCGGCCTCGGCACCACCTACGGGGTCGTCGAGGTCGGTCCGGAAGAACCAGCGGAACACGAGGTACTCGACGGCGATCGCGACGAGCCACGGCAGAGCCATCAGGGCGCCGAATGCGGCGAACGAGAGCCCGGAGGCGGCGAAGGCGAGCAGGTTGGTCAGGTTGGACACCGGGAGCAGGGTGGAGGCGGAGTTCGCGAGGTGTGTGCAGGCGTAGACGTGGGGCTTGGCGCGCACCCGCAAGGTGGCGGCGGTGCCGAACACGACCGGGGTGAGCAGCACGACGGTCGCGTCCAGGCTGAGCACCGCCGTGGTGACCGACGCGGCGGCGAAGACGAGCCCGAGCAGGCGCGCGGGCCGACCGGCACTGGCCACCGCGAGCCGGTCGCCGAGCCAGCTGAACAGTCCTTCGGCGTCGGCCAGGTAGGCGAGCACGAGGATGGCGGCGAGAAAGCCCACCGTCGGCGCCAGCTCAGCCGCCTTACGCATCGCCTCGGCAGGGGTGACCAGGCCGAGCAGCACGGTGAGCGCGGCGGCCGGCACGGCGACGGTCGCCTCCGGCAGTCCCTTGGGCTGCGCCATGGCGAACGCCAGCACCGCGGCGAGCA
>DATAYB010000189.1:0-18473 GCA_036272795.1 Pseudonocardia sp.
GTCTATATTTGGATAGTGTTGTCGGTGGTTTTAGCGTTGGGGAAACGCCCGGTCCCATTCCGAACCCGGAAGCTAAGCCCTTCAGCGCCGATGGTACTGCACTCGGTAGGGTGTGGGAGAGTAGGACACTGCCGGCATTTACCTGTTTGGGAGGGGTTGGTTTCGGACTTGTCGAGTCCGGAACCAACCCCTCCCTTTTTCTGTTGGAGCGGCCCCGGCCGCGGCGCCTCGATGAGGTGTTGCCGCTGGTCGGTGGCCAGATGTCTCGTAGGCTGGGAGTTATGGCAGTAGACGGGCGTGCAGACTCGCCTAAGCGTCGTTCCGAGGGCAATCGAGGGGACGGCTCGGGCTGGAAGTCGCGCGGCTCGAGCCCGGGCTCCGACTCCGGTGGCAGCCGGTCGCCCCGTACGGGCGGCGCGGCGCGTGCTGGTGGTCGGGATCGGGGCGATCGTCCCGGTGCCTCCGGGGGCGGTGACGAGCGTAAGCGGTTCGACCAGGCTGGCGACCGTCGGCGCGGCGAGTCGGACCGGTCGAGCGGCGGCAGTCGTCCCAGTGGCTCGGGCGGTGGGGACAAGGGGCGTACCGGCGGCGGTCGGTGGTCGGACGACAAGCGCGGCGGCGGTGCCGACAGGCGTGGTCGTCCGGAGGGCCCTTCCGGGTCCGGCGGTGGCGGGGGTTATCGCGGTAGCTCGGATCGGCCTGGTTCGGGCGGGTCTGGCTCGGGGCGGTCCAGTTGGGATCGTGGTGGCTCCGATCGCCCCGGCGGTGACCGCTCGGGTTCTGCCGGGCGCGGTAGCACCGGGCGCGGTGGGTGGTCCGGAGACCAGCGTGGCGGAGGCGACCGCGATCGCGGCTCCTCGGGCTACGACCGGCGCCCCGGTACCGGCCAGCGTCCCGGCGCCCAGGGCCGGTCGAGCGGACCGGCCCGCCGGGACTTCGGCGGGGACCGTAGCGAGGGCGGTGGCTGGCGCGACCAGTCGGACAAGCGCCGCGACGACGGCGGCGGCTCGCGCGACCAGTCGGATCGGCGCCGGGAGAACAGTGGTGGCTGGCGCGACCAGTCCGATGGGCGCCGCGACGACAGGAACAGCCGGGGCGGCACGGGGGAGTACCGGCGTCCCGGGCAGGACTCGGGCGGCTTCGGTGGCTCCTCGAGCGACCGGCCGGCACGCCGGACCGGCGGCGACCCTCGGGGCGGCAGCCGGAGCTCGGACAGCCCGAACCGTCGGGACCGGGCCGTGGCGTCGGCGAGCGAGCGCGACCGCCGGCCCAACTTCAACCCCGACAACCGCGGCGGCGATCGCGGTCGGCGCTTCGACGGCGACCGGCGGGACCGGGGTACCGACCCCAGCCGCCGTTTTGATGGCACCGACCGCCGACCGAGTGGCACGGGGGACCGGCCGCGCCGCGACGACTCCGCCGCCCGCCCCGACCGCCGGTTCGACGGCTCGGGGGACCGGCGCGGCGGCGACGACCGCCGTGGCTCCGACCGGGACCGTCGGGACGACCGCGCGGACCGCCGTGAGTCGGGCGACCGCCAGAGCACCGGCACCGACCGGAACCGTGGTGACGATCGCGCGGGCCGCGCTCGAGGCTACGAGCGGCGCGACGACCGTCCGGCGCGGGATGACCGCCCGTACCGCGACGACCGGTCCGCACGTGATGACAGTGGTGACCGGCCCGACCGGCGCGACGACCGCGCTCCTCACGGGGACGACCAGCGTGTCGAGCCGACCGAGGTCCGGACTGACAGCCGGCCCGAAGGCGGCGCTGCTGGCGCCGACCGGAGCGACGACCAGCCGGCCCCACAGAGTGAGGTCCGGGCTGAGAGTCGCTCCGAGGAGGGCCCTGCCGGCGGCACCGTCTCAGGAGTTCCCGACCGCGGGGGCGACGAGCGTGTCGAGCGGACCGAGGAGCGTGCCGACGACCGGCCAGACGAACGCGCCGACCAGGATGCCGAGCGCACCGAGGTCCGGGCCGACAGTCGCCCCGATCGCCGCCCTGAGCGCACCGAGGCCCGCGACACCGGCCGGCCGGACCACCGCTCCGGCGGCCACGACCGCTCGGAACGACCCGGCCGGTCCGACCGGCGGGACGACCGGGGTGACCGGCGGGACCGGGGTACCGGGCCGTCGTCCGGCGGGGCGGGGCGGGACCGCTACCCGGCCTCGGGGGACCGGCGTCCGGCGGCCAGGCGACCCGGCCAGCGGGACTCCGGCGGCGGACGCTCCGACCGCGACCGTGATATGGAGCCCGCGCCGCCGAGGACCCCGGCGCCCCCACTGCCCGAGGGACTGGCGGACGTGAAGCTGGCCGGCGACGTCCGGCGCGACCTGCTCGGGCTGCGCAAGGACGTGGCCGACGAGGTCAGCCAGCACCTGGTGGCCGCCGGCAGCCTGCTCGAGGACGACCCGGAGCGCGCACTGGCCCACGCCCGGTACGCACGCGGCAAGGCGTCCCGGCTGGCGCTGGTACGTGAGGCTGTCGGGCTGGCCGCCTACCACGCGGGCGAGTGGAACGAGGCGATCTCCGAGTTGCGCGCCGCCCGCCGGATGGGTGGCGGCCCCGGCCACCTCGCGGTGATGGCCGACGCGGAGCGGGCGCTCGGGCGTCCGGAGCGCGCGCTCGAGCTGGCGCGTGGACCGGAGGCGGCCGAGCTGGACCGCGAGGAGGCGATCGAGCTGCTGATCGTCGCCGCCGGCGCCCGGCGGGACCTCGGTGAGACGGATGCCGCCGTGGTCAGCCTGCAGGTCGCCGACCTCAAGGAATCCCGGCGGGACCCGTGGAGCCCCCGGCTGTTCTACGCCTACGCGGACGCGCTGCTGGCCGCCGGGCGCCGTGACGAGGCGGTGCGCTGGTTCCTGCATGCCGCCGAGGCGGATGACGACGAGATGACGGACGCCTCCGAGCGCCTCGCCGAGCTGGCGGCGCCGCCTTCGGGGGAACCGGACCGCGCGCCGACCGGCGGACCCGTGTCGTGACCGCGCTGCGGGAACAGCACGACGCGCTGCTGTTCGACCTGGACGGCACCCTGTTCCGGGGTGGTACCGCGCTGCCCGGGGCACCCGAAGCTCTCGCCGAGGCGGCCGGGCTGGGCTGCCGGATCGGGTACCTGACGAACAACGGCTCGCGCAACGGCGGCCAGGTCGTCGACCACCTGCGCGCGCTCGGCTTCACCGCCGACGAGTCCGAGGTCGTGACCAGCGGGCAGGCGGCGGCACGGCTGCTCGTGGACAGGCTGAAGCCCGGCGACGCGGTGGTCGTCGTCGGTTCGAAGGCACTGGCCGGCGAGGTGACCTCGGCCGGCCTGACCGTGGCGGACCGCGCCGAGCAGGCCGTCGCGGTCCTCCAGGGCCACTCCCCGGACACAGGCTGGCGGGACCTCGCCGAGGCGTGCCTGGCGATCAGGGCCGGCGCGCTCTGGGTCGCCACGAACGTCGACGCGACGCTGCCCGACGAGCGAGGCGAGCTGCCCGGCAACGGTGCGATGGTGGCCGCCCTGGTCACCGCGACGGAGTCCCAGCCGCTGGTGGCCGGCAAGCCGGAGGCGGCGCTGTTCCACGAGGCCGTCCGGAGGGCCGCCTCGGAGCGCCCGCTGATGGTCGGCGACCGGCTGGAGACCGACATCGCCGGCGCCAACGGGGTCCAGATGCCGAGCCTGCTGGTGCTGACCGGGGTGTCCGACGCGGCCGCCCTGCTCGCCGCCCCTGAGGTCGACCGGCCCACGTACATCGGCGCCGACCTCAGCGCCCTGCGCACCGACCCGGACCGGCTCCGGCCGATCGCGCAGGCGCCGTGGCGGGCCAGCCGCGCAGGCGACGAGCTGCGCCTCGAGCTGGACCCCGGTGCCGAGCGCGACGGAGCCGACGACCCGATCGACGCGCTGCGCACGCTCTGCGCAGCGCACTGGGCCTCGGGCGGTGGCCGGCCGTCCCGGATCACCGCGACCGGGCCCGCCGCGATCGAGGCACTGCGCTCCCTCCGGCTGGCGGCGGGCGGCTGAGCACCGGACCGTCGTCCCGGTCGGCTAGCGTGGTCGCTGATGACCGCCGATCAGCCGTGGCCGGCCCGTCCCGTACCCGGGCCGCCGCGCCACGCCCCTGAGCCCTCCCGCCCGGTGCCCAGACCGGGCCCGCCGCCGCGCCCGCCCCAGGGCGCTGCCACGGCCCCGGTGCACGCCGGGACGGTGCAGAACCCGGCACCCCAGGGTTCGGCCGCCCAGCCGGCCCCGCAAGCCACGGCGGGGGCGGGGGAGCCGGCGGAGCGGGTCGCCGCCGCGCTGGCCGGGCTGGACCGGCTGGACACGCGGCCGACCGGCGAGCACGTGGCCGCGTTCGAGCGGGTACACGTGGCGCTGACCGACGCGCTGTCGGCGATCGACGGGGTGTAGCGGTGCCTCGTCGAGCGCGGTTGGACGCCGAGCTCGTCCGCCGGGGGCTCGCCCGATCCCGCCAGCAGGCCGCCGAGTTGATCGCCGACGGCCGGGTGCTGGTGCGCGGTGTGGCGGCCAGTAAGGCGGCCACAGCGGTGGAGACCGACGCCCCGGTGATCGTGCGTAAGGACGACGGCCCGGAGTGGGCTTCCCGGGGGGCGTTGAAGCTGCTGGGCGCGCTGGCGGCGTTCGAGCCGGCGGGCCTGTCCGTCGCCGGCCGCCGCTGCCTGGACGCCGGCGCCTCCACCGGTGGCTTCACCGACGTGCTGCTGAGCCGGGGCGCCGGGCAGGTGGTGGCCGCCGACGTCGGCTACGGGCAGATGGTCTGGCGGCTGCGCAGCGACGAGCGGGTGCACGTGCTGGACCGCACCAACGTCCGGTCGCTCACGCCCGAGGCCATCGGCGGCCGGGTCTCGCTGACCGTGGCCGACCTGTCGTTCATCTCCCTGCGCACCGTGCTGCCGGCGCTGACCGCGTGCACCGAGGTGGGCGGCGACCTGGTGCCGATGGTGAAGCCGCAGTTCGAGGTCGGCCGGCGTCGGCTCGGGCCCGGTGGTGTGGTGCGGGAGCCGGAGCTGCGGGTGGCCGCGCTGCGTGAGGTCGCCGACGCCGCCGCCGAGCTCGGCTGGCACCCGAGGGGCGCGGTGGCCAGCCCCGCGCCGGGGCCGGCCGGCAACGTCGAGTTCTTCCTCTGGCTGAGCACCGGGCGCGGCGCTCAGCCAGAGGAAGCCCCGGGAGAAGATGCGCCCGGGAGTGAACCGCCTGGCGATGACGGCGTCAATCGAGCGGCGGGACCGGTGGAGTCCGACGAGACTGTGGACGCCATGCTCGAACGGGCGGTACGGGAGGGGCCTCAGTGACACGTGAGGCACTGTTGGTGGTGCACTCGGGCCGCAAGAGGAACCAGGAGGTGGCCGCCGGGGTCGTGCGGCGGCTTGCGGCGGCCGGCATCCGGCTGCGGATCTTCGCCGACGAGTGGTCCGAGGTACCGGTGGACCTGCCGGCCGGCATGGAGCCCGTACCGGTGGACGCGCACCCGGGGGCCGCCGACGGCGCCGAGGTGGTGCTCGTGCTCGGGGGCGACGGCACCCTGCTGCGGGCGGCCGAGCTGGCCAGGCCGGCCGGGGCACCCCTGCTCGGCGTCAACATGGGGCGCGTGGGCTTTCTCGCCGAGGCCGACCCCGAGTCGCTGGACGAGGCCATCAGCGCGGTGATCGAGGCCGACTACCACGTCGAGGAGCGGATGACCGTCGAGGCGTCCGTGGTACTCAACGGCGGCCCGGTGCGGAGCACGTGGGCACTGAACGAGGCGTGCGTGGAGAAGGTCAACCGCGGCCGCATCCTCGAGGTCGTGCTGGAGGTCGACGGTCGCCCGGTCACCGGGTTCGGCTGTGACGGTGTGCTGTGTGCCACCCCGACCGGGTCGACCGCGTACGCGTTCTCGGCGGGCGGGCCGGTGGTGTGGCCGGAGGTGCAGGCGCTGCTGCTGGTGCCGCTGACGGCCCACGCGCTGTTCGCCAGGCCGCTGGTGATCTCGCCGAGCTCCGAGGTGGCCATCGAGGTCGACGCGCGCGGCTACCCGGCTGTGCTGGTGTGTGACGGCCGGCGCACGATCCCGGTCCCTCCGGGTGCCCGCGTCGAGCTGGCCAGGGGAGAGACGCCGGTGCGGCTGGTCCGGTTGCGGGAGCAGCCGTTCACCGACCGGCTGGTGCGCAAGTTCTCGCTGCCCGTGCGCGGCTGGCGCGGCGCCCCCATGCCGCCACACCACACCTGAGGGCCGCGCTGGGAGCGCGCTGCCTGACCGCCCTCCCGAGGCTCGTCGGGGTCGGACCCTAGACTGCGGCCATGCTGGCCGAGATGCGGATCCAGGGCCTTGGTGTCATCGACGACGCCACGCTCGAGCCGCACCCAGGGCTCACCGTGCTCACGGGGGAGACCGGGGCAGGCAAGACGATGGTGGTCACCGGGCTGACGCTGCTGGGTGGCGGCAGGGCCGAGGCGTCGCGGGTCTCCGAGGGCGCCGGCCGCGCGCTGGTGGAGGGGCGGTTCGACGCCGGGGAGCCGGCGCTGCGCATCGCCGAGGAGGTCGGCGCCGAGGCCGACGAGGACGGCACCCTGATCGCGGTGCGCACCATCAGCTCCGAAGGCCGGTCCAGGGCGCACCTCGGTGGCCGGTCGGTGCCGGTCGGCGTGCTGTCCAGGCTGGCGGAGACCACGCTCGCGGTGCACGGGCAGAACGACCAGCTCCGGCTGATGCGGCCCGTCGAGCAGCGCGCGGTGCTGGACCGGTTCGCCGGCGACGCGGTGGCCGCCCATCTGCGGCGTTACCGCGAGCTCCGGCTGAAGTGGCGGACCGCGTGCACCGAGCTGGTCGAGCGCCGCGACGGCGCCCGCCAGCTGGCCCGCGAGGCCGACCTGCTGCGCCACGGGCTGTCCGAGATCGAGGCCGTCAAGCCGCAGCCGGGTGAGGACGTGGCACTGGTCGAGGAGGCGCGCAGGCTGGCCGCCGCCGACGATCTGCGTTCGGCCGCCGGCGGCGCGCGGGTCGCGGTGGCCGGCGGTGACGGGGCGGACCTGGACGGCGCCTCAGAGGGCGCTCCGGATCTGCCGGGCGCACTGGGCCTGGTCGGCGAGGCGCGCCGGCTGCTCAGTGGCACCGGCGACGCGGAGTTGGAGCGGCTGGCGCCCCGGCTCGCCGAGGTCGCCATGCTGCTCGGTGAGCTCAGCGGCGAGCTGACCACGTACCTGACCGCGCTGGACGCCGACCCGGAGCGCCTGCAGGCGGTACTGGCCAGGCAGGCGGAGCTGCGTGTGCTCACCCGCAAGTACGCCGCCGACACCGACGGGGTGCTGCGCTGGGCTGAGCAGGCCTCTGAACGGCTGTCGGGCATCGATACGAGCGACGAGGCCATCGCGGCGCTGCAGGCCCGCAGGGACGAGCTGGCCGGCGAGCTGGCCAAGCACGCCGAGGCGCTCTCGTCGGCGCGGCGGAAGGCGGCTGGCAAGCTCGCGGCGGCGGTCACCGAGGAGCTCACCGGGCTCGCCATGCCGGACGCGCGGCTACTCGTGGAGCTGTCGCGGCGTGAGCTGGACGGGGCGGCGGCCGGTCAGGACGGCGTCGGGCTGTCGCTGGGCGGGCAGTGGGTGGCCGCGGGGGCGGACGGCGTGGACGAGGTCGAGGTCCGCCTGGTGCCGCACGCCGGCTCGGGCCCGGTACCGCTGCACAAGGGCGCGTCCGGCGGTGAGCTGTCGCGGGTGATGCTCGCGCTGGAGGTCGTGCTCGCCGACGCCGACCCGGTGCCGACGATGGTGTTCGACGAGGTAGACGCGGGTGTGGGTGGCCGGGCCGCTGTGGAGATCGGCCGCCGGCTGGCGCGCTTGGCGGTGAGCCACCAGGTCATCGTGGTGACGCACCTGCCGCAGGTCGCGGCGTACGCCGACCGGCACGTCGTGGTCGACAAGCGCGGCCCGCAACGCAACGGCGTGGCGCAGGGCCGGGTGCGCACCCTCAGCGAGGCGGACCGGATCGTCGAGCTGGCCCGGATGCTGGCCGGCCTCGACGACACCAGCACCGGGCGGGCGCACGCCGAGGAGCTGCTGGCCACCGCGAGCCGCGAGAAGTCGGAGGCCCGCGCTCCCGGCGCCACGTCCGGCACGAAGTCCGAGCCCGGCTCCAGGTCCGGCTCCACGGGCGGTAACCCAGGCCGCCGGAAGGCCTCCACCCACTGAGAGTTCACAACACGGTCGGGTGACTGTTTCGCGACTCGCGGGAGCGAAATACCGCTGGTCCGGTGAGTCAGTTGACACCATCGCGCTATGAGGATGTCCGGCTTACTCTCTGCCGTCACGTTGCGAGACCGTCGTGAGCTGCCTGGGCTGACCGGCACAGCCCGGGTGGACCGCAACACCGATGCCCTGCTGCGCCGGCTCGGGGTGCACGACATCGCCGTGCTCGACGAGATCGACCTGGACCGGGTGACCGCCGACGCGCTGGTCGCCGCCGGGGTGAGCGCGGTGGTCAACGCCTCGCCGTCGATCTCCGGCCGGTTCCCGAACCTCGGACCCGAGGCGCTGGTCGCGGCCGGTGTGCTGCTGGTCGACGAGGTCGGCGACGACGTGCTCCGGCGGCTGCGCGACGGGGCACACGTGCGGCTGCACGACGGTGGTGTGTTCGTCGGCGAGCAGCTGATCGCGAGGGGCGTGGAGCGGGGCGCCGCTTCGGTGGCCGCCGCCATGGAGCGCGCCAAGGAGGGGCTGGCCAACCAGCTGGAGGCATTCTCCGCGAACACCATCGAGTTCATGCACCAGGACCGGGCGCTGCTGCTGGACGGCGTCGGCGTGCCCGACGTGCGGGTGCCGCTGGCCGGCCACCACGTGGTCGTCGTGGCCGGGGGCACCGACCACGCCGCCGACCTCGTCGGGCTCAAGCGCTACCTGAAGGAGTACCACCCGGTGCTGGTCGGGGTGGGCGCGGGCGCGGACGCGCTGTGGCAGGCCGGTTACCGCCCCGACCTGATCGTCGCCGACCCGTCCGATGTCTCCGACCGCGTGCTGACCTGCGGCGCGGACGTCGTGGTGCCCGCGTTCGCGGACGGCCACGCGCCCGGGCTGCTGCGCGTGCAGGACCTCGGCGCCGGCGCGGTGACCTTTCCCGCCTCCGGCAACGCGGAGGACCTCGCGCTGCTGCTGGCCCACCACCACGGCGCCGCCCTGATCGTCACGGTGGGCTTCCAGGCGTCGCTCGCGGAGTTCCTCGACCGGGGCCGCTCCAGCAGCAACGCCTCCACGTTCCTGACCCGGTTGAAGGTGGGGAACCTGCTGGTGGACAGCAAGGCGGTGGCCTCGCTGTACCGCAGCCCGGTCTCGGCGGGCGCGGTGGCGGTGCTGGTCGGCGCGGTGCTGCTGGCCACGGCGACGGCGCTGCTGGTCTCCGACGCCGGCCCCGCGCTACTGGGCTACCTGGAACGTGCCCTGACCTGGCTGATCCACGCCGGGGGCACGCTGACGCACATGCTGAGTGGGAGGCTGTAAGTGTTGACCCTGCGTTATCACCTCATCTCGCTGGTCGCGGTCTTCCTGGCGCTCGCCCTCGGCGTGGCGCTCGGCTCGACCAGCGTCAGCCAGCGGTTGCTCTCGGTGGTCGCCGGCGACCGGGACAGCCTCACCAAGCAGGTGGACCAGCTGACCGCCCAGCACGGCGACCTGGAGGCCAGCCAGCGGGCCGCGAACTCGTTCGCCGCCTCGGTGGCCCCGACGGTGGTGGCCGGCCAGCTCGCGCAGCGCAAGGTGGTGCTGGTGCTCGGGCCGGATGCCGACACGGCCGACCGGGACGCGGTCCGCGCGCTGATCAGCCAGGCCGGCGGCAGCGTCACCGGTGAGCTGGATCTCGCCGACGCGATCGTCGACCCGGCCAGGGCCGACCAGATCCGTGACCTGACTACCCGGCTGCTGCCGGCCGGCGCGCAGCTGCCCAGCGCGACCGACGCCGGCGGATTGGTCGGCGGGCTGCTCGGCAGCGTGCTGCTGGTGCGCGGCCAGAACGGCCAGCCCCAGGTGGCGCCCGACCAGGCCGCCGCGGCGCTCGCCGGGCTGACCGAGGCCGGCTTCGTACGCCCCGGCCCCCGCCCGACCGCCGCGCAGCTCGTGCTCATCCTCACCGGCGGTGCGCTGACCGGCGCGGACGCCCCGGAGCGGGCGGCCACCATGGCGCGGCTCGCCACCGAGCTGGACCACGCCGGCGGGGGCGCGGTGCTCGCCGGGCGGACCGGCACGGCGGACGCCACCGGCGCGGTCGGCGTGGTGCGCGCGGACACGTCGAACGCCCCTTCGCTGTCCACCGTCGACGACGTGCAGAGTGCGATGGGGCGGGTCGCCACGGTGCTTGCGCTGCGGGAACAGGCCGAGGGCCGGGCCGGCCGATACGGTGACGGAGCCAACGCGCAGGCGGCCATCCCGGGTGCTTCGGCGGGTTAACACTTGGTTTGTGGCTGAGCGGTGTTACTGTGAGTATCCGTGCAGACGCGCGTGACCAGGCATGTATTCGTCACCGGCGGTGTGGCTTCCTCGCTCGGTAAGGGACTGACCGCTTCCAGCCTCGGCCAGCTGCTGACCGCCCGTGGTCTACGGGTGATCATGCAGAAGCTGGACCCCTACCTCAATGTCGATCCCGGCACGATGAATCCGTTCCAGCACGGTGAGGTGTTCGTCACCGAAGACGGCGCCGAGACCGACCTGGACATCGGCCACTACGAGCGGTTCCTCGACCGCAACCTGTCCGGGCAGGCGAACGTCACCACCGGGCAGGTCTACTCGACCGTGATCGCCAAGGAGCGGCGCGGCGAGTACCTGGGCGACACCGTCCAGGTCATCCCGCACATCACCAACGAGATCAAGGACCGGCTGCTGGCGATGGGCGCGCCGGACAGCTCGGGGGTCATCCCGGACGTGGTGATCACCGAGGTCGGCGGCACGGTGGGGGACATCGAGTCGCTGCCGTTCCTGGAGGCCGTCCGCCAGGTCCGCCACGACGTGGGCCGGGACAACTGCTTCTTCCTGCACGTCTCGCTGGTGCCCTACCTGGCGCCGTCGGGGGAGCTGAAGACGAAGCCGACCCAGCACTCGGTGGCCGCGCTGCGCAACATCGGCATCCAGCCGGACGCGCTCGTGCTGCGGGCGGACCGGGAGATCCCGGACGGGCTCAAGCGCAAGATCAGCCTGATGTGCGACGTGGACACCGACGGCGTCGTGGCCGCCCCGGACGCCCCGTCGATCTACGACATCCCGAAGGTGCTGCATGCCGAGGGCCTGGACGCCTACGTGGTGCGCCGCCTCGGCCTGCCGTTCCGGGACGTGGACTGGACGGTCTGGGGCGACCTGCTGGACCGGGTGCACCACCCGAAGGAGACGGTGCGGATCGCGCTGGTCGGCAAGTACGTCGACCTGCCGGACGCCTACCTCTCGGTCACCGAGGCGCTGCGGGCTGGCGGCTTCGCGCACCGGGCGCACGTCGACGTCACGTGGGTGACCTCGGACGACTGCGAGGCCGCCGGTGCCGCCACCGCACTGGCCGGGGTGGATGGTGTGCTGATCCCGGGCGGCTTCGGCATCCGGGGCATCGAGGGCAAGATCGGCGCGATCCGGTACGCCAGGGAGCGCGGCATCCCCGTGCTCGGGCTGTGCCTCGGGCTGCAGTGCATGGTGATCGAGGTGGCCCGCTCGTTGGCCGACCTGGAGGGCGCGAGCTCCGCCGAGTTCGACCCGGACACCCCGCACGCGGTCATCTCCACCATGGCCGACCAGGAGGACGTGGTGTCCGGCCAGCGTGACATGGGCGGCACCATGCGCCTCGGGGCCTACCCGGCGGTGCTGGCCGAGGGCACGGTGACCGCCGAGGCGTACGGCACCACCCGCGTCTCCGAGCGGCACCGGCACCGCTACGAGGTGGCCAACGCCTACCGGGACAAGCTGGCCGAGGCCGGCCTGGTGGTCTCCGGTACGTCGCCGGACGGGCGCCTGGTCGAGTTCGTCGAGCTGGCGGCCGAGCAGCACCCGTTCTTCGTCGGTACCCAGGCGCATCCCGAGCTGAAGAGCCGCCCGACCCGCCCGCACCCGCTGTTCCGGGCGTTCGTGGCCGCCGCGCTGCGTTACCGGGCGGCCGACCGGCTGCCGGTGGAGCTGCCGGAACGAGAGTCGGACCGTGAGCCGGAGCGCGCCGGGGTGCCCAGGTGACGCCGACCGGGCAGCGGCACGACTTCCCGGTGCGGGACACCCGGCGGATCTACCGGGGCCGCGTGATGGGACTGCGGGCCGACCAGGTGGAGATGCCGGGCGGCCGGGTGGCCGTGCGGGAGATCATCGAGCACCCCGGGGCGGTGGCCATCGCGGCGCTGGACGAGCACGACCGGCTCGCGGTCATCGACCAGTACCGGCACGCCGTGCGCCGCAGGCTGCGCGAGCTGCCGGCCGGCCTGCTCGACGTCGACGGCGAGGACCCTGCCGCCACCGCCGCGCGCGAGCTGGCCGAGGAGGCCGGCCTGGCCGCGACCGAGTGGTCGGTGCTGCTGGACCTGGCGCCCTCACCCGGCTTCTCCGACGAGAGCGTGCGGGTGTACCTGGCCAGGGGTCTGTCGGCGGTGCCGAGGCCGGATCTCGGGGACGACGAGGAGGCCGACCTCGAGATCAGCTGGCAGCCGCTGGCCGATGCGGTCCGCGCAGTGCTCGCCGGTGAGATCGTGAACGCCGTGTCGGCGGCCGCGGTCCTCGCCGTGCACGTCGTGCACACCGGGGCCGGTGAGCCGCGCCCGCTGGACGCCCCATGGCCGGACCGGCCGACCGCGTTCGCCTCGGGTGCTCCTGGCACCTCAGCCGGGTCGGGCACCGTCGACTCAGCGGCGTCAGGCGACTAGGCAGTGCCGACCGGGGGGCCCGGCGCGGTGCCCAACCAGCTCGACCGGGTGCTGCGTGGCTACCTGGACCACCTCGTCGTGGAACGGGGTATCGCCGACAACACGCTGCGGTCCTACCGCCGTGACCTGCGGCGATACGCCGAGTACCTGAGCGGCCGGGGCATCGCCGAGCTGGCCGAGGTGACCGAGCTGGTGGTGGGGGAGTTCCTCGCCGTGCTGCGCGAGGGCAACGCCGACCACCCGCCGCTGGCCACCTCCTCGGCCGCCCGCGCACTGGTCGCGGTGCGCGGGCTGCACAGGTTCGCGGTCCGCGACGGGCTGCTGGCCACCGACGCCGCTCGCGAGGTGCACCCGCCGACGCCGCCCCGCCGGCTGCCCAAGGCGCTGCCGCTGGACCGGGTGGAGCGGCTGCTCGAGGCGTGCGCGCTGGACGCGCCGCTCAGCCTGCGGGACCGGGCACTGCTCGAGCTGCTCTACTCCACCGGCGCGCGGATCTCCGAGGCCGTCGGGCTCGACCTGGACGACGTCGACCTGGCCGAGCGCGGCGCGCGGCTGTCCGGCAAGGGCGGCAAGCAGCGGCTGGTGCCGATCGGGCGGCCGGCGGTGGCGGCGCTGGAGGCGTACCGGGTGCGCGTGCGGCCGGGCCTGGCCAGCAGGGGCCGGGGTACGCCCGCGCTGTTCCTGAACGCCCGGGGCGGCCGGTTGTCGCGCCAGAGTGCCTGGCAGGCGCTGCGCACGGCCGCCGAGCGGGCGGGGGTCACCGAGCCGGTGTCGCCGCACACCCTGCGACACTCGTTCGCGACACACCTGCTGGAGGGTGGCGCCGACGTGCGGGTGGTGCAGGAGCTGCTCGGGCACGCCTCGGTCACGACCACGCAGGTATACACGCTGGTCACCGTCGACTCGCTGCGTGAGGTGTACACGCTGGCGCACCCCAGGGCGCTCGGCTGAGCAACACGCGCTACCACGGATCTCGGAAAACCCACCGGCAACACGCGGCGAGCCGCTTTGGTTGGTATCGAGCGGACGCCTACCCTGACGCGTTGACCACCCAGACGTGTTTGACCACCAGGATCGCCGGGCCTGCCGGCGGGCTGGCCGAGCCGAACCTCGCACAGTGCGAGCGACCCGACGGAGCCTCTCATGTCGACACCCCGGCCGATGGATCCGGGGCCGGCGCCGCTCGACGAGCCGGATGAGTACCCGACCGTCCGGCCCCGCGCCGTCGCCCCCGTGCCGTCCCCGCTCAACTTCCATGGTCCCGCCAGGGTGATCGCCGTCGCGAACCAGAAGGGCGGCGTCGGCAAGACCACGTCCACGATCAACCTGGGCGCCACGCTCGCCGAGTACGGGCGCCGGGTGCTGCTCGTCGACTTCGACCCGCAGGGCGCGCTGTCGGTGGGCCTCGGCGTGCAGCCCCACCAGCTGGACCGCACCGTCCACAACCTGCTGATCGGGCAGGACGCCAAGGTCGACGAGGTCATCATCCCGACCAAGGTGCCCGGGATGGACCTGCTGCCCAGCAACATCGACCTGTCCGCCGCCGAGGTCCAGCTCGTCAGCGAGGTCGGCAGGGAGCAGGCTCTCGGTCGTGTCCTGCGCCCGGTGCTCGGCGACTACGACATGATCCTGGTGGACTGCCAGCCGTCGCTGGGTCTGCTCACCATCAACGCCCTGACCTGCGCGGACAGCGTGCTCATCCCGCTGGAGTGCGAGTACTTCAGCCTGCGTGGGGTGGCGCTTCTGATGGACACGATCGAGAAGGTGCGGGACCGGTTGAACCCCCGGTTGGCCATCAGCGGCATCCTTGCCACCATGTACGACCCCCGCACGGTGCACACCCGCGAGGTCAGGGCCCGCGTGATCGAGGCCTTCGGCGAGCTGGTGTTCGACGCCACGATCAACCGCACGGTGCGGTTCCCGGAGACCACGGTCGCCGGCGAACCCATCACCCGCTGGGCACCCAGCTCGGCGGGCGCCGAGGCGTACCGACACCTGGCGCGCGAAGTGATCGCCCGCGAGGCGGCCGCCAGGTGAGCCCGGTCGTCACGCCGGAGCGGGCGCCGGAACTGGCGCCCGACCGCTCCGGTGAGGTGGCCGTACCCCGGTTCACCGTCAACCTGGACAACTTCAACGGCCCGTTCGACCTGCTCCTACATCTGATCAACAAGCACGAGCTGGACGTCACCGAGGTGGCCTTGCACCAGGTCACCGACGACTTCATCGCGCACACCAGGGCACTCGCCGCCGCCGGCACCGAGGCCGACCTCGACGAGATCACCGAGTTCCTGGTGATCGCGGCGACGCTGCTGGACCTCAAGGCGGCCCGGCTGCTGCCCGGCGCCGATGTGGAGGACGTCGAGGACCTGGCCCTGCTGGAGGCGCGCGACCTGCTGTTCGCCCGGCTGCTGCAGTACCGGGCCTACAAGCAGGTCGCGGCGCTGTTCGTCGAGCTGGAGGCCTCCGCACAGCGGCGCTACCCGAGGTCGGTCGCGCTGGAGCCCCGGTTCGCCGAGCTGCTGCCCGAGGTCATGCTCGGGATGGACGCCCAGCGCTTCGCCGAGCTGGCCGCCTCGGTGTTCCGGCCGAAGCCCCCGCCGACGGTGTCGTTGGACCACCTGCACGCCGGGCTGGTCTCGGTGCCCGAGCACATGGCCGTGCTGCGCGAGCGGCTGCTGCGCCTCGGCCGCGCCAGCTTCCACGAGCTGACCGCCGACTGCGAAGAGCCGCTGCAGGTCGTGGCCCGGTTCCTCGCCGTACTGGAGCTCTACCGCGAGGCCAGCGTGGCGCTGGAGCAGGAGGAGTCCTTCGGCGAGCTGATCGTCAGCTGGGCCGGTCCCCGAGGCGAGCAGTGACGGAGCACGACCTGCGCACCGAACACCCGGTGCCCGAGGAGTTGCCGGTCGAACCGCCGGTCGAACCGCCCGACGAGCTGACCGAGGACGACGTACTGGACAGCGCGCTCGAGGCGTTGCTGCTGGTCGTGGACGAGCCGGTGGAGGAGTCGGTGCTGGCCGCCGCGCTGGCGCAGCCGACGGACCGGATCGAGGTCGCGCTGCGCCGGCTGACCGAGGACTACCGGGCCCGAGAGCGCGGCATCGACCTGCGCAAGGTCGGCGCCGGCTGGCGGTTCTACACCCGCGACCGGTACGCCGGCTACGTCGAACGCCTGCTCAAGGACGGCCAGCGCGCCAAGCTGACCAGGGCCGCGCTGGAGACACTCGCCGTGGTGGCCTATCGACAGCCGGTGACCAGGGCGCGCGTTTCGGCGGTCCGAGGCGTCAACTGCGATGGGGTCATGCGTACGCTGTTGACCAGGGGGCTGGTCGAGGAGTTCGGAATCGACCCGCAAACCCAGGGCATCCTCTACCGCACGTCGGAGCTGTTCCTGGAGCGGCTCGGTCTGTCTTCACTGGCCGAGCTGCCCCCATTGGCCCCATTGCTACCCGAGGTGGACTCGATCGACGATGTCTGACCAGCGTTTTTCTGCTGAGCCGAGCGGAACCCGACTGCAGAAGGTGCTGTCCCAGGCCGGCGTTGCCTCTCGCCGCGCGGCCGAGGAGATGATTGCCGAAGGCCGGGTGAGTGTGGACGGCGAGGTCGTCCGGCAGATGGGACGGCGGATCGACCCCACGGTCGCCGTGGTGCGGGTGGACGGCACCCGCGTCGAGCTGCGCGACGACATGGTGCACCTGGCGCTGAACAAGCCGCGCGGCATGCTCTCCGCGATGTCCGACGAGCGCGGCCGGCCCTGCGTCGGTGACCTGGTGGCCGGCAAGGACGACCGGCTGTTCCACGTCGGGCGCCTGGACGCCGACACCGAGGGCCTCCTGCTGCTGACCAACGACGGCGAGCTCGGCCACCGGCTGATGCACCCATCCTTCGAGGTGCCCAAGACGTACCTGGCCGAGGTGCCTGGGCCGATCCCGAGGGACCTGGGCAAGCGGCTGCGCGATGGCGTGGAGCTCGCCGACGGCCCGGTGCGGGTCGACTCGTTCAAGGTGGTCGACGCGCACGCCGGCAGGGCCATGGTGGAGCTGGTGCTGCACGAGGGCCGCAAGCACGTGGTGCGGCGGCTGCTCGACGAGGTCGGGCACCCGGTGCAGCGGCTGGTGCGCACCGCGATCGCCGAGGTCCAGCTGGGGCCGCAGCGCCCCGGCTCGCTGCGCCCGCTCACCCACCCCGAGCTGGGTTCGCTCTACGAGGCGGTCGGTCTCTAGCTGATCCGGCCGGCCCGGCGGGCTTGCCCGCCGGGCCGGCCGACCGCTCAGGCAGCCGCCTGGCGCTCGCGCAGCACCCGCAGCGCCTCGTCAGCGTGCCTGTCGAACTGCACCTCGCCTCGGATCACCTCGATCACCCGGCGGTCCTCGCCGATCACGAAGGTGACGCGCTTGGTGTGGATCGGCAGCAGCTTGCGCCACACGCCGAGTTCCTTCGCGACCGCGCCGCCCTCATCGGAGAGCAGCGGGTAGCCCAGCGAGTGCGCCGAGGCGAACTTCTGCTGCTTGCTCACCGAGTCCGGGCTGATCCCGACCGGCCGCGCGCCGACCGAGGCGAACTCCCCGGCCAGGTCACGGAAGTGGCAGGCCTCCTGGGTGCAGCCCGAGCTGGACGCGATCGGGTAGAAGAACAGCACCACGGGACCGTCCGCGAGCAGTTCGCCGAGCCGGCGCGTCTGGCCCGTCTCGTCCCGCAGCTCGAAGTCGCTGACCTGGTCGCCGGGCTTCATGGAGGTCCTTCCGTCGGGGGTGTTGGCCGGCCAGGCGAAACGATCAACCGGCCGCGCGGAGAGGGTACGCCGGACCCGGCTCTCAGCCGTGCGGAGACGGTAAGGCTCGCCCAGCGGGCTTCGGGACGATCGACGACGTATCGTGTGCGACATGGCAGTTCGCGCGGTGCGTGGGGCGACGCAGGTGGACCACGATGATCGGGAAGAGGTCCTCGAGGCGTCCGCCGAGCTGGTCGCCGAGGTGCTCTACCGCAACAAGCTCTCCCCGGATGACGTGATCTCCATGCTGTTCACCGCCACTCCCGACCTCACCTCGGAGTTCCCGGCCTACGCGGCCCGGAAGATGGGGCTCACCGACGTCCCCCTGCTCTGCGCCACCGAGATCGCGGTGCCGGGCGCGATGCCGAGGGTGTTGCGGCTGATGGCCCACGTGGAGACCGACCTGTCCAGGGCCGACGTGCGGCACGTCTACCTGCGCGGCGCGGCCGCACTGCGCACCGACCTGCCCCGCTGACCCGACCGGAGCAACTCGCGGGAGAGGCGTCACACCCCCCTGACCGGCGCCTGACCGCCCGCGCCGACCGGCCCGACCCACCCCGATCGGGGGCGCCTGCCCTGGCGGGCGGCGGCTCCATCGGGTGACACGGCACAATGGACACTCGTGGGTGCTGAGCGGTTGCGCGGGGTCGTCGCGCTGGACGGACCGTCCGGCACCGGGAAGTCGACGGTGGCGCGCCGGTTGGCACGCCAGCTCAAGGCGGGTTACCTGGACACCGGCGCGATGTACCGGGCGGCCACGCTGGCCGTGCTGCGCGCTGGACTGGAGCCCTCGGCGGCGGTTGCGGTCCCGGTGGCGGTTGATGCGGTGATCGAGGTGGGTACCGACCCGGGGGACCCGAGTGTCCGG